>JAHEBL010000004.1 GCA_024642265.1 Haliea sp. | reverse complement strand
GCCCGGACCTCGAAATTGGCCAGCTGATGGGAGAGGTGGCCGCAACGCCGTTGTCGGAAGCCGAAATTGCCGCCTATTCAGCACCGTTTCCCGACCAGAGCTATATGAGTGGTGCCCGCCGATTCCCCGGGCTGGTGCCGGTGTTCCATGATGAGCCCGAAGTAGAGGAGAACAAGGCGGCGTGGGAAGTCCTGCGCAAGTTCGACAAGCCGTTCATGTGTGCTTTTTCTGATAAAGACCCGGTTACTGCCGGTGGTGATAAGCCCTTCCTTGAGCGGGTGCCCGGCTGCCGCGGTGTTCAACACAGGACCATCAGCCCCGCGGGCCACTTCCTGCAACAGGATCAGCCACAGCAGTGTGTGCAGGCCATTCTGGACCTCACAGGCCGTTAGGCAAAAACGGGTAGGTTATAGGTGGCAGACCAGACATTAAAGGGGGACAGACCACGTTTAAATGGTTATAGGGGATAGACCGCATTTAAAGGATTTTAAACGTGGTCTGTCCCCCTTTAATGTGTGTTCCCTTTAATGTCCCCAACAACCAATAAATAGGAGTGACGGTATTGTGATCAAGAAACTGCTCACCGCCCTGGCCGTGTTGCTGATTTCCTTGTGCCTTTTTCTCTTCTGGCTGGGATACTTTTCTTCCCGCCCGCCGCTGACCATTGATCCGGCCACCCTGGCGGGTGATGGCAGTACGATCGATTACTGCGAACTCCCGGCGCTTGATGGCGGTGGCAAGGTGGCGGCCGACATTCCCAAGGGCAATACACCCGGCTGCGCTTACTCGCACTTTCCCCTGCCGGTCCTGGCCCAGTGCACGGAGCCCCTGCCAGAGGGTGCCGACGATATCCGGGGCCTTTGGTCAGGCGTGGAGGGCGACCATGTGGGACACCTGGAGCGGGTCGAGCAGTGCGGCAGCCGCACCGTGGTCACTGCAGCGGGCATTATTCACGACTATGGCCCCAACAGTACGGCTGGCCTCAATACCGACGATACCGAGGGCTCGGTACTGTTTACCGCCGGTGCCAACGAGTACTGCATGCGTAGCTCTGCCGCCATGATCTGGGACGAGGGCGTGCTCAACTTCCATGTGTTCGGATGGGGTCCGGTGGTGGTGAAGCGCTATATGGATGGCGAGCAACTGGTATGGGAGTATGTGGATGGCAGTACCACCCGTATGGACAGGATCTGCACCCTGCCCGAAGCACACAAGGTGCCCAAACCCAGGGGTAAGCGTTATTCGCTGTTTTAGTGCACGGTGCTGCGCGGCTTTTGCGTGACATTGCCGGTGGATGCAACAGCCGTGTGCGCTGCCTGTTATGCGAGGTAGTGTTCCAGAATGCCGCGCCCCTGGAACAGATTGTGGATGTCGCTGTTTGTGCCGGCTCCCAGTCGCCGCAACTCGTCCTGCACGTGCAGTCGCGCCGCGTTGAGGCGTCTCTGGGTGCGGGCCCGGGTGAGTCCGAATCCATAGTCGTACTCGTAGTACTTCTCCCCGGCCAGGCCCGCGGCGATATTGGCGGAGGCGAAGTGGAAGTAAGTTCCCTGCAGGTAGTCCAGAATCACACTCAGCGTCTCCGGTACCCGGTCACTGGTGGGCCAGTCTCCCCGGTCGTGCTGCCACTCGCCAAAGAAGCGCCCGGTATAATCGAATAACATGTCCCGGTGCTTGCCCAGCCAGCTGACCGGGGTTGGGTCACAGATGAAGTGAGCCTTGCTTGCCCCTGCCAATGCAAAGTCAGCCAGACAGGGGCGGCTGCCGAGCAGGAAGTCGTGTTCCGCTAAATGGGTCGCAAGTGCGTCGAGCAGGTTGTGGTAATCAGCCTGCACGGCGTCGGCCTGGTCCGGTCCCACCCCGTTGTACTCGCACACATTCTTACCGAAACCCGCGTACATCATCGGCCCGATTCCGGCAAGCTGGTCCAGTTCCTCAGCTGAGAAGGGGGCCTCGATGGTGCGATCCAGCATCATATTGGCGCCGAATCGCGGACCTGCCCAGGCGACGTTTTCCGGGTAGCACCAGCGCGAGTGCACACACACGCGCCCCAGCCAGTGATTGAAGGCGTCCTCCAGGATAAAGCAGCAGGCGCGCTGTAGCGGTGATTCAGGAATTACCGGGCGCTCCCGGAAACGATCATTGAGCATTGGGCCTATGGCGATCGTATCCTGGAGCAACCATTTATCCGGGGTCGCGAGTAGCGGGATAAAGTGCGTGCCCGCCCGGGCTTCCAGTTCGGCCTTGCGCGCCTCTGTTTTGAACTGCCAGCGCCAAGGTATATTCTGGAAGCGCAATTGGGCCTCGAGCTTGCGTGTGAAGAAGCTCATCTCGGAGCCCACCAACAGATACTCGCCCTGGTACATTGGTTTGTCCTTCCTGTTCGGCCGTTCCGCGGATTGTCTCCCCGGAAGTTCGCTACCGCAACTCGTGGAGCCAAGGCTTACATAATGACATTATCTGTGTCAATATATGTGTGCTCGGGCAGGGTCGCAGCCGTTGGCCCTGTTACCAGGAATAATAGTAAGGAGGAGGTACTTATGGCATCGCAGCAACTGGTGCGGTTTGCAGGTGGCACAGGATCACCCTACACCCAGAAAATGGTCGCGCTGCTGCGCTACCGACGGGTGCCCTACGCGGTGACCTGGGGTCAACCCGACGCGGCTTGCGATGCGCTTGGTGTCGAGAAGCCAAAACCGATCTTCATGCCGACCTTTTTCTTTGATGCGGATGGAAAAACCGAGGCCGTATGCGATTCAACGCCCATTATCCGCAGGCTTGAGGAAATGTATCCCGGTCGCTCAGTACTGCCTGAGGACCCGGCATTGGCGTTTATTGACTACCTCATCGAGGACTTTGCCGACGAGTGGTGTACCAAGTACATGTTCCACTATCGGTGGTATCCACAGGTGGATGCCGATAACGCGGGCAGCCTGTTGCCGCTGGGTGTTGACGTGCGGATGCCGCAGGAGCAATGGAGGCAGATGAAGAGCTGGATTACCGAGCGACAGGTTGGCCGCCTCTATGTGGTAGGCTCCAATGACACAACCGCGCCGGTGATAGATGCCAGTTACCGCCGTTTTCTCGCGGCCATGGAGAATCACCTGGCCAACCAGAAGTTTATGTTGGGCGGCCGGCCGGGGGCCGGCGACTTCGGTCTGCACGGGCAGCTGACCCAGCTGGTCGGTTTTGATCCGACGCCGCGAAATATTACCCACGAGGTGTCGCCGCGAACGGTGGCCTGGGTCGATCATATGTGTGACCAGAGTGGCCTCGAGCCGCGGGAGCAGGACTGGGTCGGTCTCGCGCAGCAGCCTGCAAGCCTGCGCTGCCTTATGGAGGAGATAGGGCGCGTCTATGCGCCGGCCCAGCTCGCCAATGCCCGCGCGGTGCGGGCGGGCGAAAAGAGCTGGGAGGCCGAGATCGACGGAGCGCCCTGGACCCAACAGTCCTTTCCCTACCAGCTTAAGTGTTTGCAGTGGACCAATGAGCGCTATCGGGCTCTGGGTGAGGGTGACCGTGCGCAGGTAGACGCCCTGTTAGAGGGCACCGGTGTCGACACCATGCTGTCAATGGCTTGAGCGCCCCGGTAATGAGGCTGTCCGATTTGTGATGTTGACCACTATAAAGATAAGATTCACCAGATCTTCCATTTGAGGTAATAACCATGCAAGAGCACCATCCGAACGGCGATTACGATCCGCTGTTTGTACGCAATATGATCGAAGCGACCCTGCGTATCGGCTTGCTGTTGATCCTGCTGTTGTTTGCCTACGATATTATCAAGCCGTTTACCACGCCCATTCTTTGGGGAGCTATCATTGCCATAGCGGCGTTCCCATTGGTGAAGTGGCTGGAGCCCAAGCTGGGTGGGCGCAGAGGTCTGGCAGCCACCCTGGTTACCCTGTTCTTTATCGCTGCTCTGGTTTTTCCCGCCTGGAGCGTCACCGAGGCCGGACTGGGTGGCCTCAAAAAGCTCGGGGCTGGCCTGGAATCCGGCGAGTTGAAGGTGCCGCCACCGGGCGTCAAGGTAAAGGACTGGCCTGTGATTGGCGAGCAGCTTTACACCGCCTGGAGTTCCGCCAGCAGTGACCTGGAAGCTTTTCTCCATGGCAATTCCGAACAGATCAAGGAACTCAGCGGCAAACTGCTCAAGCAAATCGGTGGCAGCCTGGTGGGTGTTCTGATGTTTGTCGTTTCGCTGATTATTGCCGGCGGATTTATGACTTTCGCGGAACCATGTGCAGAAGCAGCCAAACGTTTCTTCGTGCGCGTGGGCGGCCTGCGACCGGGTGGCGAGTGGGCTCCCATGATTGTCGCCACGATACGCAACGTGCTGCAGGGCGTTATCGGTGTCGCTATCATCCAGACCATACTGGTCTCCATTGGACTGTTTGTGGCCGGCATTCCCGGGGCACCGATACTGAGTGTGATCGTGCTCGTATTAGCCATTGCCCAGCTGCCCCCGTTGATCGTACTGGCACCGGTGATGGCCTACGCGTTCTCGACGATGGATACCACATGGGCGGTTGTGTTCACGGTATATCAACTGGCCGCCGGCGGCAGTGACAGCCTGCTCAAGCCGCTGATGATGGGGCGTGGCCTGGATATTCCCATGCCCGTGATTCTGTTCGGTGCAATAGGCGGTATGATTATGTCTGGCATCATCGGTCTGTTTGTGGGTGCGGTGATTCTTTCTATAGTCTACAAGCTCATCGGTTTATGGCTGGATCAGCAGGCGGCCATGGACTGATTGAAACCATGACTGGTATCAGCAGAGGTGCAGTATGAGTAATACCGAGGGTTCGATTACAGTCGAGCAACGCGGACATCTGTTGTTGATCGGCATCAACCGCCCGGAGAAATTCAACAGCTATACCCCCCATATGGCGAAGCAGCTGGTAGCAGCGTATACCCGGCTGGACGAGGATGCGGAGTTGTGGGTCGGTGTGGTATTTGGCCACGGCAAACACTTCTCCGCCGGGCTGGATCTGCCGAAATGGACCGAGGCCATGGCCCGTGCAGGTAAGGATCCGGACCATGCTGCCGCGGTAGACCCCATGGCCCTTGGCAGGGCCTGCCGCAAACCGATTGTTACCGCCGTGCAGGGGATTACCTTCACCTTTGGTATCGAGCTGGCATTGGCCGGTGATATCGTGGTGGCAGCCGACGACTGCCGGTTCTCCCAGCTCGAGCCAGCCAGGGGCATCCATGCGACCGGAGGCGCTACCTTCAGGTTTCCCGAGCGGGCCGGTTGGGGCAACGCCATGTATCACCTGCTGACCAGTGACGAGTTTGACGCAGCAGAGGCCTACCGTATCGGCCTGGTACAGGAAGTGGTGCCCGCGGGAACGCAACTGGACAGGGCCATCGAGCTCGCCGAGCGCATTGCTACCCAGGCTCCGCTGGCGGTACAGGCGACCAAGGCCTCGGCAAGGCGTTACCTGACAGAAGGGGTGGATGCCTGCATCGGCGCCCTTGACTCGGTGCAGGCACATTTGCTCGCCAGTGAGGATGCCGCGGAGGGCGTGCAATCCTTCATCGAGCGCCGCGCAGCCAGATTCGAGGGTCGCTAGGCTGTGCGGTGTTCACAAGCGACAGGTCTGTCGGTTCGTATCGGGCGCGCTGATCAACAAGTGGTTCACGGACCTTGAACGACGACGAGCAGGCGCGCTGGATGCAGCGGGCGCTGGAGCTCGCGGACCGCGCCGCCGCGCTGGATGAAGTGCCGGTGGGCGCCCTCGTTGTGCGCGGCGGTGAAGTGCTGGGGGAGGGCTGGAACCAGGTTATATCCGCCGCCGATCCCACCGCCCATGCGGAGGTAGTCGCCCTGCGCGCCGCTGCCAGTCGCGTCGGGAATTATCGCCTGCCGGGGGCCACACTGTTTGTCACACTCGAGCCCTGCGCCATGTGTGCCGGTGCCATGGTGCATGCCCGCATTGCCCACCTCGTGTTTGCCGCCGCTGAGCCCAAGGCCGGTGTGGCCTGCAGTCGCTGCCAACTGCTGGATGAGCCCTGGTTGAATCATCGGGTCAGCTGGCAGGGCGGTGTAATGGCCCAGGCCAGCAGCGACCGGCTGCAGGCTTTTTTCAAGGCGCGCAGGTAGCGCCGCGGGGGCAAATACTTACAGCGCGGAAAGATTGGTGTCGCGCAGGACCTGGGGCAGGTAGTCCTCTACTTTCAGTGGCGGCAGTGGCTTGTTGTCCGAGATATCCTGCCAGTTGAGTATGTTGTGGTAGTGGCGGATATTCTGTACATAGGTGGCCGCTTCCACTCCCCTGGCGTAGCCGTAGCGCGTCTTGCGGTAATGGGAGCTCTTCTGCAGCAGCGGCAGGCGTTCCAACACATCCTGCCAGCGATTCGGGTCACCCCCCTGGCGCTGGGTGATCACCCTGGCGTCCTCCAGGTGACCAAGGCCGATGTTATAGGCAGCCAGGGCGAACCAGCCACGGTCGGGTTCCTCGATACTGGCGGGCAGCCGGCGCTTCAGGTTTTTAAGGTAGCGCGCTCCACCGCGCAGGCTCTGCAGTGGGTCCAGCCGGTCGGATACGCCTATTTCCTTTGCCGTGGGCAAAGTCAGCATCATCAGGCCCCGCACCCCGGTGGGAGACGTGGCCAGCGGATCCCAGTGGGATTCCTGGTAGGCGATGGCAGCCAGCAGTTGCCATTCCATCTGGTATTCCCGCGCCACCTGCCGGATCAAATCCTTGTATTGGGGCAGGGTGTTGCGCATATTGAGATTGAAAGTGTGTGAACTGATGCGTGAAATACCGGTGCTGTGGCCGAAGTATTGGTCCCGCAGTTGCTCCAGAGTGCCGTCCGCCTGCAGGCGCAGGAAAAACTGGTCGATATAGGCCTGCAGCCTGCTGTTGTCCGCGCCCGGCGCCAGGTACCAGACCATGTCCTGCTCCTGGTCCGGAAGCAGGTCAAACGCCACCTTGAGCCGCGGGTACAGGCTGCGCTGTACGTCGAATTCATTGGAGTCTATGACTGCCAGTTCCGCCTCGCCGGTGTCGAGCATTTCCAGCAGTTCCATCGTGTCCGCCCCGTCGATTTCCTCCCAGTGCAGCTCTGCCGCTCCCTCATCCCTGAGCCTGGTTAATTCATCGACGTGACTTGAATCTGCCAGCACCACAATTTTCCGGCCCGGCAACTCATCGACAGTGAGCGGGCGCCGGGTGCCTGCCACGTAAACCACCTGGGGTCTGAGCCTGTAGTAGGGGGACGAATGCGGAAACAAACGGCTGCGCTGTTCTGTCAGGGTAAGGCCAGCCGCGGCCAGGTCGGCCTCGCCCCGCTCCAGGAGCTGGAACAGGCCGTCCAGGGTGAAGGCCGACTTCACTTCCAGTTCGACCCCCAGGTCAGCCGCCAGCAGACCCGCCAGGGCGTACTCATAACCGTTCGGGCCGTCCCGGTCGATATAGTAGGTGGTGGGACTGTTGCGGGTGACGACCTTCAGCTCGCCTTTGGACTGGATGCGGTGCAGGGCATCACCCCCGCCATTGCAGGCGCCCAGCAGGAGCAGCAGGGCCAGCGAGAGGGCGAGGGCAGCTGTGACGACGCGCGGTTGCATGCCTCCATTCTAGCCTCCGTAGCGGAAAATCGCACAGGCCTAACTGCAGCTATGGCCAGCTTTCCCGCGGCGGTTCCCCAGTCCGCCGGTGCATAAGTTTTCGTCTGGCGCTTAACTCGACGGTCGCAAATACAGTACAATGCCGCCTCCAAATTTTCTCTCCATCCGGAGCTCCCCCCAGCATGCTGATTTTGCGCGGCGCCCCTGTCTTGTCAGATTTTCGCCTTGACAAGCTGGCGCAGAAACTCGCCCTTATCCATCCCGACATCCAGCTGCTCCACACCGAGTACGTCCATTTCGCCGACCTGCAGTGCGACCTGTCGGACGCGCAGCGCGAAGTGCTGGTGAGCCTGCTGGAATACGGCCCCGGTTTTGCCGGAGGCAACGCCGCGGAGCTGGACAGTGCAACCCTGCGCCTGGTCGTCCCCCGCCCGGGTACGATCTCTCCCTGGTCCAGCAAGGCCACCGACATCGCCCACAACTGCGGACTGACACCGGTGCTGCGCCTGGAGCGGGGCGTGGCCTGGTATCTCCGTTTGCCGGAGTCACTGGCAGATGCGCAGCGCGGGGCAGTGGATGAGCTGGTTCACGATCGTATGACCGAGGCCGTGTTTGACAGCCTTGAACAGCCGGGCGAGTTGTTCCGGCATGCCGAGCCCGCCCCCCTGAGCCAGGTGGACGTGCTGGGCGGGGGCCGGGAAGCCCTGACCGCGGCGGATCGCAGTCTGGGGCTGGCCCTGGCCGACGATGAAATAGACTACCTGGTCGATAGCTTTACCACGCTGGGGCGCAATCCCACCGATGTGGAATTGATGATGTTCGCCCAGGCCAACTCGGAACACTGCCGCCACAAGATATTCAACGCCAGCTGGAGCATCGACGGCGAGCAGCAACAGCACTCGCTGTTCGGCATGATCCGCAATACCAACGAATGTGGCGGCCAGAACGTGCTGTCGGCGTACTCGGATAATGCCGCCGTTGTGGCGGGGCACCGCGCCGGCCGCTTCTATCCCGATCCGGTCAGCTGTGAGTACGGCTTTTCCCAGGAGAATATCCATCTGCTGATGAAAGTCGAAACCCATAATCACCCTACGGCGATCGCGCCCTTTCCCGGGGCCGGTACGGGCGCCGGTGGCGAGATCCGCGACGAGGGCGCCGTGGGGCGGGGATCCAAGCCGAAAGTCGGCCTCACCGGTTTTTCCGTCTCCAACCTGCAGATACCCGGTTATCTCCAGCCCTGGGAGCACGACTACGGCAAGCCCGGACGTATCGTGTCGGCCCTGGAGATTATGCTGGAGGGGCCGATCGGGGGCGCCGCCTTCAATAACGAATTCGGCCGGCCCAATATTTGCGGCTACTTCCGCAGCTTTGAAATGAGCGCCCCGGGTGTCTCGGGCGATGAGGTGCGCGGCTATCACAAGCCCATCATGATTGCCGGCGGCTACGGCAATATCCGCGAGGAACATGTCCAGAAGGGCGATTACCAGCCCGGCGCCAAACTGATCGTGCTGGGCGGGCCGGCCATGCTCATCGGGCTCGGCGGTGGTGCCGCCTCTTCGATGGCCAGTGGGCAGAGTCACGAGGATCTCGATTTTGCGTCGGTGCAGCGCCAGAACCCCGAGATCGAGCGTCGCTGCCAGGAAGTGATAGACCGCTGCTGGCAGCTGGGTGAGGACAATCCCATCGCGTTCATACATGACGTCGGCGCCGGCGGCCTGTCCAATGCCCTGCCCGAACTGGTCAAGGACGGCGGCCGGGGCGGCCGCTTTGAGCTGCGCAGGGTGCCCAATGACGAGCCGGGCATGTCCCCGCTGGAGATCTGGTGCAACGAGTCCCAGGAGCGTTACGTACTGGCGGTGGAGCCGGCGGACCTGGAGCGTTTCGAGGCGATCTGCCGGCGCGAGCGCTGCCCCTTCGCGGTAGTGGGAGAAGCCACCAGCGAGCTGCATCTGCAGCTCACCGACAGCGTGTTTGGTAACGCCCCGGTGGACCTGCCCATGTCGGTGTTGTTTGGCAAGCCCCCGCGTATGCAGCGCGATATCCGGCGCCAGCGGCCGGCGCATAGCCCTCTGAACCTGCAGGCCGCGCTGGCGGAAGCCCTCGAGCGCGTGCTGCAGCTGCCCGCTGTGGCCAGCAAGAATTTCCTGATCACGATAGGCGATCGCACTGTTACAGGTATGGTCGCGCGGGACCAGATGGTGGGACCCTGGCAGGTGCCGGTGGCGGACTGTGCGGTGACCACCGTGTCCTACGATGCCTTTGCCGGCGAGGCCATGGCCATGGGCGAGCGCACGCCGCTGGCGCTGGTCGATGGCGCAGCGTCGGGCAGGATGGCGGTGGCGGAGGCCATCACCAATATTGCCGCGGCGGCCATCGCGGATATAAGTGACATCAAGCTGTCCGCCAACTGGATGTGCGCCGCCGGTTACGGCGCAGAGGACGAGGCACTGTATGACACGGTGCGCGCTGTGGGCATGGAGTTCTGTCCTGCCCTGGGGATTACTATTCCGGTGGGCAAGGACTCCATGTCCATGCGCACCACCTGGCGTGAAGGCGGCGTGGACAAGGCGGTGACAGCCCCCATGTCGCTGATCGTCTCGGCCTTTGCGCCGGTGGTGGACGCGCGCCTGTCGATAACGCCACAGCTGCAGCCCGCCGCGGACGCGGTGCTGGTGCTGCTGGACCTGGGGCGAGGCGCCAACCGGCTGGGAGGCTCCAGCCTGGCCCAGGTATATGGCCAGTTGGGTGATACCGTGCCGGATATCGGCGATGCTGCCGATGTGAAGGGCTTTTTCCGGCTGGTGCAGGAATTCCTGCAAGGCGGCCGCTTGCTGGCCTACCACGACCGGTCGGACGGCGGACTGATCGTCACACTGCTGGAGATGGCCTTTGCCGGCCATTGCGGACTCAACATAGACCTGGCCCAAGTGCCGGGGAGCGGGCTTGCCCGCTTGTTCAGCGAAGAGGCCGGCGCGGTGTTACAGGTCGCACGCGGCGATCTTGCAGCGCTGCAGGCCCGGGCGCAGGAACTGGGCCTGGCGGATTGCCTGCACCCGATAGGTGAGGCGGTCGCGGGGGATGAGGTGACAGTCACAGACGGTGCCGATGCCCTGCTCAGTGATTCCCGTCAGCGCCTGCAGCAGCTGTGGGCGCGCACCAGCTACGAGATCCAGGCCCTGCGGGACCACCCCGATTGCGCCCGGGAGGAGTATGAGGCGATCGCCAGCGCGGACCCGGGCCTGTCGGCGCAGCTGAGTTTTGACCCGGCCGAGGATATCAGCGCTCCCTATATTGCCAGGGGTGTTCGTCCACCTGTTGCCATCCTGCGCGAGCAGGGGGTGAACGGTCACGTCGAAATGGCCGCGGCTTTCCATCGGGCGGGGTTTGCCGCCTTTGATGTGCATATGAGCGACCTGCATTCCGGCCGCCGTGACCTGTCCGAATTCAAGGGCCTGGTGGCCTGTGGCGGTTTCTCCTACGGCGACGTACTCGGGGCCGGTGAGGGCTGGGCCAAGAGTATTCTGTTCAATGAGCGCCTGCGTGATGCCTTCGCCGGGTTTTTCCAGCGCGAGGACAGTTTTACCCTGGGTGTGTGTAACGGCTGCCAGATGGTTTCGACCCTCAAGGACCTGATTCCCGGCGCGGCGCACTGGCCGCACTTCGTGCGCAATCGATCAGAGCAGTTCGAGGCAAGGCTGGCGCTGGCCAGGGTTGAAGCCAGTCCGTCAATCCTGTTGGCGGGGATGGCCGGATCGCACCTGCCGATCGCGGTTGCTCACGGGGAGGGCCGGGCCCGTTTTGCCGATCCGGCCGCCGAGGCGGCCTGCGAAGCCAGCGGGGCTGTGGCCTTGCGCTTTGTCGGCAACGATCTCGCGCCGGCCGCGCACTACCCGGCCAACCCCAACGGATCGCCGGCGGGCATCACCGGCCTGACCAGCCTGGACGGGCGGGCCACTGTCATGATGCCGCATCCCGAGCGGGTGTTTCGGACCGTGCAGTATTCCTGGGCGCCGCCCCAGTGGGGTGAGGACGGCGGCTGGATGCGCCTGTTCCGCAACGCCAGGCAATGGCTGGAGTAGTTTCCCGGGGGCAGGCCTTTCTGCAGCAAAGGCGACCAGCCTTGTAGCGCCGGGCCGTTTCTTTATAATGACGCACTTTTTAACGGGGATGCAGCAGCATCCCCCTGCCAGAGCACCGACATGCTGAATAAGTACCCTTTGTGGAAATACCTGCTCGTTCTGTTCTTTTTACTGCTGGGCCTGTTCTATGCTGCGCCCAACCTCTACGCGCCGGATCCTGCCCTGCAGATTACCGGGGAGAGCAGTGCCCAGGTCATTGATGACGCGATTCTCGGTCGCGCGCTGGCGGCGCTGGATGAGGCCGCTATCGAACACTTTGACCCGGCGGTGGACGAGTCGGGCCGCAACGCCCTGATCCGCCTGCGCGACAAGGACCAGCAGTTGCCCGCCCAGGCCCGGGTGTCCCGGGCTCTCGGAGACGGTTTTATCGTCGCCCTGAACCTGGCGCCCACCACACCCGACTGGCTCAGCGATTACGGCGCGGCGCCGATGAAACTCGGTCTCGACCTCAGTGGTGGTGTGCACTTCATGCTGGAAGTCGACGTGGACGCGGCGATAGAGCGGCGCATGGAGTATTACACCAACGCAATCAAGCGCACCCTGCGTGAGGAGCGCATTCGCGGCTTTGTGTCTATTGACGATGCGGGCCAGATTCAGGCCAGTTTCAAGACCGAAGCCCAGCGTGAGCAGGCCCGTGACGCAATTGCGGATGCCGAGCCCCAGCTGTCTCTGGACCGGGTCGACGAGGCCGACAACTGGAAGCTGCTTGCCACTCTGCCAGACCAGGTCCGCAAGGAGATTGCAGAGTATTCCGTTGCCCAGAACCTGACGACGCTGCGCAACCGCGTGAACGAACTCGGCGTGTCGGAGCCCCTGGTGCAGCGCCAGGGCCAGAACCGCATCGTGGTAGAGCTGCCGGGCATACAGGATACGGCGGAGGCCAAGCGTATCCTGGGTAAGGTCGCCAACCTGGAGTTCCGCCTGGTGGCCAACATGGACGCGGCGGCGTCGGAGAAGCAGCGTTTCGATTATCGCAGTCCCGACCGGGCAGGCGCCAGCGAGTGGCTGGAGCGCGATGTGATCATCACCGGGGAGCGGGTTTCCAACGCCCAGGCGAGCTTCGACCAGAACGGCCAGCCCAACGTCCAGATAAGCCTCGACAGCGAGGGCGGCAGCCTGATGTCGCGGGCAACCCGCAACAACGTCAAGCGCCGCATGGGCGTGCTGTTCATCGAACGCAAATATCGCACCCGCTATGAAGTGCAGCCCGACGGCAGCGAAGTGGCCGTAAAGCTGCCCTACGACGAGAAAAAACTGCTGACAGCGCCCGTTATCCAGTCGGCCCTGGGCGCCCAGTTCCAGATAACCGGGCTGGACAGCCCGCTGGAATCCTCTGAACTCGCCCTGATGCTGCGCGCCGGTGCCCTGGCCGCGCCCATTTCCTTTGTGGAAGAGCGCACGGTGGGGCCGTCCCTTGGTGCGGAGAATATTCGCATGGGTATCAAGTCGGTGCAGTATGGTCTCGGCCTGGTGATCCTGTTCATGATCATCGTCTACCGCTTGTTTGGCCTGGTAGCAGTCGTTGCCCTGAGTGCCAACATCGTCCTGCTGGTGGCCTGTATGTCGCTGCTGGGAGCAACGCTGACCCTGCCCGGCATCGCCGGTATCGTGTTGACGGTGGGTATGGCTGTGGATGCCAACGTGCTGATATTCGGCCGGATACGGGAGGAAGTGAACAACGGTATGGCGCCGCAGATGGCCATCCATGCCGGTTATGAACGGGCGGTGGCCACCATTCTGGACGCCAACCTGACCACGCTCATTGTGGCCGTGATCCTCTACGCTGTCGGCACCGGGCCGATCAAGGGTTTTGCCGTTACCCTGTCCATTGGCATCATCACGTCCATGTTCACAGCGATCATGGGAACACGCGCGATGGTCAACCTTATCTACGGCGGCCGCCGCGTCAAGAAACTGTCGATCGGAGGGATCAAGGTATGAAAGTGATCAACTTTATGGGCCTGCGCAAGGTCGCGGCCCTGTGCTCGATCGCGCTGGTGCTTGCCTCCCTCGGTTCCCTCGCGACGCAGCAGCTCAACTGGGGTCTGGATTTTACCGGTGGCACCCTGCTTGAAATCAACTACAGCGAGAGCGCCGACCTCACAGGTATCCGCCAGACCCTGGCCACCGAGGGGTACAAGGGCGCTACGGTCGTGAGCTTCGGTACCGACCGGGATGTGCTGATCCGCCTGCCGCACGGCTACTCCGACCAGGAAGGTGCAGAGTTGTTGCGCAAGTTACAGGCGACATTTACCGGTGAGGTGGAACTGCGCCGCATAGAGTTTGTGGGGCCCCAGGTGGGGGACGAGTTGCGCGAACAGGGTGGCCTGGCCATGCTCCTCGCACTCGGGCTGGTGATGTTGTACATCGCCTTCCGCTTTCAGCTCAAATTCGCGGTGGGTGCTGTTGTCGCCTTGATTCACGACGTCATTATCACGCTGGGTTTTTTCTCGTTTACCCGCATGGAGTTTGACCTGACGGTGCTTGCTGCCCTGTTGGCGGTGATCGGTTATTCGCTCAATGACACCATTGTGGTGTTCGATCGTATCCGCGAGAATTTTCGCAAGATACGGCGCACGGAACCGGTGGAGCTGGTCAACATTTCCCTTACCGAAACCCTGGACCGCACGCTGTTTACCTCCTTGACCACCTTGCTGGTACTGGTGTGCCTGGCGCTGTTCGGTGGCGAAATGATCAACGGCTTCGCTGTGGCCCTGATCGTGGGTATCGGCGTGGGTACCTATTCTTCCATTTACGTGGCATCCAATGTCCTGCTGTTGCTGAACGTCAGCAAGGAGGACCTGATGATTCCAGTGAAGGAGGGGGGAGAGCAGGAAGACCTGACACCCTAGCCCCTGCCTGTGATGAGACAGTTGCAGCCGGCCGGTGCGCAGTGACCGGGCGGGCTATGTCATCGCCACCCGTGACCCTGTGCGTTCCGGGTGTGCACACCCCTTTGCAACTTCATGTGCATGGCCAGGCGGATCGCTTTGTCTCGCGTCGGATCCGGGAGGAGGGTATCTGGGAACCCTACGAGACTGCCCTGGTACTCGCCGCCCTGCAGCCCGGGGATGTGTTTGTGGACGTGGGCGCGAACATCGGTTATTTCCCGGTCATTGCCGCCGGTCGGGTGGCCCCGGGCGGTACGGTGCTGGCCTTCGAACCGGACCCGGACAATTACCGACTGTTGCAGCAGAACCTCGCGCTCAACGATTGCCGCGATGTGGTCACCGCTTTCGAGGCGGGGCTGGCGGATACAAATGCTGCCGGGCGGCTCTTCCTGAGCGATGACAACGCCGGGGATCACCAGATATTTGCCACCGACGGCGCTCGTCGCAGTCTGCCTGTCACGCTTTACAACGGCAGCGATTTCCTGCGTCAGCGCTTGTCGCGCCTGGACCTGTTGAAAATAGATGTGCAGGGGGCGGAATACGCGGTGATGGCCGGCCTGCTGCCACTGTTGCGTGCACTGCCGCGACTGCCGCGCATTATTCTTGAGCTTACGCCGCTGTCCCTGCGGCAGGCCGGCAGCAGTGGACGCGCCCTGCTGGAGCTGCTCGCCACACTGGACCAGCCCAGCTGGATCATCGACCATATCGAACACCGGCTCGTCGCCTGTAGCTGCGATGAGCTGGCCCGCTGGTGTGACGATGTGGACGCGGTGCCCGGCGATGCGGGCTTCATGAATATCCTGCTTGGCCCCGGGGTTCCGGGGCACTGATGCCGGTGCGCCGCGCCCAAGCGGGGCCATATCAGCAGTTTTTGCCCGGCCGCCGGCCTTGTGGGATAGTGGGCGGCGCCGCTACCCGGCCCCGGGGCGGACCTGATCCACGGTGGTGTATTGATGACTGATATCCTGCAATTTCTCCAGCGCCGTAACTCCAGTCCGAGACTGGTGGAACCGGCCCCAAGCGCCGCGGAAATGGATGGCATTTTCCAGGCCGCACTGCGCGCGCCTGATCATGCCTGGCTGCGGCCATGGCGGTTTATCACGATTGCGGGGGAGCGCCGCCATGACTTCGGCCGGGTGCTGGAACGCTGTCTGCGCCAGCGCAATCCCCAGCTCGATAAGGCAGCACTGGAAAAGGCCAGTGCCGCGCCGCTGCGGGCGCCCCTGCTGGTGGTGGTAGTGGCCAGGCTGACTGAACACCCGAAGGTGCCCGCAATTGAGCAGCGCCTGTCGGCCGGCTGCGCCGCCCAGGCGATTCTGCTGGCTGCCGAGGCCTGTGGTTACGCCGGTATATGGCGTACCGGTGATGCGGCCTTTGATCGCGCTGTGATGACAGCACTCGGCCTGGAGGCCAACGAGGAGATCATCGGCTTTGTATACCTGGGTACCCGCGATGGCGCCGGCAAAAACGTGCCGGCCCTGGATACTGCCGACTTCGTGTCAAGCTGGTAACATTCAACCCCCCCGATAAGCCAAGGTGAGAGGATAAATGGAAGCCCCGAGTTTTGAGACCCTGGACCTGCAGTTCGACCAGCAGGTAGCCACCGTGAGCCTGAACCGTCCCGATAAGGCGAACTGCATGAGCGCCACCATGTGGACGGAATTGCAGGCCTGTTTCGAATGGCTGGATGAGGAGCCGTCGGTGCGCGCCGTCATCCTGGCGGGCCACGGCAACCATTTTTGCGCAGGCCTGGACCTGGCGATGTTCGGCGACCTGCGCGGCAGTTCCAGCGAACCCTCCCGTCGGGCCGAGCATCTGCGTCGCACTATCCTGAAAATGCAGGATAACCTGAGCGCGATTGAAAAATGTCGCAAGCCGGTGCTGGCGGCAATTCACAAGACCTGCATAGGCGGCGGCGTCGACCTGGTGTGCTGCGCCGATATGCGCTACGCCACCGAGGACGCCTATTTCTCCATACGCGAAATTGATATCGGCATGACGGCGGACGTGGGTACCCTGCAGCGCCTCCCCAAACTGATTCCCGACGGGGTGGCCCGGGAACTGGCCTATACCGGCCGTAATATGGACGCGGAAGAGGCCAGGGAAGTGGGCTTCGTCAACCGTGTCTATGAAGACAGTGATACGCTCATGCGCGAGGTCATGGCCATAGCGCAGTCCATCGCGCGCAAATCGCCACTGGCGATGCGCGGCAGCAAGGAGATGCTGCTGTATTCCCGTGACCACTCGGTACAGGAAAGCCTCAACTATGTGGCTACCTGGAATGCGGGCATGTTGAGCGCGGCGGACCTGCAGGCCGGGCTGCAGGCGCAACTGCAGAAGCAGCAGGCCAGCTACGAAGACTAGGGCGGCCGCGTAACTACCATTCGAGAGATAATGCGATGTCATTTTTGGCCCGGCTGAACAGGCCGTGGATTCATTTTATTGCGCTGGGATACCTGCTCTACTACCTGCAGGGTGTGATCTTCCCGGAACCCAGGCCGGTCATCGGCCCGCTGGGTGAGGCGAGAATAGAGGCCCTGCAGCAGCAGTGGTTCGCCAGCACCGGGCGCCTGCCCGATCCGGAGCAGCTCGACCGCATGGTGACGGCGGAGCTGGACCGGGACATGCTGTTCCAGCGTGCTCTGGAGCTGAAGCTGCACCTGTACGATACCGTCGTATACCAGCGGCTGCTGCTCAACATGAGTTTCCTGCAGATGGGGGAGGGCAAGACCGAGCAGGAGCGCTATGAGCAGGCCCTGGAGATGCGCCTGCACCTCGGTGACGAAGTGGTCAAGCGCCGCCTGATCCAGGTCATGGAGCAGCTGTTGCTGGGTTACTATCCGCCAGTGCCTCCCACCGAAGCCGACCTGCTGGCCGAGTTCGAATCGCGCAGGGAAGAACTGCGACGTCCGCCGCGCTATTCGATCGAGCACGTCTACTTCAACGCGGCGCGCGAGCCCGAGGCCGAAGCCGCCATAGCCCGCATCGTGCAAGAGCAGCTCGATCCGGCCGCGGCGCTGGAACTGAGTTCCCCGTTCCTGCCGGGCTACCGCTTTACCCGCCAGTCACCGGACCAGCTCGCCCGCCAGTTCGGCTCCGAGTTTGTCAGCAACCTGCAGGCGGCGGATCCGCAGCCCGGCAGCTGGGTCGGCCCGATAAGGTCAACCTACGGCCTGCACTATGTCTGGGTCAGCGAGGTCGAACCCGGGCGCGACGCAACCCTTGAGGAAGTGCGCGAGCAGCTTATGCGCGACCTGCAGTCCCGGGCCAGTGCCGCCGCTCTGCAGGCGAGTATCGATACCATGCGCGAGCAGTACGAGGTGAGGAAATGAACATGCTGCGACAGCTGACCGTGCTGGTGGTAGGCCTGGTTCTGGTGCAGGCCGCGCAGGCCCACCGCTTTGCGCCGTCCCTGCTGAAAGTCACTGAAATCGGGGACCATCAGTACGCCGTGGTATGGAAGACGCCCGCCCAGGGTACCAGCAGTACACCGCTGCAGCCGCTGTGGCCGGGTTCCTGTGAGATCACCAACAGCAGCCCACCGCAGATGGAGGGCACCGGCCGGGTTGACAGCTGGCAGATGCGTTGCGACCAGCTGGGAGAGGACGGCCTGGTGGGTGAAACCCTGGGCGTCGAAGGACTGGGACCCAACCAGGCCTCCGCCCTGGTGATGGTCAGCCTGCTCGACGGTCGCAATTACCAGCAGGTGCTCAATGCGGAACAAACCGAATTCGTGATACCGGCCGAGTCCAGCGCAGGTGAAGTGGCCGGCGATTATTCACTGCTGGGTATGGAGCATATCTGGGGTGGCATGGACCACCTGCTGTTCGTGTTCGGTCTGTTGCTGCTGGTAGGGGGTGGCACCAGACTGCTGTGGACCATCACGGCTTTTACCATTGGCCACAGCATTACCCTGTCACTGGTCACCCTGGGTTTCTTTGACTACCCGGTGGCACTGGTGGAATTTGCCATAGCCCTCAGTATTTTTATTCTCGCGGTCGAACTCAGTCGCGCCAGCAGGCACGACATATTGTGGCGCAATCCGTGGTGGCTGGCAGGTGGCTTTGGCCTGCTGCACGGGATGGGCTTCGCCGGCGCCCTGGCCGAGACAGGTTTGCCCCAGGACAACGTGCCCCTGGCCCTGTTGTTTTTCAACGTGGGCATAGAGGTGGGGCAGATCGCCTTTATCCTCGTGGTACTCGCAGTCTGGTACCTGGTGCGCAAACCACTGGCTCCCTGGCAGGATCGGTTGATGCCGCTGCCGGTCTATATCCTCGGGGCATTGTCCGCGATGTGGTGTATAGAGCGGGGCCTCGAGGCACTGGCCTGAAACCAGGCAAGCCAACCAACAAGGAAAATGACATGAGTGATACCGATATACTGTTCCAGCCCTTTGAATTGGGCCCCCTGCAGCTTGCCAACCGACTGGTGATGGCGCCCATGACCCGCAACAAATCCCCCGGCAATATTCCCGGCGAGGACGTGGTCGACTACTACCGCCGCCGGGCCGCCGGCGGGGTAGGGCTGATCATCACCGAGGGCACCTGCATCAATCATATCGCCGCCAGCGGTTACCCGGATGTCCCTTACTTCCATGGTGGCGAGCGCCTCGAGGCCTGGCAGAAGGTGGCCGACGCGGTGCATGCAGAGGGCGGCAAGATCGCGCCCCAGTTGTGGCATTGCGGCGGCATGCGTCGCGCGGGTACACCGCCGGAAGGCGACGTGAACGGCTATACGCCCTCGGGGATGAATGTTCCCGGCAAGATCAACCGCCATGTCATGACCCAGCGCGATATCGATGACGTGGTCGCGGCCTTTGGCCAGGGAGCGGCGGATGCAAAGGCCCTGGGTTTTGACGCGGTGGAAATTCACGGCGCCCACGGTTACCTGGTAGACCAGTTTTTCTGGGAGGGTACCAACCAGCGCGATGATGACTACGGCGGCTCACTGGAGCGGCGCAACCGGTTCGCGCTCGAGGTGATTGCCGCGGTGCGGGCAGCGGTAGGACCGACGTTTCCCGTCATCCTGCGCTGGTCGCAGTGGAAGCAGCAGGACTACGGCGCCCGGCTGGTAACCAGCCCCGGGGAACTGGAGCGATTTCTGCTGCCGCTGTCGGCAGCCGGCGTCGATATCTTCCACTGCTCGACCCGCCGTTTCTGGGAGCCCGAGTTCGAGGGCAGTGACCTGAACCTCGCCGGCTGGACTCGCAAGATCACCGGCAAGCCGGCCATCACCGTGGGCAGTGTCGGCCTCAGTGCAGACTTTATTCCCGCTCCGGGCGAGACTGCCTTCAGGGCTGCGGAGCCCGCCAGCCTGGACGAACTGGTGCGGCGCATGGAGGCGGATGAATTCGACCTGGTGGCAGTGGGGCGGGCGCTGATAGCCAATCCCGCCTGGGTCAGGCTGGTAAAGGAACAGCGTCTGGCGGATATCAGAGCCTACGACAGCGGCATGCTGGAGGCGCTGGTCTAGCGAGCGCTACAAGGCACCCACGGCCCTGACCGTGGGTCGGCTACAGGGCCTCGAGCACCAGTGGCAGGTTGTCCATCGGCTTGGCGAAGGGGAAGTACTGCATCCGACCGTCGTGCTGGCCCGGTTTGACATAGCGGACGCGGTACTTCAGCAGCAGTCCGGACAGGGCTGCCTTGAACAGCATGTCGGCGAAGTGCAGGCCGATGCACTTGTGCGCACCGCCACCGAAGGGAGCCCACAGGAAACTGTGCTGTTTGTGTTCCTCGCGGGTGAAGCGGTCGGGATCGAACTGGTGGGGCCTGGTCCACCATTGTTCCATCCGGTGGGTGTAGAGGGGCGAGATCTGTACCATGGTGTGCGGCTGTAACAGGTAGCCACCCAGCTCTACTTCCTTGACCGTGCGCCGCATCATCATTGGCACCGGCGGGTTCATGCGCAGGATTTCCTTGAAGCAATGATCCAGGTCGGTCACCCTGGACAGGTCCTCGTACTCCAGGTGCGGTTTGCCCAGCGCCTGCAGTTCCTCTCGCAGGCGATCCTGCCACTGCTGGTCGTGGGCCAGGCAGTGAACCGCCATGGTCAGTGCGCTGGTGGTGGTATCGTGCGCCGCCAGCAGCAGGAAGATCAGATGCTCGCCGACCACCTGGTCGGAGTAATACTCACCTTCCTCTGTTTTTTCGTTGGCGAAAAAGGTCGCCATGTCATTGCCCTGTTTGCCGCGTCGCTGGGGCACCACGTCAAAGAAGAATTTTTCCAGTGCCCGGCGCCCGTCCATGCCCTTGCGGTAGGTGAGCCCGGGCCAGTCCTTGCGAATCAGGGCGAGCATGCCTTCGTTCATGTCGAGAAAGGACTGGTTGAGGGCGCGTGTCTCGGGGCCCTCCATATCCATGCCCAGGAAAACCTTGGCGCCGATGTCCAGCAGCAGCGTCTTGATGTTGGGATAGAAATGGAAGTCGGCCTGCTGTCCCCAGCGCGACAACTCCCGGTCGATAATCGGGTGCATCAGGTCGACGTAGCTGCGCATGGCGTCGATTTTGAAGGCGGTCTGCATGATGCGCCGGTGGAACTTGTGCTCGTCGAAGTCCCGCATCAGCAGGCCCCCGGCGAAGAAGTCCCCGAGAGGGGTGTTGTAGCCCATGCGGGCGGAGAAACTCTGCTTGGAGTCCAGCATCAGCTGCTGCATGAATTCCGGCCCCAGCGCCACCACGAACTTCTGGAAGGTGAGGGAGGCCTTGGATACCGGGCCGTATTTGCGGTAGTGCTCATCCAGGACTTCAAAGGGCTGGAGTACGAAACGGAACGTTTCGCCGAGCAGGGGCAGGCCGTAGCGCCCCGGAATATGATCCAGCTTTGTATTGTCCTTGAAGCGGGTGTATTCGGGCAGGGCAAAATCCATGGGTATCTCCGGCGCCGCTGGCGCTACAAGCTAATAGTCATTAGTCTAGCACCTGAAAATCAGCGGTGACAAGCGCTGTTGAATGATCCTGCCCGGGTATCGGGCGGTGGGATCTGCGGTCCGCGACGGGCTCCGGTTCAGGGCTTGCCGGGCCAGTTCTCGCTTTTGATAAAGGGGTAGAAGGCGAGCTCTATTCCCTCCTGGATAAACTGCTCGTTCTCCAGGATCTCCCGGCGCCGGATATAGCGGCCCTTCGAAGAGCGGCTGTCGATGGCCTGGGTGGCATCGATCCCACCGCGGCTGGCAAATACCCGCTGCAGTTCCATGTCGTAGATGCTGATCTGGAGCGAGGCGACATCGAGCAGCATCGCCCAGTCAAAGTCCGCGCTGACACCATCTCCCGGTCCCTGGAGGCTGGGTTTGCGGCTCACCCCGTCCCAGCGGGCGATGTGCTGCAGGCCGCCGCTGAACGCTGTCTGCAATTCAATCAGGTCGGTGAATATAAAGGCGTCGAGGCCGCTGGTGCGCATATCGTCGCGGATACTGGTCATGATCTGGGAGAAGGTCTTCATGTTGACCTTGCCGCTGGTCGGGTCCACCGGATTGCCATATGCGCGCACCGCAGCGTTCCAGAGCTGCTCGAAATCCCGCTGCGGCAACACCTTGAAACCATTTTTCTTCAGGTAGGCGCTGACGGCGGCATCGATCCGGGGCGCTTCCTTTTCCAGGTAATTACGTGATGGCAGGCCGAGATTGACATGGGCGATAACCACCGTCTTGATATTGTCCTGGTCCACCCGGGCCTGGTCTATCTCGTAGGGGAAAACCGTGGCGTTGTAGGTCGGTGTGGAACTGCAGGCCAGCAGCAGGCAGGCCAGGCCGCCTGTCGCGAGGTATCCGGCAAGGGTGCTGAAAAGACGCATGTTGGTTTCCGATCCGTTATAGTGCCGGGCATGTTAGCAAAATCTTGATGGCGGCACACTTTTGGCAGTAAAACTTCACTTCAGTCGCATTGGCAACGGCCCGCCTGTGGTCCTGCTGCACGGCCTGTTCGGTTCAGGCAGCAATCTCGGTGGACTGGCGCGGGCACTGCAGGACAGCCACTGCGTTTACAGTGTGGATCTTCCCGATCATGGCCGTTCCGGCTGGCTGCAGGAGCCGACGCTTGCAGGCATGGCCGACTGCATTGGCCGTTGGTTGCATCAGCAGGGCTTGTCCGGCGCGCAGTTTGTAGGGCATTCCCTGGGCGGCAAGGTGGCCATGCAACTGGCGCTGGCAAAACCGGATCTGGTCTCCGCCCTGGTGGTGGCCGATATCGCCCCGGTGGATTACCCGCCGCATCACGATGCGGTATTCGCCGCGTTGGCGGCGGTGGCCGCCGGCCAGTGCACATCGCGGCAGGCGGCGGCGCAACTGATGGCCGCTCATATCGCCGAGCAGCAGGTTATCCAGTTTCTCCTGACCAGCCTGCGGCGCGACCCGGACGGTATCTATCGCTGGCGGTTCAATCTGGAAGGCCTCAGGGGAGGTTATGGCGCGGTGCGGGCGCGGCCCAGCGCCACCGGGTCATATTCCGGGCCGGTGTTGTTTATCAAGGGGGGCGACTCGGACTATATCCGCGAAGAGCACCGCAGCCATATTCTCAGGCTCTTCCCCCACGCGGGCATCAGGATCATGCCGGGCTGCGGTCACTGGCTGCACGCCGAACGCCCACAGCTGTTCAATAGTCTGGTCAGGCGCTTTCTGCTCCCCCGGGAGTCCTGAGGAGCGGCCAGTTTTTGCAGCTGGACGGGCTGGGGCCGGATTGCGCGCGGCTGGCTGGCGCCACCTTCCAAAGGCCAGTATGCTGGCGGCCAATCAATGGCCGATATGTGATAAGTGAATGTACTTTACCCTGGGTGATATCCTGCTGGCGCTGCTGTTTGGCGGGCTATGCCTGTATTTCCTGAGCGCGATCCGGGTTCGTGAACTTGCCGTGCAAGCGGTGACCAGGGCGGGGGACCAGAACGATTACCAGTTGCTGGACCAGGCCGTGCATATTCGCAGGATATCGCTGAGCCGCGACCGGCAGGGCCGGTGGCGGATCTGGCGCCAGTACCGCTTCGACTACAGCTTTGACGGGGTTGAGCGGCGCCAGGGTCATGTCATCATGCTCGGCAAGTACCTGCAGGCGGTTGTGATAAGCGACCAGGCCAGAACACTGCACTAGCTCCAGGCCCCGGCCGCGTCCTGCAGCAGCATGTCGCCGCATTTCTGGGCGATCATGATCGCCGTCGCATTGGTATTGCCCGAGGTGACCCTGGGCATGATGGAGGCATCCGCCACCCGCAAGGCGGCGACACCCCTGACCCGCAGCCGCTCATCCACCACGGCCATGTCATCCGATCCCATTTTACAGCTGCCCACCGGATGGTACACGGACTCCGCATTGGCGCGAATATAGTCCAGTATCTCCTCGTCACTGGCGACAGCCTTACCGGGCAGCAACTCCTGTCCCCGGTAGGGGTCGAGCACCGGCGCGGCAAAAATCTCGCGCACCCTGCGAACCGCGGCGACCAGCGCTTTGCGGTCGTGTTCGTTATCCAGGTAGTTGGCTCGTATGAGGGGGTGCTGTGTGGGGTCCGCACAGTGGATGTGCACGCTGCCGCGGCTGCGGGGCCGCAGGTGGCAGACCGTGGCTGTGGTGCCGGGGCTGGTTTTGAGATTGCCCTTGCCATCGTCCTCGCTGGCCGCCGGGGCGAAGTGAATCTGCGCATCCGGCCGGGCGCGGTCCGCACTGCTGCGAAAAAACACGCCCGCCTGGGAGGCTGGGTGGGCCAGCAGCCCGCGGCCCTGCAACAGGTACCTGAAAAGGTTTTTGACCATTTGCAGCGGTCGGGTCTCCTCGTAAAAGGTGACAAGGCCGTGCAGCCCCTGCTGGATATTGATGGTGAGGTGGTCCTGCAGGTTCTCGCCCACGCCGGGCAGGTGAACCAGCGGCTCGACCCCGGCGGCGAGCAGGCGGTCGCTGTCGCCGATACCGGACAATTCCAGCAACTGTGCTGAGTTGATAACCCCGCCGCAAAGTATTATTTCCCCGCTGGCGCGGGCGGTCGCTACCGTGTTGCCGCGCCGGTAGTCGACGCCGACGGCGCGGCCGCCCTCCAGCAGTACCCGCTGGCACAGCGCTCCGGTTTCCACCACCAGGTTGGGGCGCGCCTCGCATTGGGCAAGAAAGGTGCGGGCGCTGCTCTGGCGCCGCCCGCGGCGAATATTCAACTGGTAAAAGCCGGCGCCTTCCTGGGCCGGGCCATTGAAATCGGTGTTGCGCGGCAGGCCGGTTTGCACCGCCGCCTGGACGAACAGCTCTGCCAGCTGCAGTTTCTCGCTGGCCTGTACCTCCTCCACCCAGAGCGGTCCGCCGTCGCCGTGGAACTCGTTCGCGCCCTCGGCCTTGTGTTCGCCGCGCCTGAAGTAGGGCAACACCTCGTCATAGCCCCAGCCGGCATTACCCAGTGCCCGCCACAGGTCAAAATCCTCGCGTTGGCCGCGAATATAGACCATGCCGTTGATAGAACTGCAGCCACCCAGCACCTTGCCCCGCGGCCACGAGAGCTGCCGCATATTCAGCTGGGGCTCGGGCTCGGTCTGGTAGCACCAGTTGAGGGTTTTGTGTTTCATCAGGAACGCGAACCCCAGCGGCATATGAATGACCGGGTGTTTGTCGCGGCCGCCGGCCTCCAGTAGCAGCACCCGTCGCGCAGGGTCCTGGGTCAGCCGGTGGGCGAGGGCGCATCCGGCAGATCCGGCTCCGACAATAATGTAGTCATAGTTGCTGTTGTTATTGGTCATGACATCGCCCCGGAGGTATTACAGCGCTGTTACGTGGGTGCTGTCCGCGCTGGCCGACTGGCACCCGCAGGGCATGGTTGGTTATCCCCGGTGGCGGGTCAAGCCCGTCCGAAGTTACGCAGTTCAATATCCCGGACCGACCGTCAGGTATGCGTTGGGAGTGACCACAGGGGTGCTGACACACAGGTACCCGAAAAGATGCATGCGAGAGATTCTGTAACACTTGGCCAGAAATTTTTTCCACAGAATCTGTGGATAAGTCGGTGAGTAAATTGTTTGCCCGGCCCCCGGGGGCAGTAGCCACAACACTTGTTACAGATTGGTTAAAATTTAGTCAAAGTGAAATAAATCATAAATAACAACAAGTTATAACGCTCTTATAAAGTGAATGTTCTGAAGGTGGAGCTAAGTTTGTGATAGTTTTGTGACGGTCTTCAAGTGTGTATAACATTTGACAGCATGCTACTTAGGGTAACCCCACCTGCCTGATCGGGAACAAGACCCCGGCCAGCATGTCTTATTCAAACGCGGAGTTTGCAGGAAGGTCTTTTTCTGTAGGTTCTGCGGAATCGTCAAGCATTATTATCTGTGTTACCCCGAAGTAACGGTGCTGCGGCTTCCCTCATTCTCCCCGGTAAATACACCCGCTCGTGCAGGTCTCCCTGATCTCTACCTGGCTCAATAATGGGAGAGCGGGCTTGAGGCTGTTCCAGATCCAGCGTGCGATATTCTCGCTGGTGGGATTTTCCAGACCGGGAATGTCATTGAGATAATAGTGGTCCAGTTGCGCCAGCACAGGTTTGAAACTGGCCTTGAGTTCGGCGAAGTCCATCACCCAGCCGGCGGGCTCGGGAGCGTCACCGCATACTGACAGGCGCACCAGGAAAGAATGGCCATGCAGTCGCGCGCACTTGTGGCCGGGCGGGACGTTGGGAAGGCGATGTGCTGCCTCGAAGTGAAATTCCTTGTAGATTTCCATGCCTTGCTACCTGTCGCTGCCGGGCGCACGTGCCCGCTAAAAATTGGCTGCCGGAATCGTCGCTGCGCCGTTCACCAGGGGGGAGATTTTACTACTAAAATCAAGGGCTTTAACAAGCCGACAAAATATTACTGTTTTTCATTGCGCGGGTTTGACAGCAAAGCAGGAATCTCTATAATGCGCGTTCTCGGTCAGGGGGTGATTAGCTCAGCTGGGAGAGCATCTGCCTTACAAGCAGAGGGTCGGCGGTTCGATCCCGTCATCACCCACCACTCTACCGAGAGCAGTGCATCAGTATCCTACTACCGTGGACCGGTAGTTCAGTTGGTTAGAATGCCGGCCTGTCACGCCGGAGGTCGCGGGTTCGAGCCCCGTCCGGTCCGCCATCCATCAATCCCGCAAGGCGTTTCCTGAGCGGGATTTTTTGTTTATGTCCACAGGGATTTTCCGCCAGTCCCGCCTCTTTGCTTGCCGCTGCGGCCGCAGCCCGCGCACAACTCCGGCTAGTTCAGCCGCTCGAAGTTTCCGGTAACCTCCTCCCAGGTGCGGGTTATGACAAAATCCCGATCCATCGGGAGCGGAATGATAAAGCGAATTCGCCGGTAGTCAGCATCCGCGGTCAGTTGATCTGTCGCCAGGGTCTGTTCCAGGCTCATGCCTTCCTCCGCGGCGGTGCTGCCAATCTCCGCCAGCTGGGCGATGAAGGCGAGAAACTGGCGCAGGCCGGCCCGGTCGGTGGTCTCACCGTGGCCGGGAATTACCCGGGTGAAATCGAGATGCAGCAGGGTTTCCAGGGTCGGCACCCACTGTTGCACGCTGCCCCCGGCCTCGAGGTCGATATTCGGATAGTAGTGATTGAACATCAGGTCACCGGTGTGAAGAACGCCCTCATCCGTGAACAGGACGACCAGATCCCCGTCGGTGTGGCCGGCGCCGGGGTGGATAAGCTCGATCGTTTTGCCGCCCACGCTGAGTGTCCTGCGATCGCTGAAGGTCTCGGTGGGTAACAGCCGGGCGGCATCGCCCTGCCAGAAGTCGGCATCCAGGGCCTGCAGGTGAGACAGGGTACGCTCGGTGGACAAGACGCGCGTGCCCGGCTGGAAGGCCGGGTTACCGTGGGTGTGATCGATATGGTAGTGGGTATTGATCAGCAGGACTGTATCGGTGCCGGTCAGCTCCCGGGCCAGCTGGCGTATGCGCCGCCCCTGCAGGGGTAGCGTCATGGTGTCCACGACCACCGCCCCGGCGTCGGTGCGCAGCACGGCGGTATTGCCCCCCAGTCCCCGCAGGACCCACAGGTCATCGCTCAGGGGCTCCACCTCGATGGTTCGCAGTTGCAGGAAAACATAGCCGCAAAACACTATGGCCAGCGCCGCGATCAGGAGTAAGCCGGATTGCCATCTTTTCATAAAGTGTTAACCCCGACGAGGCAGGCTGCAGAAAATGGGGTAAATGGCCTGCCTCACGGCTATTCTCCCACAGTGGCAGCAGATGTATACGACCCCGGGCCCATGCGGGATGCTTTTTTGCCAAATACCTCCAGTACCGGCCGGTTTGCGCCAGTGTGTGATCCATCTCAAGTTTTCGCGGCGCCGCAACCGCTTTTGGCCTGCTGGCGATTGGCCACGAGGTGGTCAAATTCGCTAAACTGTCCAGCTCCGCGGACGATAAGGTACGAACCCATGTTTGCAACACTTGAAGTCTCGGTTGACGGTCCTGTCGGGCAGTTGTGGCTCAATCGCCCCCAACGACTGAATGCACTGTCGCTGGAAACCCTCGGCGAGCTGGCGGCCGCGGCGCGCTGGTTTGATGAGCAGGAAGCTGTTCGTGTGGTAACCGTCGGCGGCCGCGGCAGGGCCTTTTCCGCCGGTGCCGATCTCGACGGCTTTCCGGTTGCCGCAGATGCCCGGGTGCGCCAGGCCGCCGATGCGGGACGCCTGATGGCGGAGGCACTGGAGGCCATGCGCGCGGTGACGATCGCCCGTATCCAGGGCTGGTGTGTGGGTGGCGGGCTGGTGCTGGCGGCGGCCTGCGACCTGCGAGTGGCGGCCGATAACGCCCGATTTTCAATCCCGGAAATCGATCTGGGCATTCCCCTGGCCTGGGGTGGTATTCCGCGCCTGGTGCGGGAGATCGGGCCGGCCCTCACCAAGGAGCTGGTGATAACCTGCCGGGAATTCGGGCCCGCGGAAGCACACGCGGCGGGTTTTCTCAATCGCGTGGTGAGCGAGGCCGAACTGGACGGGGCGGTGCAGGCGCTGGCGTCCCGGATAGCTGCCAAGCCAGCCATGCCGGTGGCCGCCACCAAGAGCCATGTCAATGCTGTCACCGCCCAGATGGTCGGCGCGATGCGCGCCTGGTCCGATGCCGACAGCCTGGTCGGCGGCCTCCTGGATGCCGAATGTATTGCTGCCCGGCAGGCCTATGCAAGGGAACGCGGCCGCTAGCCTGCGCAGCCACTGTTTGTCGGCCCTGCCTCGCACAAGGCGGGAAACCTGAACTTGATGCTTTACCGGAAATCCTTATGCCCGATCAACTGACAAGTCCAACCGAACAGCCAAAACCTGCCGCCGGCGCCATGACGACGATCGGCAGGACCATCGGGTCCGTTATGGACGCCGGTCGCGATATCCTGGCCCGGCGACGTCGCGGCGTCCCGGCCGCTGCCAACAGCGCCGACGCACTGATGGTCCTGTGCCGTGAATTGCTGGACCACCGGGGGGAGGCTTCGGGCCTGGCCCTGGCGGGGGAGATCATTGCCGGATACCAGCAGCTGCCAGCACCCGCCCGACTGGATTTTTTTACCGGTCTGGCGACGGAATTTGATGTGGATGCCGATGAGATTATCGCGGCGGCGGAGCAGTATCGTGAACAGCCGGGTCTGGAGAACCTTTGGACACTCACCCGCGCAGTGGAGGCGCCGCGACAGAAACTCTTCCGGCGTATCAATATGGTTCCGGACGGCACTCGCACGCTGGTCGCCATGCGCGGCCACATGCTGCCAATGCTGCGGGCGAATCCCGGGCTCAGGGGGATCGACTCCGACCTGCGCCACCTGTTCATCTCATGGTTCAACAAGGGCTTCCTCGAGCTGCGCAAGATCGACTGGTCGTCGCCGGCGATGGTGCTCGAAAAGATCATCGATTACGAGGCCGTGCATCAAATCAATGGCTGGGAAGACCTGCGCAGCCGGCTGCGTGAAGACCGGCGCTGCTTTGCATTTTTCCACCCGGCCCTTGCCAACGACCCGCTGGTGTTCGTGGAAATAGCCCTGACAGACTCGCTTCCCGACGACATGGCCCCGCTGCTGAAGCAGCAGCGGACGTCGCCGCCGGCGAAGCGCATCAACACGGTGGTGTTCTACTCCATCAGCAACTGCCACCCGGGCCTGGCGGGTATTTCTTTCGGCAACTTCCTTATCAAGAACGTGGTCGAGGAACTGAAAAAGGAGATGCCCGGCCTCAAGACATTTGTCACCCTGTCGCCAGTACCCGGGTTTCGCCGCTGGTTGGTGGATGCCGACCTCGAGGGCCTGATAGATGATGCGCTGATTCCCAGGGTCAAACAGCCACTGGGCAAGGTGGTGGAGGGAGTGGTCTACGATGCCCTGCTCAAGCTTTGCGCGCACTACCTGCTGGTGGAGAAATCAGGCGAGGCGCCCATTGACCCGGTGGCGCGGTTTCACCTGGGCAACGGCGCGCGCCTGCATCGCATGTACGGCGGAGCAGACCTCTCGGTCAAGGGTCGGGAGCAGTCCGCGGGTATCATGGTCAACTACCTGTACGACCTGGAAAAAATCGAGGAGAACCACGAGGCCTATTTTGACAAGGGCAAGATAGCGGTATCGCGCACTATCAGCCGTCTGCTTGCCTAGGCCGCCAGGGTTTTTCCGCCCTTCGTGCCTCGCTTGGCGGCTTTGGGCTTTTTACCCGCAGCCTGGCCGCGCGCCTTGCGGGTAGTCTTCAGTTTGGCGACAGCCGCGATGGCTTCGTCCAGGCATTCACGCATGGTCTCGGGGTCGGGCATCATATTCCGGTCCGAGGTAAAGGTCAGGCCCACCGTGTCGGCATAGGAGCTCGCGCTGAACATCAGTCCGCAGCCGCTGTAGAGGGGAGAAATACTGGTAAAGCCGTGTAATCGGGCGCCCAGCAGGTAGAGGGGTTTGTCAGCCCCCTGCAATTCCGCGAGCCCCAGGCTGCCACTGGACATCACGGCCCGGTTCAGGCTGTTCTTCCGGTTGGACAACCTGCCCAGCCAGGCAAGCAGCGGGGCGGGCACATTCTCGTAGAGTGAGCGCAGCCGGAAACTGGTCAGTTCCGCGTTCTCGATCGATTGCAGCTCCTTGTTAGCGGTGTAAATCGCCTGCAGGCGTCCCACCGGAAAAGTCACGGGTATATGCAGTTCGATCTGGTTGATGGCAAGGCGATTGCCGGCCAGGGCGTGTGCCCCCGCATTGCGCACGTTGACCTCGAGCAGCGCCTGCAGCGACGAATCCGTCAGCTCGCCGTGCCGTTCAAGGTAGCGCCGCATCGCCTCGCCGCAGATCGCCAGTACCGCGTGGGTGAGTGTGGCGCCGGGAACCCTGCGCAGGTAATTGTCGAATATCTCGCGGGGGTAGAAGGCGCCCTCGAATACCCGCGCCGAACTCAGCGGCTGGGCAAACCGGCTGGGCGTTTCCCTGGCCGCATCGCCCTCCGCCATGTTTTGCGCCACGCGAATCGACAGCCGGGTGAGAATCTTCGACAGGGTGCGAAAGTTGCTCGCCGATTGCATTGCCAGTCGAAACGATCTCACCGAGTTGTTCAACAGGCCGCGCATGAGCATTTCCATCGGTTGCGGGGCTCTCCTGGGCAGGTGGGCGATATGCTGGGCAGAGGACTCGTGCTGGCGAGTGTTGGGAGTCAGCGCGTGGCTGGACTGCACCAGCTCCTGCGCCGTGAACTCGTCCATCGCACAGTGGTGAACCTTGAAATAGATTGCGAAGCTGTTGCGGGGCATGCCTTCCACTTTGTGCAGTCCCTCTATCACATACAGTTCCCACAGCGGCCGGCTCATGTCCAGCGGGCGGGAGTGAAGGCGGGAGGTCAGGATGCAGAATTGCCGCCAGTCGCCGGGCTGCGGGAGTGCCAGGTGGCGAACGTGGAAGTCGAGGTCGAACTTCTCGTCGTTCACCCAGTAGGGATAATCGATGTCAGCCGGTGTGCGACGGATTTTCTGCGTGAAGATCGGGGCGGAATTCAGCCGGTTGCTGATATGCTCCTTTATGTGGCTAAACCGCACCTGCTGCTTGCCAAGCGCTGACTGGTCGTAAAGATAGACCAGGCTGATGTGGGTGGGGCTCTCCACTTTTTCCATGAAGAGAAAATTGGCGTCTTCGCTGTCAATCTGCTGCATATCAGTTCATTCCCGGTCTGGTGGTAGCGGTTTCCTGCACCGCTCTAGATGACGTGTTCGCGAATATAGGCGCCGGCTTTTTCCAGTGCCTCACGACTCTCCGGCAGGAAACCCATGGCCTGCCAGACATGCGGCACTTTGCGCCAGATATCCACGCTCACTTCAACATCGTAGATATGCGCGCGCCGCGCCAGGCGCAAGCTGTCATCCAGCAGCATTTCACTGTCGCTGACCTGTACATACATGGGTGGCAAGCCGGCAAAGTTGCCGTTGATGGGTGACACCAGCGGATCTTCCGGCGCGTTGTCTCCCAGGTAGAGTGGTCGCGGGTTCATGGCGCGGTCCTTGGGCGCGGGCAGCGCTGTATCGCTGAGCGCATTTTTCCACCGCGAGGGCGCCTTGTCGCTCACATCCAGCAGTGGCGAGAGCATGTACGCGCAGGCGGGCATGGGCAGTTTGCGTTCTTTCAGTGCGAGCAGCGTCGACAGGGTGAGCCCCCCTCCCGCCGAGTCCCCGGCGATAATAATTTTTTCCGGATCGATACCCTGCCGCAGCAGCCAGCGGTAGGCCAGCACCGCATCTTCCAGGCAGGCCGGGAAGGGGTGCTCCGGGGCCAGCCTGTAATAGGCCATGAGAGCCCTGGCATTGGCGTTCCTGCACAAGCGGCTGACCATGCCGGTGTGGGCATTGGGCATGCGTATCACGTAGGCGCCGCCGGGCAGGTACAGCACCACCCGCTGCGGGTCGGTGTCAGGGGAGGTCACCCACTCGGCCTCGAAGTCCGCGCCGGGGATGCTTACCGCTTCGCGGCGGGTGCCCCGGGGTATGGCCAGCCGGCCAACAGTGCTGTCGGTGAGGTTGACCATTTGCCGAATGCGCTGCAGGGAGCTTATGTACTTGAACATCGGTTTAACAGTCAGTGTGAGCTGCAGGTTGAGTAGATCGGTTTGCCAGCTTTGCATCGCGCCAGTTCCTGGAGTTGGGGGCAGTTATCGCGGGTTTCCCGCAAATGGTTGCGGGAGCCGTCTGTAAATTGGCCTTCGATACTAGTCCTAATGCAAGCGGGTATAAAGCTTGATTTCCCCGGCTGAAACCGGGCTGAAAAACCCTTTTAGCGTACCCTCAGGCCCGGTCGAACTCTATTTCCCGCAGAAATCTCGCGATCTCTTTCAGGTACTTGCCCTTGTCGAGGTGCACCAGGTGATTGCCGGGAAACCAGTGAATGCGGGGTCGATCCCAGTGATCCCACAGCAGGCGGGCGTGCTTGGGCGGCGCGAGCCGGTCGCCGGCCCCGGCGATCACCATCAGGCGCTCCTTGGGGATAAGCGGCTGGTAGGTCAGCGGCGAGTGTACCGCCAGCATGTGCCTGGCATCGCGCACGCTGGTGCTGGTCAGCTTGAGCAGGGCCTTGATGGCCAGATTCATCGGGTACCATTCCAGTACCAGGTCCGGCAGGCTCGCCACCGGTACATTGGGGATGGAGAAATGCAGCCGGTCCTCCACCGCCGCCAGCAGGGCGGAGGTGTAGCCGCCCAGGCTGATGCCGGTAACGCCGATTTTTGCCACGCCCCGCGCTTCCAGGTAGTCCATGAAAATACGGAAATCGTGCACCGCATGGGCCATGGATTCGTTGAGATGGGACAATCCGCCGGCGAACAGGCCGTGGCCGCTGAACGGCGAGAGGCGCGCCTGGCGCCTGCCGTGATGGGGCAGGGTGTACAGCAGGATGTCGTAGCCCTGTTCGTAAAACCAGGGCAGGGCGAAAAACAGGCGGTTCAGCCAGTATGGGTCCGCCATAAAGCCGTGAATCACGCATATTGTCGGCCGCGGGCCGTCGTCATGGCGCCAGTACTGGGCCACGGCTTTCATATTGCGCCGCTGTTTCGGGTAACTCTCGCGCAATTTCGGGTTTACCGTTTTGAAGGGGCTGTCGAAACTGAGCAATTCGCAGCTGCCGTCACTGGGTTTGAAGCGGAAGAAGCCGGCCGAACTCGACGTGATCTGCACCGCCGAGGAGTCCGGTTTCCTGAAAAATTTGGTGGGATCTGCGGCGTTTGCCTTGTTGCGGTAGAAACCGATTGTCGCCATGTCGCGCTTCAGCTGGCGTGGCGTGATGCTGCTCGGCAGGGCCAGTGAGCCCAGCAGGCCAGCGCCGGCGGTGCGCAGCAGGTAATCCGCCACTGCGGTACCTTCCACGGTGAGCTCGGTGCGCAGGTCCAGTTCGAAGTCGTCGGGAAATTTGTGGAAGCTGCTTTCCAGCGTCTCCCACCAGGGCTGTTCCGGCATGATCCGGCGGGTATGACTGTAGGTGCTGTTGGCGACCCTGGAGACGGTGGAGGCTATATCGTACATATGGTTATTGTCCTTGCCGTAATGAAGTTGTGGGTAACTCGCCTGTCATTGCACCCGGAGCTCGCGCTTCAGGTGGTAGCCGCCATACGGCGACGCAGGAATGCAATCTGGGTGGCCAGTGGCAGGTCCTTGGGGCACATGTCCTCGCAGCCCAGTAGTGTCATGCAGCCGAATACGCCGCTCTCGTCCCCCACCAGTTCATAAAATGCCGCATCGCTGCGCTCGTCCCGGGGGTCCAGGCGAAACCGGGTTACCTGGTTGAGACCCACGGCCCCGACAAAGTCCTCGCGCATCCTGGCGGTGCCGCAGGCGGCCACGCAGCAGCCGCACTCGATGCAGCGCTCCAGCTCGTAAATCTGCTCGGCGAGTTCCGGTTCCATGGCGGCTTCCATGGCGTCGATGTCCAGGCTTTCGAGGTTCTGGCTGTGTACCCATGTCTCGAGTCGCTCGGACATGCCGCGCATCCACTTGCCGGTGTTGACCGAGAGATCGCCGATCAGCTCGAAGGCGGGCAGGGGAGCCAGCGTAATCTGTTCAGGGAGATCTCTCGTCAGGGTGCGACAGGCCAGGCCCGGGCGGCCGTTGATGATCATGCCGCAACTGCCGCAAATGCCCGCGCGACAGACAAAATCGAATTGCAGGGAGGGATCCTGCCGCTCCCGGATCTCGGTCAGGGCGATGAACAGCGTCATCGCATCCGCCTCCTCGATCTCGAAGGTCTGCAAGCGCGGTTGGCTGTCGGGATCCCGGGGGTTGTGGCGCAGTATCTGTATGCGCAGGGTGCGCGCCGCCTGGCGCAGCGGGATCCGGTTCATGATTCCTCCCCCAGGCGCTCGTTGTTGTTGCGCAGGTGTTCCGGCAGCAGGTGCCGGAAGGGCATCAGTGCCTCCTGGCGGGTGTGTCGGTCAGCGCGGTCCAGGCCACCGCCAATCGCATCCACCTGCTGCTGCCGTACCCCGGTGTCGGGGTGCTCGATGTAGTCCCGTGCGCCATAGCCGCGCCAGCCCGGCGGCAGTTCCATTTTCATGATGTCCAGCGGTTCATACGTCAGCACCGGCAGCCGGGCGTCCGCCGACGGCCAGCTGGCGAGAGTCCGGCGCATCCAGTTGAGGTCGTCCCGGCGGGGATGGTCGGCGCGGTAGTGGGCGCCGCGGCTTTCCGTGCGCTGCAGGGCGCCATAGGCCACACACTGGGCCAGCTTGAGCATCCGCTGGACCCGGTAGGCTGTAACCAGTTCGGGATTGGCCCCGGGTGCGCTGCTGCGCAGGCCGATATTGCGGCTGCGCAGTTGTAATTCCTGCAAGCTGGCGACCGCCTGTTCAAGGCGCTCGCCTTCGCGGAAGATACCCACCTGCGCGGTCATGGTCTCCTGCATGAGACGGGCGAGCTCGAACGCGCTCTCGCGCCCCTTGCCGTTGGCAATCTCTGCCAGCCGGCGTCGCTCGCGCTCACCGAATTCCTGCACCAGGGCGCTGGAGAGTTGGAGGGCACCCGCCGTGGAGTCACAAAAGTCGGCAATGGTATCGCCCACGATCATGCCCGCCACCACCGTTTCTGCAACCGAATTGCCGCCCAGCCGGTTGAAACCGTGCATGTCCCAGCAGGCCGCCTCACCCGCTGCGAACAGACCCTGCAGCTGCGGACTCTCGCCGCGGTGGTTGGTGCGTACGCCGCCCATGGAATAGTGCTGGGCGGGGCGCACCGGTATCAGCTCCCGCACGGGGTCGATACCGAGGAAGTACTGGCATATCTCCTTGACCTCGCGCAGGTTGTTGTTGATGTGGTCCGCCCCCAGCAGGCGGATATCCAGCCACAGGTGTTCGCCAAAGCGGCTTTTCACGCCGTGACCCGCGCCGATATGCTCCTCCATGCGGCGCGATACCACGTCCCTGGAGGCCAGTTCCTTTTTTTCCGGTTCGTAGTCGGGCATGAAGCGGTGTTCATTGCAATCCAGCAGCAGGCCGCCGTCGCCGCGACAGCCCTCGGTTACCAGGATGCCCGCGGGGAAGATGCCGGTCGGATGGAACTGGATCGCTTCCATGTTGCCGAGCGTCGCCACACCGGTTTCCAGGGCGATGGCGGCGCCCATCCCCTCGTTGATGATGGCGTTGGTGGAAACCCGGTAGATGCGGCCGAAGCCACCGGTGGCTATACAGGTGGCCCTGGCTACATAGGCCAGCAATTCACCGGTCATCAGGTTGCGCACGATGGCGCCGTGACAGCGCCCGTCGGCGTGAATCAGCGCAAGTGCCTCCATGCGTTCATGCACTGGAATATTGGCGGCGATGGCCTGGTTACTCATGGTGTAGAGCATGGCGTGTCCGGTGCCGTCGGACACGTAACAGGCGCGCCATTTCTGGGTGCCACCGAAATTGCGGCTGGTGATCAGGCCGTGGGCGGCATCGGGTTCCGAGATGGTCTTCCTCTGGCCATCCACGGTAATCTCGCGCTCGCCGCGAGCCACCCTGTTCCAGGGTACGCCCCAGGCGGCCAGCTCCCGTATTGCCTTGGGTGCCGTGTGGGTGAACATGCGCACCACTTCCTGGTCCGCACCCCAGTCGCTGCCGCGCACGGTATCGGCAAAATGAATGTCCTCGTTGTCACCGGCGGCACCCAGGCAATTGCCCAGGCTGGCCTGCATGCCGCCCTGGGCGGCGGCGGAATGCGAGCGCTTGGCCGGCACCAGGCTGAGCACGATGACATCGTGGCCGCGGCGTTTGGCGCCGATGGCCGCGCGCTGTCCCGCGAGACCGCCGCCTATCACCAGTACATCAGTGTAAATTATCTGCATGGACTATGTGTTTCCCGGCAGCGCCTGTTGGTGGGCCGGCAGGTAACGCTCCCCGGCATGCGGTGCGTGGTCACGGCCGATGTACATGTAGGTGGCAAGGCTGGCGGTTCCCAGGCACAGGAAGAAGGCGATGATGCCCCACATGGCCAGTTTGAGCCGGCGCCGGGCCACTTTTGAACCGGCGGCGGGAATGGGGCCCCACTTCATTGCCAGGCGGTAGATGCCGATGCCCGCATGCAGGTGCACGCAGACCAGCAGCAGCGCATAGAGTATCCAGAAACGCCCGCTCCAGATCCTGTCGGAGGAGGCATAGGGGCCGATATTGTCCGGTTGCAGGAACACGACCAGCAGGTGTGCCGAGGCCAGGAAAAACAGGGCAAATCCGGTAAGCACTTGCACGTACCACAGGGTGGTGTCGGGGTGTCGCATGGCGCCCATGTGGGCGTTGAATTCCCGGTACTGGCGATGGCTGCCGGGAAATTTTCGCAGCGCGAGCACGGCGTGGACGGCGATCAGGACGAAGATGATGGCCGCGACACCTGATACCAGCAGCGGGTAGGGCTTGCCGAACAGGGGCTCACCCTCGAACATCCTCGTCACCCGGTACATCGCGTCCTTGCCCAGCAAAATGCTGGATTCAAAGAACATGTGGCCCCAGATGAACAGCACCAGCAGCAGGCCGCTGAGGCTCTGCAGAATGTCTGCCCGGGCTGGTCCCCTGTCAAGCTTGCCAGTCATCGCCTGCCATACACGTGCTCACTTATTTGACCGATGATACTAACCCAGCGTGTCTGGCCCAACCTTGTTCTGCCTCAAGTGTCCATATATTGACGCCGTGGGCTCGCTGCGCTCCATTAGGGTACAATTGCCGTTTAATGTATACCAGCCCCGAGGTCCCAGGTCATGCCAGACAGTGAACTCATACCGGTTGTCCATGTCGCCAGTGGTGAGAAATTCGTCAACGAAAAGGGCATCACCGCCATCAAGGACGGCGTCAAGGCCGGCCGGGCGGAGGGCCCGCGCCAGCGCAAGCCCGAATGGCTGCGGGTGCGGGTGCAGGGCGGCGCCAATTTCGACAGGGTCCAGGGTATCGTTCGCGAACATCGACTGGCCACGGTTTGCGAAGAGGCCAAGTGCCCGAATATGAGCGAGTGCTGGAGTTCCGGTACGGCCACCATCATGCTGATGGGGGATGTCTGCACCCGCGCCTGTCGATTCTGCGCCGTGAATACCGGTAACCCGAAGGGCTGGCTCGACCCGGACGAGCCGGCCAACACTGCGCGCTCAGTGCAGTTGATGAAGCTCCGCTACGTGGTGCTCACCTCCGTCAACCGCGACGACCTGCCCGACGGCGGTGCCGGTCATTACGCCGATTGTGTGCGACAGGTGAAAGCACTGAATCCCCATACCGCCGTGGAGGCACTGACACCGGATTTTCTGGGTGTGCTGGCCGATGTCGAGACCGTACTCGATTCTGGCATCGAGGTCTTTGCCCAGAATGTGGAGACCGTCAGGCGATTGACCCATCCCGTGCGGGACCCCAGGGCCAGTTACGAGCAGACACTGGCGGTGCTGGCCCATGCCAGGCAGTACCGCCCCGACGTGCTGACCAAGACCAGCCTGATGCTGGGACTCGGCGAGACCGAGGAAGAGATCCTCGAGGCGATGGACGACTTGCGCGCCGCGTCCGTGGATATCCTCACTTTCGGCCAGTACCTGCAGCCTACCGCGCATCATTACCCGATTGCTCGCTGGGTCACACCCGATGAATTCGAGAAATACCGGGAGTGGGGCCTCGAGCGGGGTTTTATGGAAGTCGTGTCCGGCGTGTTCGTGCGCTCCAGTTATCGCGCCGAGCAGGTATTGCAGAAAAATAACGTCGGCCTCTCCCGTTCCTGATTCCGCCACTGGCATGTTGACGCAGCTGGGGGATGCGCCCGTCGCCGGTGTGTCGATGGCCAGCGTCACCCTGTTGCGTCTTGACGCAGGCGGCGGTCTCGCGCCAGGCAACAAGAAATTCAAGCTTGCGGGTAACCTGTCGGCGGCCAGGCGCGGCGGTATCAAGCGGCTGGTGTCCTTCGGCGGTGCCTGGTCCAATCACCTGCACGCGCTGGCGGCCGTTGGCGCCGAGCAGGGCTTTGCCACCGTCGGCATCGTGCGGGGTGAAGACAACGGTGCGGAGCCGGCCACGCTGGTCGATGCGCGGCGCTGGGGCATGCAGATAGTGCGGGTATCCAGGGCGGAATACCGGCGTCGCCACGACGCCGATTACCTGGCGGATCTGCAAAAGCGCTACGCGCCCTGTCTGGTCATTCCCGAGGGCGGCGCCAATGCCGAGGGAGCCCGCGGTTGCATGGCCATTGCCGAACTGATCAGGACGGCAGCTCCCGCTGCGCGCCATATACTGGTGCCCGTCGGCACTGCCACCACCCTGGCCGGCCTGGTGGCAGGTCTGGGCAGTGACTGCGAGGTCACCGGCGTGGCGGCGCTGAAAGGCGCCACGGACCTGGAGCAGCGCGCGCAACGGTTGCTCGGGACCACCGCAGGGGCCGACCGCGCGCGCTGGCGGATCCTGCATGATTACCACTGCGGAGGGTTCGCCCGGGTGAACAGCGGCCTGCGCGAGTTCATGCTTGCCTTTGAGGCGGCGCACGAAGTGGCGCTGGACCCGGTGTATACGGGCAAGCTGCTTTACGCTATTCACCAGCGCCTGCAGAGCGGGGAGTTCGATGCCGACTTACCGCTGTTGGCGGTGCATACGGGAGGACTGCAGGGGCGTCGCGGTTTTTCCTGGCTGCAGGACTGACCGCGCGGCAGGGCTACATTTTTGCGATCACGCTGTCCGGCAGCCACTTGATAACCTGGGCTACCAGTGTCCAGGGCCACGGCGGCACGTAGCGGAAACTGACCCTGCGTTCGATCAGGTCAACCATCACTTTTGTGCCCTGTTCGGCGGTCACCAGAAATGGTCGGTTGGGTATCGAGCTGTTCAGGTCGGTATCTATGTAACCCGGTGCCAGGTCGGTAACCACGATTGAATCGCGCCGGGTCTCCAGGCGCAGGGATTCCAGGTAGCGGCTGAGGCCCGCCTTGGTGGCACTGTAAACACCCTGCCCGCGCATGCCGCGCACACCCGCCAGCGAGGTGATTCCCACGACATGGCCATGGCCCTGGCTGCGAAACAGTTCGACCGCGGCTTCCGCAGTGGCAATCGCTCCGGTCAGGTTGACATCTATGGTCTGGCGGATCTGCCCGAAATGTCCCCTGCCAGCGGGGGTGGTGAATGCCACCCCGGCATTGATAACGACAATATCCAGCCCGTTCATGCGCTCTGCACAGCGCTTGAGCACGGGGGCGATACTGTCATAGTCAGAGACATCCAGCGTTTCCAGCACGATGTCGCCCGCTTTTCCCGCCAGCTCGCTGCCGAGGCGGTCCAGGTCTTCCTGCTTGCGTCCGGTAAGCGCGAGCCGATAGCCGCGCGCGGCAAAATGGCGGGCGAGATTTTCCCCGAGTCCGCGGGTGGCTCCGGTAATCAGTACCGATTTGCTTGTAGTCATACAGTCTCCGGTGAGGGCGTGTTCAGTCGTGGTCGGCGGGCCAGTGGTCCGGGGTGACGAAAAAACGGCATATTTCCCGTCCACCCCGGTCGATGCCCGCAATGAGTCGTGCGGGAGCGGGCAATTGTAGTCTTTCCAGCAGCATTGAACGACTCATTAATTGTTCCTCGGGCTGCGCCTGCGCTGTCGAAAGCCAGCGCATCCTCGGCAACAGCAGGAAGTGTTCCGCCTGCGTTTGCCGCAGGTGCAGCGGCAGTGTCTGCAGGTGCAGCCATTGTGAGAACCCCAGCTGCGAATTGAAACCCGGTGGCGGGGGCAGGGGTGAGCCGCGGGGCTGGAACAGGTAGCCCTTGATGGCGATTTCCCTGACCATGTCGTTTATACCCAGATCGCGCAACTGCTCCCGGGCCCGCGGCCTGTGGCCCAGCAGGATCTGCCGCTCCAGCAATTGCCGCAGCTTCAGGTCGAGGCGGTCCCGGCTATTGGGCCCCAGCCAATCGCGCCATTGGCCCGCGGGTTCATCGGCGTCGGGGGCGCGCCAGCCCAGGTAGTATTTTACGGCCAGTTCCAGGTGGCAGTGGCGCTGTCGCTCGCGACACCAGTAGATCACATCGAATTCTCCCAGGGTGGCGCCGCCATCGCGCACTGCCAGATTGTGCGCCACCAGCTCGAAGGCCGGGTCCTGTTGCAGGAAAAAATGCCAGAGTGATTCAAAATACACGCCCAGGCGCCGACTCGTGCAGCCGGCCAGGTGTTTCAGCAGCGGCTGCGGGTTGCGGTCCAGCTGCGCCAGCCAGTCCTGGCGAGAGGCGCTGAGATGCGGGCTGCAGTCGCTCACGCCATCAGCGTTCGCAGCCAGTTGCGCCGTGTGCAGCAGGGGCGGCGAGAAGCAGGCCCAAGCCAGGTCGCGCACTGCCTGTGTCCTGTAGGTAAATGCCGACATAACTGCGCCTTTCCTGTGCTTTCGTGGTTATAATAACGGTCCTTCAGGGGCGGGACGTTAGCAAGATGCAGGCAGCGTTTACAAGAATTGGTTTGGTGGGGCGCAGCAAGCAGTCCGGCCTGCGCGAGGTGGTGCAGGAATTGCTGGTACTGCTGGAGGAACGTGGGCTGGAGGTGGTGCTCGAGGACCGTCTTGGCGAACTCGTGGAGGACAGCAGTCACCGCCTGGCCAGCTGCGACGAAATAGGCCAGTCGGCGGATCTGGTGATTGTGGTGGGCGGAGATGGCAGCCTGCTGAGCGCGGCCCGCACCCTGGCGAAGTATGATACCCCGGTACTGGGGGTGAACCGGGGCCGTCTTGGTTTCCTGACTGATATCATGCCCGACGAAATTTCCCAACAGGTCCCCGCGGTACTGGACGGCCACTATGAACTGGAGAATCGCTTCCTGCTGGATGCGCAGGTGCACAGGGCCGGCAAGGTCGTTGGCCGCGCGGACGCACTGAATGACGTGGTGGTGAACTCCGGCACATCGGCCCAGATGATCGAGTTCGAACTTTATATCAACGACAGTTTTGTCTATCGCCAGCGCGCGGACGGCCTGATTGTTTCTACACCCACGGGCTCAACCGCCTACTCCCTCTCCGGTGGCGGTCCGATCATGCACCCTACACTCGATGCAATGGTGCTGGTGCCGATGTTTCCCCATGCACTGAGCAGTCGTCCCATTGTGGTAGATGGTAACTCCCGGATTCGGGTCGATATCCTGGCGCGCAATCGCATCCATCCGCCGGTGACCTGTGACGGGCAGGTCAATATGACCGCGCGACCCGGTGATTCCGTGCACGTCACCAAGAAGAGTCACCGGCTGACCCTGCTGCATCCGGTGGGTCACAGTTTCTACGCCAGCTGCAGGGACAAACTGCGCTGGGGCGATGCGCTGGTAAGTTGATGACGGATTTTCATCCCGCCCTCAGCGTCAGCGTTGAAGAAGACCTGTTGCCTCTGAGTGCCATCCTCCACCAGCGTGGGGTGGTACACCGGATATTTGAGGAGAATGGCCAGCAGGTAGTGGCCGTACAGCGGGCCGCGCAGGCCGACGAGGTCACGTCATTGTATCGGGCCTGGCGGGCCGGTGAGCTGCGCATCGAACTGTCAAGGCAGGGCCGGCGTCCGCCACTGGTGACCGCCATGAGCTGGCGATCGGTACCGGTAACCACGGCATTGATCCTGCTCAGCATGTGCGGATTCCTGTTGTTTTACTTTTCTGCAACCCGGTGGCTGGGCTACCTGACCTTTACCCCCTTCGAGGTGATCGACGGCAGGCCGGTATTTGACAGTATGCACAGCCAGTACTGGCGCCTGGTTACGCCGGCTTTCCTGCATTTTGGCTGGCTGCATATTGTCTTCAACAGCCTCTGGTTGTGGGAACTCGGTGGCAAGGTTGAGCGGGTGATGGGACATATCAACATGTTCCTGTTGTTTCTGGTGATCGCCGTGGTGTCCAATGGCAGTCAGTTTGCCTTCGGTGGTGCGGGGCTGTTTGGCGGCATGTCGGGTGTGGTCTACGGGCTGCTGGGTTTTTCCTGGGTGGCTCCGCTGTTCCAGCCCGCCTGGCGTATCCAGCCCGCGCCGGCGCTCATGCTGTTCATGGTGGGGTGGCTGGTGTTTTGCATGGTGGGGCTGGTGGAAGTGCTTGGCTTCGGGGCGATTGCCAACGCGGCCCATCTGGGTGGATTGATCTGTGGCGCTGTGCTGGGGGCGTTGTTTGGAATGATGTCGGGGAGACAGGATTCATGACGATAGCGGGCAGGATAAATCTGCTATTTATTTCTGTTGCCTTGTTGCTGGCCCTGGCGCTCACCGGGTTTACTGCCTGGCGCGAGTACCATGTTGCCTTCGACAGGGTGGTCGACACACTGTTGGCGCAGGTACAGAGCCGCCCCGACCTGCAGGTGGAGCTCTACCGGCGGCAGGACGAAGCGCTGCAGCCGTTGCTGGCCGGTTTCCTGGAAACGCCGTCCGTGTCTGTGGCCATAGCGCGGGATGGCCTGGGGGAACTGCTGGCCCGGCGTGAGGCCGGCGACGGTGCCGGCGCGATTTCTCCCCCCTTCAAATTGCTGCGGCGCGACCTCGGGGAGGCGGACACGGGCCTGACCGCTCTCGGTCCGGACATGCAGCCGGCAGGTACCGGCCTGTGGGATGCCTGGACAGATACCAATCTGCCCGTGTACCTGACGGTGCCGGTCTTCACGGGGGCCAACCCGGCGCAACAGGGGCTTACCGCCTACGATTTTTTTGTCGCACCTTCGGGGCCCGCTGCCAACGGCAGCCTGCGTATTATCGGTTACATGCAGCTGGAAATATCCAGGGCCGGGCTGCTCGAGACGATCTGGCCGACGGTGCGCAGCGTACTCATTGTCAGCCTCGGCCTGGTCGTATTGTGCGGCCTGGCAGTAGCGCTGGTGAGCCGACGAATTACCCGTGACCTGTCGCGCCTGGCACAGCTGGCCGACGATGTTTCCTCCGGCAAGGTGGACAAGCCGTTGGTAATAGATGCCAGCAGTGAACTCAAGGACATCGCCACGGTACTCAACAGCCTGATCGGCGGTTTTACCAAAGCCAGGAAAGAAGCGGATGTGGGCCAGCATTTGCTCAATATGAAGGTGGATGAGCGCACCAGCCAGTTGACCGAGCGCGAGAAGGAGTTGAACAGGGCCGCTGAGGAAATCAACGAAACCAGGACGCGGATGCAGCACATGGCCTACTACGACGGCCTTACTGCGCTGCCTAATCGGCGCCTGTTCACCGAGCAACTCGACCTGTTACTGGGTCTCAACCAGCGCAATGGCCATACCCTGGCCCTGCTGTTCATGAATCTGGATAACTTCAAGCGCATCAACGACTCCCTGGGCTACGGCGCAGGTGACCAGGTGCTGCTGGAGGTGGGCAAACGCCTCGTGGAGGGTGTGCGCGACAGCGACGCGGTTGCTCACTACGTTGATGGCGGTCAGAAAATTGATGTTTCCCGCCTTGGCGGGGACGAGTTCACAGTGATTCTCAACCAGATCGATAATGTGAAATCGGCTGGAACAGTCGTGGAAAGACTGCTGGGTCTGTTGTTGAAGCCGATCATTATCGAGGGCCACGAACTGGTGGTCAGCCCGAGTATCGGTGTGGCGATCGCTCCGCGCGATGGCGCGAATGTGGAGTCACTGCTCAAGGCGGCAGGTATAGCCATGCACCATGCCAAGGAATCTGTCAGGGACAAGTACCTGTTTTTCAGTGAGCACATGGATGCCACCGGCGTGGGGCGTCTCAAGCTCGAAGCGGACCTGCGCAAGGCAGTGGAGCGCAAGCAGCTGGTGCTGCATTACCAGCCACAGGTCAATACCCTGACGGGAGCGGTGGCAGGCGCAGAAGCACTGCTGCGCTGGGAACATCCCGAACACGGTACCGTGCCGCCATTCCAGTTCATCCCCCTCGCGGAGGAGATCGGGGTGATCGATGAACTGGGTGACTGGGTGCTCGCGGAATCCTGTCGCCAGATGAAAGAGTTCGATGCACAGGGTCTTGAACTGCCCAGGGTCGCCATCAATGTATCGGCGTTCCAGTTCAAGAGTACTTTCGTCAACAGAATCAGGGAGGTGCTGAAGCAGTTCGAGCTTCCGGCTTCCAGACTGGAACTCGGCTTGAGCGAAAGCATCCTGATGGATGAGGACAGGACGACCCACCAGAGTTTGCTGGACCTGAAGGCGCTGGGTGTGTACCTGTCGGTGGACGACTTCGGAGCCGGCTTCGCGACACTGAGCTACCTGAGCCGTTATGAACTGGATGAGCTCAAGATAGACCGCAGTTTCGTGCTGGACTGCCACAATAACGAGAGCCGGGGAAAACTGGTGGTCGCGATTATTTCCATGGCCAGAAGCCTCGGGCTCGGTATCGTGGCTGAAGGGGTGGAGACGGAAGAACAGTACCGCTTCCTAATCGACAATGGCGCAGAAGTCCTGCAGGGTTATCTGTTCAGCAAACCCGTGCCCGCAGAAGAGCTGAAAAGAATGCTCGCGCCCTGGCATTTTGTTGAGCAGGTGCAGAGCATCCAGGGCTGAGATGGCAACAATGGATTACAGACAACTCATCGATTCCATGACACCGGAAATCTACCGTAGCCTGCGCCGCGCGGTGGAGATCGGCAGGTGGCCGGACGGCAAACCCCTTTCGCCCGAGCAGCGCAGTGAATCGTTGCAGGCCCTGATCGCCTGGGGGCAATTACATCTGCCCGAGAGCGAGCGCATCGGTTTTATCGACAGGGGACACAAGGCGGGAGAGATGTGTGATGACCCCGCTGAAACGCCGCTCAAATGGGAAGGAGATACCCTTGACTGAAGTGCTGGCCAGCGGCCCCGTACGCAAGATGAAGACCGAGCTGGCGGACACTGTTCATTACACCATGCTGCTGGGTGACCACGAGATTCCGCTCAACCAGTACCTGGGACAGACCCTGCAACTGCAATACGACGGTGTGATCAACTGCATACACTGCGGCCGCAAGACCGCCAAGAGCTTCAACCAGGGCTATTGCTATCCCTGCTTCCGGCGCCTGGCCCAGTGTGACAGCTGCATCGTGAGCCCCGAGAAATGCCACTATGCCGCCGGCACCTGCCGGGAGCCGGAGTGGGGCGAGACCCATTGCATGATCGACCATATCGTCTATCTGGCCAACACCTCTGGTCTGAAGGTTGGTATTACCCGGGGTAGCCAGGTCCCCACCCGCTGGATGGACCAGGGTGCAACCCAGGCCCAGCCTATTTTCCGGGTGGATACCCGCCTGCATTCCGGCCTGGTGGAGGCTGTGTTGAAAAATCATATTGCGGATAAAACCAACTGGCAGGCAATGCTCAAGGGCGATGAGCCGCCCCGAGACCTCGAGCAGGCCAGGACCCGCCTGCTGGCCGAGTGTGCCGGCGAGATAGACGCTCTGCAGCGACAGTTCGGGCTGCAGGCCATCACCGTGCTCGAAGGCCACCAGGAAACCCGGATCAGCTATCCGGTACTGGAATACCCCAGCCGCGTGAAGTCCTTTAATCTCGACAAGGTGCCAGACGTTGGCGGAACCCTGCTTGGCATCAAGGGGCAGTACCTGATATTTGATACCGGCGTGATCAATATGCGTAAATACGGCGGCTACCAGCTTTCTCTCACCAGGCATTGATCCATCCCGCGCGCCGCCGGGCCCGCGCCATCCAGTAATCGAGACGAACCATGCGAGACGCCAAACCCTCAGCCATTTACCTCAAGGATTACCAGCCGCCGGGCTACCTGGTGGATCGGACCGAATTGCACTTTGACCTGCAGGAGCATTACACGCTGGTGCGTTCCCGCCTGCAGTTGAGGCGCAATGAGGCGGCCGCTGCTGCAGCTGATCTGCAACTGCACGGCGAGGGGCTGGAGCTGCTGTCCGTAACGCTGGACGGTGAGGCGCTGGCCACGGAACGCTACAGCGTGACGGAGGAGGGGCTGGAGGTGAGGGGGGTGCCTGAGAGTTTTGTGCTGGAGTGTGAAACCAGGCTCCGCCCCCAGGACAACACTGCGCTTGAAGGTCTTTACAAGTCGCACTCCATGTACTGTACGCAATGCGAGGCGCACGGTTTCCGCCGGATCACCTATTACCCTGACCGGCCCGATGTGATGTCCGTGTTCACGGTCAGCATAGAGGCTGACAAGTCGAGTTATCCCGTGTTGCTCAGTAATGGCAATCTCACGTCGGCACAGGACCTGCCCGGCGGCAGGCACCTGGCCAGCTGGCACGATCCCTTTCCCAAGCCGGCCTACCTGTTTGCCATGGTGGCGGGTGACCTGCGATTTCTGGAGGACAGTTTTCGCACCCGCAGCGGATGCGAGGTGTGCCTGCGTATTTACGTCGAGGAAAAAGACCTGGCCAAGTGCGACCATGCGATGGACTCCCTCAAGCGTGCGATGCGCTGGGATGAGGAGGTTTACGGTCTCGAGTACGACCTCGATATATTCAATATTGTCGCGGTTGATGATTTCAACATGGGGGCGATGGAAAACAAGAGTCTCAACATTTTTAACAGCTCATGCGTACTGTGCAGTCCCGAGACAACATCAGACCTGGGTTTCCAGAGGATCGAGTCCATCGTCGCCCATGAATACTTTCATAACTGGAGCGGCAATCGGGTAACCTGTCGCGACTGGTTTCAGCTCAGCCTCAAGGAAGGTTTCACTGTCTTTCGCGATGCAGCCTTCTCTGCCGATATGGGCTCCGCAACCGTGAAGCGGGTTGAAAATGTTATGGCGCTGCGCTCGGCCCAGTTCGCCGAGGACGCCGGGCCCATGGCCCATCCGGTGCGGCCCGAGGCGGTGATAGAAATCAACAATTTTTATACGCTCACGGTTTACGAGAAAGGTGCCGAGGTCGTAGGAATGATTCATACGCTGCTGGGCGCGGCTGCTTTTCGCCGCGGTTCCGACCTGTATTTCCAGCGCCATGACGGCGAGGCGGTGACCTGTGAGGACTTCGTGCGGGCGATGGAGGACGCCGGCGGTGTGGACCTGACCCAGTTCCGCAACTGGTACTCCCAGGCTGGAACACCGCAGCTTGAGGTGCGCGACGAGTACGATGAAGCGAATGCGCAATACACCCTGCATGTGAGCCAGTCGTGTCCGGCGACACCCGGTCAGCCGGTCAAAGAACCCTTCCTGATCCCCCTGGCAATGGGTCTGTTGGGCGAGGCCGGCAACCTGCCTCTGCATCTGGAAACCGCAGGCCCCGGTCCGGAGAGCGAGGACAACACCCACGTGGTACTGCTGATAGACAAGCCGCAGCAGAGCTTCGTTTTCCAGCGCGTGCAGGAGCGTCCGGTACCTTCCCTGTTGCGCGGTTTTTCAGCCCCGGTGCGGCTCGACTATCGCTACAGCAAGGGCGATCTGCGTGCTCTGATGAGCCGGGACGATGATGGTTTTGTGCGCTGGGACAGCGCCCAGGCGCTGGCGACCAGGGTGATACAGGAAGTGGAGGAGCAGATAAGGCGAGCTGCCCCGGTGGCTGTTGATCCGCTGCTGGTGGAAGCCTGTCGCAGCCTGCTGGGTGATACATCCCTGGACCCGGCCATGGTGGCGGCAATGCTCGCCCTGCCCACTGAAGACTACCTGGCCGAGTTGGCGAGTCACACCGGCGGCGCCGACGTCGATACCATCCACAATGCGCGCTGGTCAGTGCAGGCCGAACTGGCGCGGGCCTGTAGCGCCGAAATGTATGACTGTTACCAGCGCTTTGAAATCAAGGATGAATACGCGCCCAGCGCCAGCCAGATAGCCGCGCGCAGCCTGCGCAACACCTGCCTGGAATTCCTGGCGAGCGCCCGTGGCCTGCAACCGGAACTTGCGCTGCGCCAGTTCAGCCAGGCGCAGAATATGACCGATCGGCTGGCTGCCCTGCGGGCCATTGTTTTCTACGGCGATGAGGCGGACCGGGAGCAGGCGCTGGAGCGTTTCCACCGCGACTGGCAGCACGACGGGCTGGTCATGAACCAGTGGTTTTCCCTGCAGGCCGCCATGCCCCTGGGAGATACCCTTGCGCGGGTGCAGACCCTGTTGGCACACCCGGACTTCGATATTCGTAACCCAAACAAGGTGCGCGCTCTGGTGGGCGGCTTCGCAGCCGGGAACCCTGTGCATTTTCATCGTATTGACGGCGCAGGTTACCGCTTCCTGGCGGACATGGTGCTGCAGCTCAACAAGGCGAACCCCCAGCTGGCCTCACGCCTGCTGACTCCCCTGACCAAATGGCGGAACTACCGCGGCCGTGCGCAGCTTATGTATACACAGCTGGAGCGCCTGGCGGCGGCAGCCGACCTGTCACCGGATGTGTTTGAACTTGTGACGAAATCACTGCAGAGCGGCTCTCCGGACCAGGCGGCGTAACAAGCGCCGGGTCAGCGGGCCGCTTCAGACAGGTAGAGTGCGGTAGCCGGGTGAAACGCAACCCAGGCAAACCAGTAGCCGGCGGTGGCCGGGTGCTCCTTGCCCTCGGCATCGAATACCCGGGCGGATTGCGCCGCTTTGTCCCACTGAATCTCGAGCGCCTGTCCCCCGACTGTGACACCCAGAGCGTTTTCGAGCGAGTCCAGTTCCGCAAATGGCAGGGCCAGCGCATCCTCTCCCACAGTAATCCCCACTACCCAGGTCTTCGCAGGCAGCCGCCAGTCACTGTGCAGTGTGGCGTATAACACCATGGGCAGGCGCTTGTACTCGGCGTAGGGGTCCTCGTCGTAATTGCGCTGGTGGCCGGTGTCACGCGACAGCAACAGTGACTGTGGATGCTGTTTGCTCCAGTTCGCCCAGCTGGTGTACTGGGCCGGCACCTGGGTCAGGGTGGTACCCTTGAGCGGACCGGTAAGGGCCTTCTTCATCATCTGTGACCACAGGGACCGGGTATTGCGGTCGTACAGCAGAAGATCATTGTTATAGACCAGGCCGGATACGCCGAAGTTCAGCACCTGGCCGGCTGAGTCTGCGCGCAACACCATGCCGTTGCCGCACAAGGGGCAGAATATGACGGTCATCGCGGTATCACCGAAACTGTCGTTGACGACCACGTGGTAGTCCATTATCGCAATGGGGTAAGCCTTGGCGATGCCATTGTAGCTCACTCCTATCACCCGGTCGTCGGGCCTGATCTGCTGGTCGCGCTGGGAGCCGCTCAGGAAGCTTGGATGATCGAGCGCCGGAATACCATCCCGGCCCGGGCCGCCGTGGTCGATTTCATTGGGAGCTATGAGCCCCCCCTCAACCTCGAAGCCATTGTAGAAAGAGGGCGCCTCCTGGCTGGCCGCGCTGGTGCACAGGCCCAGCAGGGCAAAAAGTAGCAGTGTCCCGGGCAGAAATTTACTCACATGTATTCTCCTTGTTTTTACAGTTGTGGCTGCAGCGGGAATTGGAGGTTCCTCGGCTGTCAGTGCTGGTGCAGGCGAAGTGCACTGTTGTCCTCAGCTGGCCTGCGGGTAAAGCTGCAGGGATGGCTCCTCGCGCTCGACCTTTCCGCGGTGCTCCGAGCGCAGTCGGCGGGCGGCCTCCGCCAGGGTATTGCCCTCCCAGGTGCATGGCTGGCTGCCGTAGAGCGCCGCATTCAGTGCATCCAGGGCAGAGGTCATGGCGGGGTCGCCATGGGCTGCGCCGGCCTGTGCGAGCGAACCAAGCTCCGGCCGGGAGTGCAGTGCGGCGCTCCAGCGCACTACCGCGCGGCGAGCCAGGCGCGGGTCACCGCTGCTGCAGGCCGCGAGCAATTCCTTGAAAGCCCGCGCCTCCGCGGGCGGGCCTGACTCCGCAGCGGCGGGCCCGGAACGAGTGCGCCGCGACCGGGCCAGGTAAATGAGAGTCAACAGCCAGCCAGCGCCCATGACTGCACTGACGACCTGCCAGACCCGGTTGTTGTCCCGGGCGAGGACGGGGATGGTCGCATCGGAGCCGGGTTCAAGTGTCAGTGCTGGAGTGGCGGCGGGGGCGCTTACCGGCGGCGGGGCCGTCACCGCAGTCGCTGCCGCGGCGACCTCGAGTTCGCGTCCCGGCAGGACGGCGTAGCGCAGTTCGTTGCTGCGGGTGTCCCACCAGGGTATGCGCAATTCGGGTATCTGCCAGCGACCAGCCCGGGTAGGCACTACCGCGGCACTGTCTACCCGCATACCGACCAGGCCGGTTGCGGATTCACTGTCAGTGATCACCGGCTGGTCCGGGTAGTATTTCAGGCCCTCGGTTGCAGGGAACAGCACCGGGGGAAGCTGGGCGCCCTGTAGCCCCTCGCCGCGAATGGTTATGGTGCGGGTGGCGGATTCTCCCACCTGCAACTGCTCCGGTGGAGTCGACCACGACTCCTCCAGAGTCAGGTTTCCAGCGGGGAGCCATTCGCCACCGGGAAAGCTGGTGGGGCGGGGTAGCACCTCGATAGTCAGCGCCTCGGTACTGCGGCGCACCTGGCGGCCGCCGCCCCCGAGATCAAACAGGCTGCGTCGCGGTGAGCTCTCCCTCGCGCTGAAACGCTGGGAGGGTATCTCCAGGATGCCGCTCTGCTCGGGAAAAATGGCATAGCGAATCTCGTGTATCAGCCATGGGCGACCGTTGATAGTGCGCTGAAACGAGTTTTGTTCCAGCGGTCTGACAAAGGCACCGTCGAGTTCAAGCTGGGTGATGTTGCGGTCTTCCAGATTGATGGCCTGCTGCAGTCGCAGGGTAAGAATGACCTGCCCCTGGACATACACCGAGGATCGATCCAGTTCCGCTTCGAACACCAGGTTCTGGTCGCCGGCAGCGCCCGTGGGCGGCGGGCCTACGGTCACCGACAGGCCATTGGTTATCTGCGTGCCCAACTGCAGTGGCGGTATCGTCAGGGTGCCGACCCGGCGCGGGGTAATATCCAGCAGCAGCTCCCTGGTACTGGAGAATTTGCCATTGATGTAGCTGGTCTTGCTGCTGTTGGAGCGCTGCAGGATTTCGAAATCCGCGGTCAGCGGCTGCAGGTCCATATCGCCGAGGTCCTCAGAGTCCGTCGCGGTGATAGTGAGGCGCAGGGTGTCGCCCAGCGCCGCGCGGCTGCGGTCGATGCTCGCGGTGACCGCCGCCCAACTGCTGCTCGCGGCAAGTGCCAGAACAAACAGGCAGACGATGCCTGCCAGCCTACCAGTATGTTTCATTGTCTCGTTCGGCTCCCTGTTGTTGGCGCTGATAGCTCTCGTAGCGGAACTTCTCACGCAGCAGTCCCGAGGGATCATCCGGTACCCGGCGCAGCCACTGCTCCATGGCCTGATCACGCTCGCGGGATTCCGGGTCGACCTCCGCCTGTTGCTGCTGTGACTCAGCCTCGGCCAGTTGCTGTTCCCCCGGCTCCTGCTGTTCTTCCGGCTTTTGCTGCTGGTCCTGGTTCTGTTGCTGGTCCCGGTTCTGTTGCTGGTCCTGGTTCTGTTGCTGGTCCTGGTTCTGTTGCTGGTCCTGGTTCTGTTGTTGGTCCTGGTTCTGTTGCTGATCCTGGTTCTGCTGCTGGTCCTGTTTTTCCTGTTGTTCCTTGAGCTGCTCCAGCAGGGCCAGGTTGTCACGGGCATCGTCCCGGTCGGGCGCGCGGTCCAGTGATTCCTGGTAGGCCTTTATAGCCTCATCCAGTTTGCCGGCCCGGGCCAGGGCGTTGCCGCGGTTGTACCAGCTGTCCGCATCATCGCCGCGGGCAAAATACTCATCTGCGCCTTCGAAATCTTCCGCCTTGTAGGCCGCGGTTCCGGCCCAGGCCGGACTGTCAAACAATTCAGCCGCGGCCTCGTTGTCTCCCTGCTGCAAAGCGCGCTGTCCCTGTTGGTCGCGGGTCAACCACAGGTCATCCCAGGCGTCGGCCCTGACTGGCTGGGGCTGGGCCAGCAGCAGCATGGGCAGCAGGCAGACGATCCAACCCCGCCGGAACAGGGCCAGTGCCAGTGGTAGCAGGAGCAACACCAGCAGGTAGCCCTGGTCCTCCCAGGTATCTGCTGTGCGGTCCAGTGCCAGTGTGGGCTGGCGACCGGCCAGGGGAGATTCCGCCAGCACTGCCGTGAGGTCCGAGTCATCAATTTGCATCGGCATGTAGATCCCGCCGGCAGCAGATGCAAGCGCAGCCAGTGGCGCCTCGTCCAGCGAGGGCATGACTATGGCGCCATCGCGGTCCTTGAGGAAACCGCCGCGGGGCAATGGTATTGGCGCCCCTGTTGCTGTGCCCACGCCCATAATCGCCAGCGTCGCACCACTTCTGGCCATAATCCGGGCGATGGCACTGCTGTCAGCAGCGCTGACTCCATCGGTAATCAGCAGTACCTTGCCGTCGCGGATGCCCGCCGACTGCAACAGTGCAACAGCCTCATTCACGGCCGCCGCGGCGTCACTGCCCGGCACCGGCATCATGTCTGGACTCAATGCCGGCAGCAGGTTGGCGATAGTGGGCGTGTCGTCGGTAAGGGGTGTAACAATATGGGCGTCGCCCGCGTACGCGATCAGGCCGGTCTGGCCCTCCTTGCGCAGGCTGAGCAGATCCAGCAGTTTTTGCCGCGCGCGATCGAGGCGCGAGGGCGCCAGGTCCCCCGACTTCATCGAGTAGCTCAGGTCCAGCACAAGCACCAGTGCGTCCTGTTTCTGGTGCACGGGTTGCGGAATTTTCTGCCAGCTGGGGCCGCTGGCGGCCAGCCCCGCAAGGAGCCAGCCGACCAGGATGAACGGCAGCAGGTTTGGCCCGCGCGCCTCTCCCCGGGGGCTCACGAGGAAGGGCAGGAGTTCGGCTGCAATAACCTGGTTCCAGCTACCGAGTCGGTCCCGCTGCCGCCAAAGGAGGAGGGTAATCAGCAGGGCGGGCGCCAGCACCCAGAGCCACTGGGGTCGCATCAGGTGCAGCTCCATCACTGCGCCTCCCTCATGGTCGGAACCCTGTTCCAGCGGGCGGTGCGCAACAGCTGTCGCAGGGCTAGGCTGAAACTCACCAGCAGGGCAAGCAGCAGGGGAATGTAGCCGAGTGCCTGGCGGGGTCGGTAGGAGACCACCTCCTGCTCCACGGGTTCCAGTTGATCCAGCAGCTGGTAGATAGTGGCCAGCTCCTGGGGGTTGCGCGCGCGGAAATACTGACCGCCGGTGAGCTTTGCAATTTCTTGCAAGCCCGCCTCATCGAGCTCCGCCGAGGGATTGACCTGGCGACTGCCGAAGCTGGAGCCGAACAAGCCGGGTAGCGTCATTCTGTCCGCCCCGATGCCTATCGTGTAAATCCGAATACCGAGTTCCCTGGCCAGCTGCGCGGCGTCCTGGGGGCTTACCGAACTCGCGGTATCCTGCCCGTCGGTCAGCAGGACCAGCACGCGGCTCTCGGACGGGCGCTCCCTGAGCCGCTTTACCGCCAGGCCGATGGCATCGCCAATGGCAGTGTCCTGGCCGGCGAAACCGATCTGCGCCTCTTGCAGGAAGCGTTCGACAGTGCTGGTGTCAAAACTCAGCGGGGACTGGACATAGGCGTTGGTGCCAAACAGGATCAGGCCAAGGCGATCGCCGCTGCGGCGGGCGATGAAGTCGGCCCCCACCTTTTTAACCGCTGCGATACGGGGCACCAGGGTCTGGGCCTGCTGCATATCCTCTATTTGCATGGAACCTGAAATATCGACCGCGAGCATCAGGTCGCGGCCGCTGTTGGGCAGTTCGATGGCATCTCCAACCCAGGTCGGTCGCGCGGCGGCGAGCAACAGCAGGAGCCAGATCAGCCACAGGGCGGCTGCCGGCAACCTGCGGCCCGCACTGCGGCGGGTTTCACCGTCAGCACTGAGTTGCCGCCATTCCTCGAAAAACGGTGCCTGCAGTGCCGGCTCCTGGCTGTTGGCCGCCGGTACCAGCCTCTGCACCAGCCACGGCAGGGGTGCCAGTGCCAGCATCCAGGGCCAGATCCATTCAATCATTGTGCCGCCTCATGGCGTTGTATCCAGTTCGATGCGGCGCGCAGCACCTGGTCTGTATCGATATCAGTGCAGTTCGGCTGGTAAGCCCCGGAGACAAACACGTCGGGAAACTGTTCCGATGGCGCGACGCCGCTGTTGAGAAAGGCCAGCCAGGCGGCGCCGCTGCTTGCAGCTACTTCCCGCCGGGGGTAGGCCAGCAGGGCCACGCTTTTGAGCAGGGCATTGGTCTCGGCCAGCAACTGCTGCGGGTCAGGCTGTTGCTGATGGAGGGCGGCCAGCTGTTCGAGTCGTGCCAGCGCCCTGCGACGGTAGGCATTGGCGCGATAGCGCCGCAGTGCGTACCAGGCCAACACCAGCAGCGCGGCCATTAGCAGTGCCGCCAGCAGCCACCAGCCGGGAGCGGGTGGCCACCAGCCAACAGCTAATGGCTCCCTCAGTGGATGCAGAGCGGCCAGCGGGTCCTGTGGGTTCACCGGCGCGGGTCTCCGTAGAATTGCTGGAGCAAACTGAAGGGCGCCTGGTCAGTCTGCGCACGCAGCATGGGAATGCCAAGGCGCAAAAGATCCCGCGACAGCAGCTCGCTGCGCTGGCGGGCACGTTCGCTGTAGCTCCTGCGCAGTCCAGTGTCGGCCGTATCCAGTTCGCTGCGCGCCCTGCCATCAGTCACCGCATAGCGACCCGCCCTGGGCAGTTCGGACTCCAGCGGGTCAGTGCAGGCGATGGCGGTTATCTCGATATGCTGGGCCATCTGGAACAGCTGCTCACGGGCCTGCTCGTCCTGGGCGCCGCGGAAGTCGCTGACAATAAAAAGACTGCTGCCCGGGCGTACGATGCGGCGCAGATTGCCCAGTATCTCGTTAAACCCGGTGTCGGCGGGCGCGGCAAGAGGTAGCGCGCGGTTGTACTTTGCGACCTGTGATAACAGAGCCAGCACGGTTTTGCGACTGCGTCGCGGCCGGATTTCCTGGTGGCTGGCGCCGTTGAAGACCAGTCCGCCCACCCGGTCGCCGGCATCCAGTGCGCTCCAGGCGAGCAGGCTGGACAGTTGCGCCGCAAGCACTGACTTGAAGCAGTGGCTGGAACCGAAAAACATGCTGCTGCGCTGGTCGACGGCAACCAGTACCGGGCGTTCGCGTTCCTCGCGGAACAACTTGGTATGTGCGCTGCCGGTGCGGGCGGTGACCCGCCAGTCGATACTGCGAATGTCGTCGCCGGGTTGGTAACTGCGGACTTCCTCGAAATCAATACCGCGGCCGCGGAAATTCGATTTGTTGGGGCCGGCCAGCACGCTCAGCGCCCGGTTGCGCCGGCCCAGGCGCAATTGCCGCGCGGGGAACCGCAGGGCGATCAGGTCCTCCAGTGCCACGTAGGCGCCGCGGGCCGGGGTAGTCACATCCGCAAGGCGCATCCTCAGCCTACAGGGACAAGAGCCAGTAATTCGCCGATAACCTGGTCAGGCGTGACGCCGTTGGCCTCTGCCTCAAAGCTGAGCAGCAGGCGATGGCGGAATACGTCGCCGGCTACCGCCTGCACATCGTCCGGACTGACATAGTCCTGGCCGCGCAGCCAGGCGTGGGCGCGGGCGCAGCGATCGAGGGCGATGGTGGCGCGCGGGCTGCCGCCATATTCTATCCAGCCGGCGAGTTCCTGCGAGTACGCGGCGGGCTTGCGGCTGGCAATAACCAGCTGCACGATGTATTGCTCCACGGGACTGGACATGTGCATGGCCAGTACCTCCTGACGGGCGTTGAATATAGTCTCCTGCCGCAGGGGCTGCGGCCTGGCGACAGTGTTTGCGCTGGCCTCGGCGCGGGTCAGGCGCAGAATCTCCATCTCGGCGGTGGCGTCCGGGTAATCGACATTGACATGCATCAGGAAGCGGTCGAGCTGGGCCTCGGGCAGCGGGTAGGTGCCCTCCTGCTCTATCGGGTTCTGGGTGGCCATCACCAGGAAAAGCTCCGGCAGTTGGTAGGTCTGGCTGCCCACACTCACCTGGCGTTCCGCCATCGCCTCGAGCAGGGCGGACTGGACCTTGGCGGGCGCGCGGTTGACTTCGTCGGCCAGCACCATGTTGTGAAAAATAGGGCCTTTCTGGAAGTGGAAGTTGGCTTCCTGCGGGCGGTAGATCTCCGTTCCCGTAACATCGCCCGGGAGCAGGTCCGGGGTGAACTGGATGCGATGGAACGAACCCTCGACGCCATCGGCCAGGCTCTTGATCGCCCGGGTCTTGGCCAGTCCGGGCGCGCCCTCTACCAGCAGGTGGCCATTGGCCAGCAGGGCGATGATCAGTCGTTGTACAAGGTGGGATTGGCCGATAATCTGGCTGCTGAGCCAGTCTTCCAGTGCTCTTACGTCTGCGCTTGCCACATTTACTCCGGGGTTTCTCTGCAATTATGCCGCTGGCCCGTCTCACTCTGTGTGACGGGTTGCGGAGGGTCAGTATAGTAGCCCAGCCATTCGCTCAATGCAGTGTGTTTCAGCCCCTGCGCGCCCGGGCGAGTGCTATGACTGGCAGCGGCAGCAAAAGTTCCGGTTATTGAGTAACAAGGTAATGGGATTGGGCTAGAATATACGCACTGGTTACTAGGACCCCGGTGCGCCATTTCACAGCGTTTTTACTTGCAGGCCGCCCGCCGCGGCGGCCCGCGATGGGACGGGTGAATGTGGCACCGGTCGACGGAGATAAAATAATATATGATCTGGGATACACTGAAAAAAAGTATTCTCACAGAGCTCGGCCAGCGTATCGACAGCAAGGCGGACGAAGCTGACCGGACCTCATTGCACAATCTCGCGGCCGCGTTCTACGGCCGGTTTCCCGCCGAGGACATGCGTGAGCGCTCGGTGGAGAATCTCTATGGCTGCCTTTACGGTCTGCTGCGCTTTATGCACTCCTGGCCCGACACCACGCCCAAGATCCGCATCTTCAACCCGGAAATCCAGACCCATGGCTGGGAGAGCAAATACACGGTGGTGGCTGTTTTGTGTCGTGGTATTCCGTTCTGTACGGCATCGGTGCGGGGTGAACTGAACCGGCGCAATCTGACGATCCACAGTATTGCCAGTTCCAACCTTGCCATCAGGCGCAACGAGGCGCGCGAACTGCTCGCCCTGTTGACCGACGAGGAGGGGGTAAACAGCGGTACTCCGGAGGAAGCGGTCCTGTATTTTGAGATTGGCCGCCATTCCAACCCGACCGAGCTGGAGGAATTGCGACAGACCCTCGCGGAAATACTGGAGGAGGTCGGGCTGGTCGTAGACGATTTCCCCGCCATGGGTGAGCGACTGCAGGAAGTTGAGAGCCAGATTCGTGGCAGCGAGTGTGTCGATGTCGAGCTGCGTGAGGAAGCCGCGGCTTTCATCGAGTGGCTGCGCGACGCGCATATGACGATGCTCGGTTATGAGTACCTGGAGGTACAGGGTGCCGGCACCCCGAGCCAGCGGGTATTTGTGGCAGAGGAGGCCAGCCTGGGTACCCTGCGCCACCGCAACAGCCGCGGCGCCGAGGATCTCATGGCTGACCTCGAGCATATCTCCGCGGAGGACCTGCGCCGGAGGCAGCTGAGTTTCTCCAAATCGCGCCAGCGTTCACGGGTGCACCGCCTGACCTATCCGGACTATGTCGAGGTCAAGGTATTCGATGACGCCGGTATCCTGGTCGGCCAGCATCGTTTTATCGGTCTTTACACATCCTCCGTCTATACCATGAATCCCAAACTGATTCCGATCCTGCGGCGCAAGGTGGAGCGGATAATGGAAATGTCCAGCCTCGATGCGTCAGATCACGAAAGCCGGGAACTGGTTCGGGTGCTGGAATTGTTCCCGCGGGACGAGCTGTTCCAGTCGAGTATCCAGGAGCTGTATGACACGGTGACCTCGGTCAACCGCATACAGGAGCGGCGCCAGACCCGCCTGTTCGTGCGCAGGGACCCGCACAGCAAGTTCATCAACTGCATGGTCTATATCCCGCGCGACCGCTACACAACGGAACAGCGAGAGAAAATCGAACGCATTTTGTGCGAAGCATTCAATGCGGAGGAAGCGGAGTTTACCACGCACTTTTCCGAGTCGATTCTGGTGCGCTGTCACTTTGTCCTGCGCGTCACCCCCGGCAGCACGGTGGAATATGATGCCGGCGAGATCGAGGACCAGATTATCCAGGCTACCCTGGCCTGGGAAGACCGCCTGCGTATCCGCCTGATCGAGGAGTTTGGCGAGGAAAACGGCGAGAGTTATGTCCGCGAGCTGGCCGCGGGTTTTCCACCCGGCTATCGCGACGACTTTGACCCCAGGGTTGCCGTGCTGGACATCAAGCAGCTCCTGCGCCTGAGAAATGGTGAGGAACTGACCATGAGCCTGTACCGCCTGGTGGAAGAAGGCGGGGAAATGCTACGCCTGCGCCTCTACCACAGCGGTGAGAGCCTGCCCTTGTCCGACGTGCTGCCGATTCTGGAGAATCTCGGGCTGCGGGTCATGACGGAACGGCCCTATGGTGTGCGCGGCACCGACGGCAGCGTGTACTGGATACAGGAATTTACCCTGATCTATGCTCTGTCCCATAACATCGTAATGGATGAGGTAAAGCCTGAGTTCGAGGATGCATTCTCCCTGATCTGGTTCGGCAAGGCGGAGAACGATTCATTCAATCGCCTGTTGATAGGCACACGACTGAACTGGCGGGAGATAGCCTTGCTGCGGGCCTATGCCCGCTATCTTCGACAAGTGCGTTTTCCTTTCAGTGTCGAGTATATCGCGGAGACACTGGCCCATCATCTGCAGATAACCGGCTGTATTGTCGAGTTGTTTCTCACCCGTTTCTCGCCGGTATTTGAGGGAGATGACGACTGGCGGGCACAGCGCGAGCAGGCGGTTGAGCAGCGCATCCTGGATTCCCTCGAACAGGTAGAGAATCTCGGAGAGGACCGGATTATTCGCCAGTTTGTGCTGTTGATAAAAGCGACCTTGCGCACCAACTTTTTCCAGGAAGCGACGGACGGATCGCTCAAGGACTATATCTCCTTCAAGCTCAGGCCCGGGGATATTCCAGGCATACCCCAGCCGGTGCCACTGTATGAAATCTACGTGTACTCTCCCCGCGTGGAGGGCGTTCACCTGCGCGGAGGCAAGGTCGCCAGGGGGGGGCTGCGCTGGTCCGATCGACTCGAGGATTACCGCACCGAGGTGCTGGGCCTGGTAAAGGCACAGCAGGTGAAAAATGCGGTTATCGTGCCAGTGGGGGCCAAGGGCGGCTTTGTGGCGCGCCAGCTGCGCGCCGATATGACACGTGATGAAATCCAGAAGGAGGGTATTGCCTGCTACCAGATGTATGTGCGGGCCCTGCTGGATATTACCGACAATCGCACGGCGCAAGGTGTCGAACGGCCGCGTCATGTGGTTGCCAAGGATGACGAGGATCCCTATCTGGTCGTTGCCGCTGACAAGGGTACGGCGAGCTTCTCGGACATCGCCAATGCTATTTCCGCAGAATACGGTTTCTGGCTGGGTGATGCCTTCGCCTCCGGCGGCAGTGCGGGCTACGACCACAAGAAAATGGGCATCACCGCCCGCGGTGCCTGGGTGTCGGTGCAGCGTCATTTCAGGGAAATGGGTGTGGACGTGCAGAGCAGCGACTTCACCGTGGTGGGCATCGGTGATATGGCGGGCGACGTCTTTGGCAATGGCATGCTGCTTTCCGAACATATCAGGCTGGTGGCGGCCTTCAATCACATGCATATTTTTATTGACCCGGAGCCCGACGCGGCCAGCAGCTTTGTCGAGCGCCAGCGACTGTTCGAATTGCCCGGCTCCGGATGGGCGGACTACAACCGGGATCTGATCTCCGCCGGTGGCGGTGTTTTTGCCCGGGCGGCAAAGTCCATTGCCATATCGCCCGAGATGAAAGCGCTCTTCGATATCGAGTTCGACCACCTGCCGCCCAATGAACTGATTGCACACCTGTTGCGGGCGCCGGTGGATCTGCTGTGGAACGGGGGCATCGGCACTTATGTGAAAGCCAGCAGCGAATCCCATACCGACGTTGGCGACAAATCCAATGACGGGCTGCGGGTGGACGCCAGCCAGCTGCGTTGTCGGGTGGTCGGGGAGGGCGGCAATCTCGGTATGACCCAGCTGGCAAGGGTGGAGTTCGGCCTGGCTGGCGGCCGCTCCAATACCGACTTTGTTGACAACGCGGGCGGGGTCGATTGCTCTGACCACGAGGTAAATATAAAGATACTGCTCAATGCTGTCGTCGCGCGCGGTGACCTCACTGAAAAACATCGCAATGCGCTGTTGGTTGAAATGACGGAGAGCGTAGCGGAGTTGGTGTTGCGCAATAACTATCACCAGGTGCAGGCCATCAGTATGGCCGAATTCCAGGCGGTGCAGCGCGGGGGCGAGTACCAGCGCTTCATCCGTGCTTTCGAGGAGGCGGGTCGCCTCAACCGCGGCCTGGAATTTTTACCCTCGGATGAGGAACTGCTTGAGCGGCGGGTGCGGGGGCAGGCCCTTACCCGTCCCGAACTGTCGGTGCTGGTTTCCTACAGCAAGGCGGTGCTGAAGGAGCAGTTGATTGAATCTGACCTGGGCAGCGACCCCTACCTGGCGGTCGCGGTTGAGTCGGCCTTTCCGCAACAGCTGGTCGATAATTATGGCGAAGAGATTCGCGCCCACCGGCTGCACCGGGAAATCATGGCGACCCAATTGGCCAATGACATAGTCAACCGTATGGGCATGAGTTACATGCAGCGGCAGCAGAGCGCAACCGGAGCGTTGGTAGCCGACGTGGCGAGGGCCTACATTTCCACCATGGAGATATACGGTATCCGCGACCTGTGGCGCCGAATTGAGGGACTGGACAACCAGGTCTCCTCCGGAGTCCAGATGGAAATGATGCTCAGCGTAATCCGCCTGGTCAAGCGGGCCACCCGTTGGCTGCTGCGCAACCGACGGCACGAGCTGGCTCCCACCGACTGCATTGCCCGATTCGCCGGCGGGCTGGAACAATTGGCAGAGGCCTATCCCACCATGTTACGGGGTCGGGCGGCGGAACAGTTCGAGACCCTTTACCAGCATTTTGTGGAGGAGGGCGTCGACCCGGAACTGGCGCAATCCGTTGCTGCCGCCGACCATGCCTACACGGCCCTCGGAATTATTCAGGCGACCGGCGACACTGACGCGCCGCTGATGGACGTTGCCAGGTTGTACTTCTACATAGGTGAGCGGCTGGAGCTGGACTGGTTCAGTGCACTGATTCTGTCCAGTAAAGTTGAGAATGAGTGGCAGGCCCTGGCCAGGGATACCTATCTCGAGGATCTGGAGTGGCAACAAAGAACCCTCGCCATAGGTGCGCTGAGGCACATGGGCGAGGACCTCAACCTGCTGCGTTGTATAAATCAGTGGGAGAAAAAGGAGGCGCTGCTGGTGCAGCGCTGGCGCGAGATGCTGGCGGAGTTGCACGCCAACGTCGCCCCGGACTTTGCCATGTTTGCCGTGGCTAACCGGGAATTACTGGACCTGGCCCAGAGCAGTATGGTCGCGAAATAACGCTGTACCAGCCGGGCCTTAAACCCGGCCAGCTGTCTGGTTAATGTGTGTCAAGCAGTGGCGGGGATGGGCCTGGCTTCAGACCGCCCGCATCTTGTGGACCCCGGAGACGCCGGTTAATCCATCCCACTGGTCGCAGCGGCCTTCATGCCAACCTGTCAACCAGTTCTGACGGTGTTCTTCTTCGGTATGTGGGCAGATGTCCTGGCTGCGACCGCTGACGCCGGCCTGGTAGCCCCGATCATATGCCCGGGAGTTCATGTCGCGCTTCTGTCTTCTCATATAGTCTCTCTCCGTCTCAGACGCCGTGGGCCCGGGCAGTCCCTCTGCAGTGCCTGCCTGGGGCCGCTGGCGGTGTTTTGGTGTGACGTGTATAGGCTTAAATAACAGCGAAGCAATACAACGAAGGATGCCCTTCGGCACGATTCCATGTAAGCAAAGGTCGAGGGGCTTGGCCACTACCGTTTGGTTCTGAATACGATCATTAATATAACCGCGGGAGAAATGGTCGGCCCACTGGACCCGGGGCCTAGCGATTCTCGGCAATGAAATCGCCCAGCGCACGAAAATCATCGCCGTGATTGCTGCCCTTGCGCCAGATCAGGGCTATATCCCTGTGGCCGGCGCTTTGCACCGGGTGCGTGGCTATATGCGTTCCCCGCAGCAGGGCAGAACCCTGGGCCATTTCTGGAATGAAGGTGATGCCCAGGTCACTTTCGACCATCTCCAGCAAGGTGTGGAGGCTCGATGCGGCGAAACGGTTTACCTTGTCCAGTTCACTTATGTGGCAGGCCGAGACCGCATGGTCACGCAGGCAGTGGCCGTCCTCCAGCAGCAGTACGCTCTCGGGATGGAGTTCATCGACACTGAACTTCGCCGGATCCACCAGTGCGGTGTCCCTGCGGCAGGCCAGTAGAAAACCGTCCTGGAAAAGTACCTGTGTCTCCACGTTCTTGAGCGGAAAAGGCAGCGCCATCAGCAGCAGGTCGATATTTCCCGCCTGTAGTCCGGCGTACAACTCATCGCTGCGCTGCTCGCGCAGGTATAACTGCAGTTTCGGGAAGGTGCGACGCAGTTTCTTGAGCATCGTGGGCAGCAGGAATGGTCCTATGGTCGGGATGACGCCGAGCACCAGTTTGCCGGACAGGGGGCCCTCCCGCTCGCGGGCGAGGCGCGTGATATCCTGCAATTCCTGCAGGCAGATCCTCGCCTGTACCGCCACCTCCCGGCCGACACTGTTGATGGTCACCCGGCGGTTGGTGCGATCCACCAGTTGCGCCCCCAGCGTAAGTTCCAGCTCCTGTATCGCGGTGCTGAAGGCCGACTGCGATACGAAGCAGGCCTCCGCAGCCCGGCCAAAATGGCCCAGTTCATCAAGTGTGACAAAGTATTGGAGCTGACGGACGCTCGGAAGTTTTTGCACGGATCTGGCCACCTTTATCTGATATATAAAATCGGATAATACAATATATAAATTCCATTTTATATATCATGCGGGCTTCCCTATGATGTGCCCCGGATCGAGAGCAACCGGTTAAGGGCCCCGCAGTGGGGCCGGTGTGTGCTCCGCAGGCAAGAACCCACAACCGCAAGGAGTCAAAAATGACTGCAGTAGAACGAGTACCCCAGGTAACCTTCAAGACACGCGTGCGCGATGAGTCGGTCGAGGGCAGTAACCCCTTCCGCTGGGAAGACAAAACCACCCAGGACCTGTTCGCCGGCAAGAAGGTGATTGTATTTTCCCTCCCCGGTGCTTTCACCCCGACCTGTTCCTCCAATCACCTGCCACGCTACGACGAACTGTACGAGGAGTTCAAGGGCCTGGGCGTCGACGAGATCATCTGTGTATCCGTCAATGATGCATTTGTGATGTTCCAGTGGGGCAAGAGTGTGGGCAACAAGAATATTTTCCTGCTGCCCGACGGCAACGGTGAATTTACCCGCAAAATGGGCATGCTGGTGGACAAGTCGAATGTCGGCTTCGGTATGCGCTCCTGGCGCTACTCCATGGTGGTCGACGACGGCAAGATCGAGAAGATTTTCGTGGAAAGCGATTTCGGCGATAACTGCCCCACCGACCCGTTTGAAGTCTCCGACGCGGACACGATGCTGGCTTACCTCAAGGGTACCAAATCCGAGGGTGTCTCAGCGCCGCGCAAGGCCTTTGAAGGCTAGTAGTGAGCTGCTCTGTACCGCCTCCCGCCGGCCCGCATGGGTCGCCGGCGGGGGGTGTTTACTGTCGCCAGAATTGCTGAACGGGTACCGTGCTGAGCTTGTCGATCATTGCCAGATCACCTTGTCGCCTGACTCGTACCAGCGGTCGAGGTGCATTGCATAGGCCTGCTCGATCACATCCCGCTTGATCTTGAGTGTGGGTGTGAGGAAATCGTTGGCAATTTGCCAGTCCTCCCTTACCACCGCCAGGAACTGCACTTCCTCGTAATCTTCCAACTGCTGGTTGACCGCCTCCAGGAGCGCCTCGAGCTTTGGTGTCAGTTCGGCCCTGAATTCCGGTTCGTCGAGTCGGCCGCGCATCTCCTCTGCCAGCTGCACCAGAGCGAAGCAGGCGGGCCGGCCCGGTCCCGAAACACATGACAGTTCGATATGGCTGTCCGAGTTGAGCAGGTTTTCTATGGGGACAGGTGCGACATACTTGCCCTTGCTGGTCTTGAACAGTTCCTTCACCCGCCCCGTGATGCGCAGCAGACCCTCGGGAGAATATTTCCCGCGATCACCTGTTTTGAAATAACCGTCATCCGTGTAGCACGCCGCGGTCATTTCGGGTTCCTTGTAATACCCAAGCATATTGCCCGGCGATTTTATCTGTATTTCCCCCTCGGGGCTGATACGGGTCTGCACGTCGCTCCAGGCAACGCCCACGTAGCCGGGTTTGCGTTTGGTGTGTGTGGACATGTGCGAGTATGAGAAATCCTCACTCATACCGTAGCCCTCTATGATATGCAGGCCGAGTTTGTCATACCACTCGATCAGGTCTGCGGGAATGGGCGCGGAACCGCTGCCGGCGACGCGCACGTTTTCCAGACCCAGCCCCCGCAGAATCTTTTTGCGAACCAGGCCGCCGACAATGGGTACTTTCAAGAGTCGCTCCAGCTTTTTTTCCGGGAATTTACCGAACACGCCCATCTGGAACTTGAGCCAGAGCCTCGGAACCGACAAAAATACAGTGGGGCTCGCGCGCCGCAGGTCCTCAACAAAGGTGTCGAGCCGGTCGGCAAAGTAAATATGTATGCCCGAATAGAATGAGCTGCATTCCACCACCGCCCGTTCCATCACATGGGCCAGGGGCAGGTAGGACAACACCCGGTCCGCGGAATTGATTTCCAGTTCCCTGCCAAAATGCTGCCCGGGCACTGAAATGGAGCCAAAACTGTGCATCACGCCCTTGGGGCGGCCTGTGCTCCCGGAGGTGTAGCAGATCAGGGCGAGCTGTCCCGGCGGCGGCGAGGGGCTGTCACTGATGGGTTTGCATTGGGCGATGATATCGTCCCAGCGCCTGTAGTCAGTTTCCGGCGCCAGTGGCAGGGCGATACAGGGCAGGTCTTCGGGAATGCCCGCTGCCATCTTATCCCAGTCATCGAGCTTGCCGATGAACACCAGTCGTGAATCCGAGTGCTCGAGGATGTATGCCACTGTCTCCGCATTGAGGGTGGGGTAGAGCGCCACTGTCGCATGGCCCGCCATCCAGATGGCCAGGTCGCAAATAATAAAGTGGGCGCAGTTTTTTGAAATCAGTGCAATATGGCTGTTGGCAGGCAGGTTCAGGGAGCGCAGGTGCGCTGCCATCCTGCGCGCCTGCTGCATGGTCTGCGCCCAGTTATATTCCACAACCTCACCATTACCGATGGGTTGGGTCATATACATTCGGTCCGGATGGTTGCGTTCCCATTCGTAGGCCGCATCCAGCACATTCTCGATAGGCGTTTCAATCATGCAGCTGAACTCTCCTTTGCTGTCTGTGGCCGCAGTTGGTATTGCTTTGACGACAATATACCAGACGGTTCGCCTCGACGATAACGGTGCTAGGATGGTAACTCTGTCAAATTGTCCGGGGGGCTTGTTGATGTTCCGAGTGATACTGATGTTATTTTTGCTGGCGCTGGCAACAGCGGAGGTCGCGCAAGCGCAGCCCGAGGCTGCAACGCGACCTGAAACGCTGAATTCGAAGGGTGACAGGAGTGCGCTGATCAGGAGCGCACTTGCCGGTGACCGGGGAGAGATCACGGCAATTGAGCCCTCTGCCACGGATGGAAGAGGGGTAATCATCGGTTACTCGTCGGGCGCCGTGGTGAACTGTTACGCGGAGGGTGACTGCAGGGCGTTCGATGGCACGCCCGACGGCGCCCTGGTGGGAGGCGTGCGCGCCATAGCGGTATCGCGGCGTGACAAGCGCGAAATCGTCTGGATCGCCTACCCACACGGCATCCTGTATCGTTGTGTCGATTACTTTTGCCGGGAATTTCGCGACGTGGCGCAACCCGGCAAATAAACTTCGGGTACATGCCCGCACCGAATGCTAAGCTTGGCGCAGGGTTGCACTGTCGCACAGGCGTGACCCGCGGGGTATTTGCCAGGGGATATCAGCATAATGCAGCAGCGCAAGGGTGAAAGCGGTTCACATGCCAGATTTCGCTCCGACCGGTTTTTCCAGAGCGCCGGCGACTGGTACTTCCATACCCGGGAGGGCACCGTGGAAGGGCCGTTCCAGTACCGGCTAGCCGCCGAGAACAGGCTTCAGGTTTACATCAAGGTGATGAATTCAGGCTGGATGTCAGACGATATCCCGCTGTCAATCGAGCCGCTCAATTAGTTTTATTTTCCCGGATCCAGCAGTTCTATCCAGTGCACAACAGGTACCTTGGCAGCCGCCTGCAGGTGTAGCTGGCAGCCCACATTGCCGGTGGCGATAAGGTCCGGAGAGTCAGCAGTCAGTGCTCGCAGCTTGTCGTCGCGCAGGTGCCGGGAAATGGTCCCCTGCAGTATTGAATAGGTGCCCGCGGACCCGCAGCACAGGTGACTGCCGGCGCAGGTGGCGAGTTCAAAGCCCGCCTTGCCAAGTATGTCGGCAATCAGGTTGGGCAGTTGCATGCCGTGCTGCATGCTGCAGGGCGTCTGTACCGCTACTCTGGCCGCAGGCCGGTTTATCGTCAGCCTGCCAAGGTCTTCATCGATCAGCACCTCTCCGATATCCCGGGCCAGCTCAGATACCCGCTGCGCCCTGTCCGCATAGGCCGGATCATGTGCCAGCAGGCGGCCGTAGTCTGTGAGCATGCTGCCGCAACCACTCGCGCTGGAAAGGATGGCCTCGGCTCCGGCCTCTACCTGCGGCCACCATGCGTCGATATTCCTGCGCATGTCGTCGAGACCATCCCGGTGCGCAGCCAGGTGGTAGTTGACAGCCCCGCAGCAACCCGCGCGGGCTGCAACCCGCAGCGTGATACCCAGCCGGTCGAATACCCGTCGGGCCGCTGCATTGGTGGCGGGTGTGGCTGCCGACTGCACACAACCGTCCAGCAGCAACATGGTGCGTGCGTGCTGTTGCCCGGGCAGAACTCCGCTTGCCTGGCGCGCCGGAATTTGTGAGCGCAGGCCGGCTGGCAGAAGTGGGCGCAGGAACTGGCCAAGGCGCAGCCCGGCGGCGAACAGGCGTGGTCGCGTCAGCACCTGCCGCAGGACCCTGCGAAACAGGCGCCGGGGCGCCGACCGCGGGACGCGCCGTTCCATGAGATCCCTGCCAATATCGAGCAACTGCCCGTACTGCATGCCGGAAGGGCAGGTGGTCTCGCAGCTGCGGCAGCTCAGACAGCGGTCCAGGTGGGTATGGGTCTGGTCACTGGCGGTGCCACTTTCCAGCAAATTCTTGATGAGGTAGATGCGTCCGCGGGGACTGTCCCGTTCATCCCGGTTGAGAAGGTAGGTTGGGCAGGTTTCCAGGCAAAATCCGCAGTGCACACAGGCACTGATCAGTCGGCCGGCCTCTTTTGCCTGCTCGTCGTCCGCGTACCCGGAATACAACTCTACGTGCACCTCATGGCCTCCCTACAGCCAGCCATACAGGCGGCCGGGATTGAGAATGCCAAGGGGGTCAAAGGCCTGTTTCAGGCGCTGCTGCAGCCTGACCGAGACAGTATCCGGGGTCGGGCGCACTTCGGCCTTGCGGTCCCCACCGCTAAAAAGGCTGGCATTACCACCAGCTGCGGCGGCTGTTTGTTGCAGGGTCTGCAGCTGGAAGTTACCGCGCAACCAGCGCTGGGCACCGCACCAGTCGATAAGGGCGGGGCAGGCATTATCTACGACTCTGGCGGTGGACTTCATGGACAGGCGCCAGAGTGGTTCCGGCCCGGCGAAAACAGGCAGGCGCATTTCCCTCAGGTCGCGCCAGAAGTCGGCGCCGTCAGCGAGTTTCTCACCACCCCATGCGGTGGCGGTATGCTCAACTGCGGCGGCCGCTCCGGACAGTCGCAGCAGGAGCCTGCCATCGAGCCAGCAGGCAGCAGTCAGTGGAGATGCCTGGCCGGCCCGCCGGTTCATGCTGTCGATAGCATCGACTGCGTTCATCTCGTAGACCAGTGTCAGGCTGTGCTCCGCTTGCGGCATTACCTTGAGACTGATCTCACTGATGACTCCCAGTGTGCCCTGGGCGCCGGCCTGGAGTCGGGAAACATCGTAGCCGGCCACATTCTTCATTACCCGGCCGCCAAAGTTGAGCAGCTGTCCCCTCCCGTCGATCAGTTTTATTCCCAGCACCAGGTCACGAGCGGATCCCGCCCAGGGGCGGGCCGGGCCCGACATGTTGCAGGCAACCGTGCCTCCCAGGGTGGCACGACCTCCGAACAGGGGCGGCTCAAACGGTAGTGTCTGGCATTCTTTTTCGAGTACTGCCTCGATCTCAGCCAGCGGTGTGCCGGCCCGGGCAGTCAGCACCAGCTCTGAGGGTTGGTACTCGGTAACACCCGTGTGACCGCAGACGTCCAGGATCGGCAACTCGCATGCGCGCCCCAGCAACTGGCGTTTGCTGCCGCCGGCACTGATATACAGAGGCTGCCGCCGCGCCGCCGCATCGCTGATGGCCGTCGCCATTTCCGCGCTGCGATCAGTCATGCCGATGCCGTGCCGGCAGCGCGCGGTATTCCTGGCAGCGCTTGAGAATCGGGATGCCCTTGCCCGGGTTGAGGTTCAGGCCAGGATCGAAGGCGGCTTTGATATCTTCAAGCAGTGCCAGCTCCGCCGGGCCGAACTGATGGCTCATCTGGCGCAGTTTTTCCAGGCCTACACCGTGTTCACCGGTGATACAGCCGCCGACCTGCACCGACAGAGCGAGGATGTCCGCGCCAAACTGTTCGGCCCTGCGCACCTCCTCCGGTTTGCTGGCATCGAACAGGATGAGTGGATGCAGGTTGCCGTCCCCGGCGTGAAACACATTGGCCACTGCCAGTCCGTATTGCGCAGACAGCGTGGATATTTCCTTGAGTACCCGCGATACCTGGCTGCGTGGAATCGTGCCGTCCATGCAATAGTAGTCCGGTGCCAGCCGGCCCACCGCCGGAAAGGCCGACTTGCGCCCCTTCCACAGCAGGGCCCGGTGGGCCTCGTCCCGGGAGACTACCACGGAGCTTGCCCCCATCTCCCGGAACAGGGCCTCGACATTCTCGCTGCAACTGGCCACCTCTTCGCGGGTGCCATCAACCTCGCACAGCAGCAGGGCTTCTGCTTCCCGGGGGTAGCCCGCGTGGGCGAAATCCTCCGCCGCCTGAATCGCCAGCCTGTCCATCATCTCCAGGCCCGCGGGAATAATGCCCGCTGCTATGACGGCGCCTACCGCATCGCCCGCGGCAGTCACCGTCGGGAAGCCCGCCATGATGACCTGCGCGACCTCCGGGGAGGGCAGCAGGCGCACGGTGACCTCTACCACGATACCCAGCAAGCCCTCCGACCCCGTCATCAGTGCCAGCAGGTCATAGCCCGGGGTATCCAGTCCGGTACTGCCGACAGTGACCCGTTCGCCAGCCACCGTGAGTACTTCCAGGGCCAGTATGTTGTGTACGGTCAGGCCATATTTCAGGCAGTGCACGCCACCGGAATTTTCGGCCACGTTGCCGCCTATACTGCAGGCGATCTGGGAGGACGGGTCGGGGCCGTAGTACAGGCCGTGATGAGCGACCGCCGCGGATATAGCCAGGTTGGAAACACCGGGCTGCACCCGCGCGGTGCGGGCCAGGGGATCGATCTCAATCACCTTGTCGAGCTTTGACAGGCCCAGCAGCAAGCCCTCGGGGTGGGGCATCGAACCCGCGCAAAGACCGGTGCCGGCGCCCCTGGCCACCACGGGCACCGCCAATTCGTGACAGATGCGCAACACCTGTTGCACCTGCTCCACATTCTCCGGCAGCACTACCAGCAGAGGTAATTCACGGTAGATGGTAAGTGCGTCACATTCAAACGGCCGCTGTGACTCGGTTTCGCTGATGATGCAGCGCTCGGGCAGTACCGCCTGCAGGCGGCGCAGCAGTGCATCCCTGGGCACCGGCGCCAGGCTGTGGGATGGGCTCGGCGATTCTCTCACTGTATGTGCACCACGATCTGCCGGGTACAGGCATGCTGTCGATGCTCCCAAAGGTAGATGCCCTGCCAGCTTCCCAGCATCAGCTCACCGTGCCTGAACGGGATGCTGAGCGTGGTGGCGGTGAGGGCTGACTTGATATGGGCGGGCATATCGTCCGCACCCTCGAGGGTGTGGGTGTAGAGTGCATCGTGTTCCGGGACCAGGCGGTTCAGCCAGTTCTCCAGGTCTGCACGGGCGCTGTCGTCATAGTTTTCCTGGATCAGCAGGCTGGCGGAAGTGTGCCGGATGAACAGTGTGCACAGCCCCTCCGGTTGACTGTAGCCTGCCACCACCGGCCGCACCGCAGCGGTGATGGCATGCAGGCCCTGGCCTTTGACTGAGATCGCGATCTCCGCTATCACGCCGCCGGCCTAATCGATCGCTATGATTTCGGTGGAGCCCGCCGGCAGTGCAAAGCCAGTGCCGTCCTGGCCCAGGGTGTAGCGCTCGAATACCTCATCCACCCCGGTCAGCCAGGCCGCCTTCAGGCCCGGCAGCGGAGTGGGTGGCGCAATGTGATAGAACAACAGGTGACCGACATTTGCGTCCCTGGCTATTTCCGCTGCCTCTACCGGGGTGGTGTGGTAATCCTGAATATCGGTCGTGATCTTGGCGACGATGTCGTTGCCGGCGCGCACTGCCGCCTTGTTCATCTGCTGCACCAGCCGGGTCGACAGGCCCTCGTGGACCAGCAGGTCGACGCCCTCGGCGAACTGTTGCAGGTTGGCGGATTTGACGGTGTCACCACTGACCAGTGCGCTGCGGCCCTTGTAGCTGAACAGGTAGGCCACGGCCGGTTCCACGGGGTTGTGCTTGACCCTGATCATTTTTACCACCAGCCCGTCCTTTTCATACACCACCACGGCTTCACCGTCTGGCGGTTGTGGGTGTGTGACGGCCTGCATGCCATGGCCGGAAAGGGGAGCTACTGTGTCACCGTGATGGTCGTGCCGATACCCGGCGTCCAGGGCATAGGACTGGTTGAAACCGGACACCACCTCCTCGACACCCTCCGGCCCGTGCACCTGGAGTGGCTCGGTGTGGGCCGCGCTGGCCCAGCGCAGGGTAGCCATTTCCCCGAGGCCGTCAATGTGGTCGGAATGAAAATGGGTGAGGAATACCGCGTCAACCCGGCCGATCGGCAGACCCAGCGGGTTGAGGTTGCGGGCCCCGCCAGTGCCGGCGTCCACAATGACCATAGTGTCACCGGCAATGACCGCGACGCAGCCACCTGACCTGACCGGGTCGGGCAGGGGACCGCCCGCGCCGCACAGAACCACGTTGAGACCATCGGCAAGTGAGTCCAGCAGGGTGGCGGACATGTTGCGCTCCAGCGCGCGCGCCATCAGCGCCATACTGAGGGGCGCCCTTACGCTATAGAGCACGGCGGCCACGATCGCCATGCAGGTGAGTGCAATGCCGGCTTTCTTCATGTCGCGTTACCGTCTATTCTGGTGTCCGGTAGCCATTCAAGCACAAGCCTGTATTCGAAGCCAAGCAGGGAAACCGGGGGCGCTGGCGGCGGGCCCGGGCTGTTTGCCAACCGTCAACCACCCGCGATTCGCCCCCGGATAGGCAGCAATATGACCGAACAGTTCAAGGAGCAGGGTGGCGCAGCCACCATGGACCCCAGTCGCCTGCGGCGCTGGCTCACCTCCCGGCTTATCACCGGGCTGGTCAGGCCCGGCCGATTGGAAAAGTCGCAGGCCCGGGCAGAGCGGGAGCGGGTAAAAGCAGGCCTGCCCCATACCCTTGAATATTTTCACCAGGTCGATGATGCCTACAGCCACCTCGCGGCCCAGGCCCTGCAGCCACTGCTGGCCCGCTACGGCGTGCGACTGGTACCCCACCTTGTCGAGGGCCCCAGCGGTGACAACCTGCCTGAGCCAGACTTGTTGCCGGCCCTGGGGCGCTATGATGCCGCCCTGGTGGCGCCGCATTACGGGCTGGAATACCCGGCCGGAGCCGAGGCTCCGGAGCAAAGCCTGTGCCTGCAGGCCAACTGCATCCTGGCGGCGGTAAGCGCCACGGACTTTCCCTCCGCCGCGGTTGCCGTCGGAGAGGCGCTGCTGGCTGGCGACGCCACCGGACTCGAGCGCCTGGCCGGGCAATACGGCGCCACCTCGGCCGACCAGGCGGCTCAGGTACTGGCTGAGGGAACCGCCCGTCGCAGTGAGCTCAAGCACTATTCCGGCGCCATGTTTTATTATGGGGGGCAGTGGTACTGGGGGGTCGACCGTCTCTACCACCTGGAACGGCGCTGGTGTGAGCTGGGTCTTGGTCGTAAGGATGCACTGTTGTTCCCACGCCCTGCCATCGACGCCGGTAGCTACCAGGCCAACGGCAGCCTCACCCTGGAGCTGTATGCGTCCTTGCGCAGCCCCTACACCGCGGTTATTTTCGACCGGGCGGTCCAATTGGCCGAGCGCACGGGCGTACGCCTGGCGCTGCGCCCGGTACTGCCTATGGTGATGCGTGGGGTGCCTGCCACCCGGGAGAAAGGCATGTATATTTTTGCCGATGCCGCGCGGGAGGCAAGAGCGCTGGGTCTGGACTTCGGCAATATGTACGACCCGATCGGCGAGCCGGTGCGGCGCTGCTATTCCCTGTATGAATGGGCCGAAAAGCAGGGCAGGGCAGTGGCTCTGCTCAGTGAGTTCCTGCGCGCGGCCTTCTATCGCGGCGTCAACACCAGCAGGGACAGCGGCCTGCGCCAGGTCGTCGAGGCGGCGGGCTTGTCATGGGATGACGCCCAAACTGTTATAGACAACAAGGACTGGGAACAGCGTCTCGAGGATAACCGCCAGGCTATGTACGGATTCGGCTCATGGGGCGTGCCGACGTTCCGCCTGCTGGACGCCCGGGGCAATACCGTGGTCTGGGCCTGGGGGCAGGACCGCCTTTGGCTGATTGCGCGCGAGATCCAGCGGGTGCTGGTAGCGGCATAGGGTAGGCTGATCAGGCTCGCAGCGGGTGCACAATAACCGGTAGCGAGGTATAGCCGTGCACGAAGGTCGACACCGACCGCTCCACGTCGCCCACCACCTCGATGCGCTCGAAGCGCTTCAGGATCTCTTCCCACAGCACTTTCAGCTGCAGCTCCGCCAGCCGGTTGCCCATGCAGCGGTGGATACCAAAACCGAAGGCCAGGTGCTTGCGCACATTGGGCCGGTCGATGATGAAGTCGTGGGGGTTTTCGAACACGCGCTCGTCGCGGTTACCGGAGATGTACCACATGACCACCTTCTCGCCCTCCTTGATCTGCTGGCCCCCGAGCTCAGTGTCGAATTTTGCGGTGCGGCGCATGTGTGCCAGGGGAGTCTGCCAGCGCACGGTTTCGGCTACCATGCTTGGTATGAGTGACTGGTCCTCGACCAGCCGGCTGAACTGCGCCGGATTGTTGGCGAGGTTGAGAACGCTGGCGCTCATGGTATTACGCGTGGTGTCATTGCCTCCGACAATCAGCAGGATCAGATTACCCAGGTATTCGACAGGTCCCATATTCTTTGTTGCTTCGCCATGGGCCAGCATCGATATGAGGTCATTGCTGGGTGGGGCCTTCACCCGCTCGTTCCACAGGCCGGTAAAGTACTCCAGGCATTCGATCAGGATCGTTTTGCGCTCTTCGTCCGATTCTATCAGGCCCAGGCCGGGGACCGCGGTGGCGACATCAGACCAGTAAGTCAGTTTGGCGCGCTCCTCGAAGGGGAAGTCGAACAGGGTAGCGAGCATGCGGGTGGTTAGTTCAATGGATACTTTGTCCACCCAGTTGAACGGCTCCCCGACGGGTAAATGGTCCAGCACATCGATGGTTCGTTCGCGGATTACAGGTTCGAAATTCCTGAGATTCTCGGGGCCGGTGACGGGTGCCACCACCCGGCGCTGTTCGTCATGTTTCGGTCTGTCCATGGCGATAAACATGGGCAGGGGAAAATCCTCCAGGGGATCGCTGATGATGATGGTGGGTTCCGAGGAGAACACGTCGTGCGAGGTGTCTACCGTCATGATGTCGTCGTAGCGGGTGACCGACCAGTAGGGCCCGAAAAAACTCTCTGCGCAGTAATGCACCGGCGCCTCATCCCGCAGGCGCTTGAACCACGCTTCCTGTACATCGTGGGCGAACAGGAATGGGTTGGCTACATTGAGTTCGGCCAGTGGCATGGAATAGGGGTCCACCCGGACCTGGTCTTCAGTGTAGATGGGGCGCTCATCCGACATATCGATCACTCTTGTTTCAGCTTGATGCGAGGCAGTTTAGGCCAAGCCGTCCGCTTTGGCCATGCAGGTCGCGATGGATTGCCCTGCCGGCGACAGTAGCAGGCGCTTGTGTCCGAGTCACTCATCGTGGACTCCCCGCTTGCACCGTAGCTGCAGATCGCTACACTCTGGGGACGGCAGGAAGGGCTGGGTTCGTGGTTTAGCCTGCCTGATTTGCCCGCCGGACAAAAACAAGCAGGAGAATATTTGATGAAATCCGTCACTAGCTGGTGTCTGGCCAGTGCACTGTCGCTGGCGATTCCGCTCTCGGCCGCGCTGGCATCAGAACCCGCAAAAATCGCTGCAAACGCCTATTTTGGCGCGGTGCATGTGCACACCAGTTACTCCTTTGACGCTTACACCAACGGTACCCTGACCTCGCCGGCCCACGCTTACCAATGGGCACAGGGCAAGGCGATCCCCGGTGGCGGCGGTGGCCCCGACCTGCAGATCAGGCAGCCCCTGGATTTCTACGCCGTATCCGACCACGCCGAGTGGATGGGCGTATTCAAGCTGATGGAAGACCCGTCCAACCCGCTCAGCAAGCTGCCACTTGCTGCCGGCATAACGTCTAATGACCAGAACACCCGCTTGCAGACCTTTGCCACGGTGTTGCGCGATTTCAGCATGGGCAAGTCTGACCCCGCGCTCAACGATCCCCAGGTAAACAGCACGGTATGGAAAGAGATAGTGGCCACTGCCGACGAGTACTACCGGCCGGGCGAGTTCACCACCTTTCCCGCCTTCGAGTGGTCGGCGAATCCCGGGATGCGTAATTTGCACCGGGTGGTCCTGTTCGGGAGTTCCGATAATGTGCCGGACATGGCCCTGTCGTCGATTGATTCCACCGACCCGGAAGATTTGTGGGCCTGGATGGGGGCGCAGCGGGTCAAGGGTGCGACCCTGCTGGCTATTCCGCACAACGGGAATGCCAGCGATGGCCTGATGTTCTCTTTGCAGACCCAGGACGGCAAGCCGCTGAGCGAGGCCTACATCCGCACCCGCGAGGAAAACGAACCGCTGTACGAGATCACCCAGATCAAGGGAACCTCGGAGACCCACCCGGCGCTCTCACCCAACGACGAGTTTGCCGCCTTCGAGCAATGGGATTACACCCTGTCGGCAGACGGCCTGCGGCCCACCCATCGCAAGGGCAGCTTTGTCCGGCAGGCGCTGCTTGACGGACTGTCCTTCGATGCAAGGGGCATGGGCAATCCGTTTCACTACGGCATTATTGGCGACACCGACACCCACAACGCCGCGGCCAGCAATGAGGAGTACAACTACACCGGCAAGTTTGGCTTCGAGAATGATCCCCGCCACCGGCTGGAGGGAATAAAGGGCCAGCCGGCGTCCCAGGTCCAGCAGGTGCGGGAGTTCAGTTCCGGTGGTCTCGCAGGAGTCTGGGCGGCAGAAAACACGCGGGAGGCGATCTATGATGCCATGCTGCGGCGCGAGACCTTCGGCACTACCGGCCCCCGGATCAAGCTGCGTTTTTTCGGTGGCTGGTCCTACGGTGCCAAGGATGTGGCCAGCACCGACTTTGTCGAGCGGGGCTACGCCAAGGGTGTGCCCATGGGTGGCACCTTGCAGGGTCCTGGCAAAAAGGGTGCGCCCTCCTTCCTGATGTGGGCTACCAAGGCAGCCGACAGCGGCAACCTCGATCGCATACAGATCGTCAAGGGTTGGCTGGACGCCAGTGGCGTGCAGCAGGAAAAAATATACAACGTGACCTGGGCAGGTGATCGCCGGCTCAATAAAAACGGTGAATTGCCTGCCGTGGGCGATACAGTCGATGCCAGCAAGGCGACCTACGACAACAGCATCGGCGCTGCCGAACTCGCGGCTTTCTGGAGCGATCCTGAGTTCGACGCCGACCTGCACGCGTTTTACTACCTGCGGGTGCTGGAGATTCCCACCCCGCGCTGGAGCACCTATGATGCGGTGAAACTCGGCGTATCAGTGCCCGGTGGAATGCCCACCAGTATCCAGGAGCGCGCATTCAGTTCGCCGATCTGGTACCGGCCGGCAAGCGCTGCGGTTGCAGCGGCAAGGAGCTAGTCATCATGCGTACACAAATTGCGCCAACTGGCGACCAGCAGGCAGAGGAGACGGCAGCACCGTATGTATTGGAGCAACTCCAGGAGCACGTGCTCTGGTTAACCCTGAACCGTCCGCAGCAGCGCAATCCGCTGTCCAGCCAGATGATCGCTTCCCTGGCCAGTGCCATGGCCGCCGCTAACGCCAACCCACAGGTGCGGGTGGTGGTGCTGGCGGGCAGCGGACCGGTGTTTTCGGCGGGACATGATCTGCGGGAGATGAGCCCGCGTCCGGGTGAGACAGAGGAGCAGCGCGCTATGCGCATCCGCCAGATACTGGAGGATTGTGCCGCCATGATGCTGTCCATCGTGCACTCGCCCAAGGCGGTCATTGCCTGTGTGCAGGGCACAGCGACAGCAGCCGGCTGTCAGTTGGTCTCCGCCTGTGATCTGGCCCTGGCCAGTGACCAGGCAAAGTTTTGCACGCCGGGGGTGAATATCGGTACCTTCTGTACCACACCGCTGGTCGGTATCGGGCGCAATATGCATCGCAAGCACGCCATGGCCATGGCGCTGACGGGGGATATGATCCCGGCCACCGACGCGGTGCGGGCTGGGCTCGTGAATGAGGCGGTGCCGGCGCAGGACCTGCGCGCCGCAGTCGAGCAGCTGGCCCGACGCATCGCGTCCCGGTCTGCCCAGGCTATCAGGGCTGGCAAGGAGACTTTTTACCGGCAGGTCGATATGCCGCTCGAGGATGCATTTGTGTATGCCACCGAGGCCATGGTCAAAGGCCTGCTGTCTGCTGACGCGGCAGAGGGCACCCTGGCCTTCCTGGAAAAACGCAAGCCGGTCTGGGGCGAAGCCTGAGCGCCGTGCCGCTGACTGAAGACAGCGATATCGCCGCGGTTCTCAGCGCCACCCGCACCATCGCGCTGGTGGGGGCCAGCCATAACCCCGCCAGGCCCAGCCACGGGGTCATGAAGTTCCTGTTGGCGCATGGCTATGAGGTATACCCGGTAAATCCCGGCCTTGCCGGGCAGCAGCTGCTGGGTTGCGACGTCTACGCCGACATAGCTGCGATACCCGTACAGATCGACATGGTGGATGTCTTTCGCCAGTCGCGTTATCTGCAGGGGATTGTCGAGGAGGCCAGCGCGGTTGGCGCCAGGGTGCTCTGGACCCAGCTCGGGGTGATCGATACAGCCGCGGCCGCGGCTGCGGAGAGAGCCGGAATGCAGGTTGTGCTGGACCGTTGCCCGGCGATTGAGTTGCCCCGCCTGCGCGCGGCCGGACTGCTGGCGGAGCGCCATCCGCAGCCCCCGGCCCGATAATGATCTATGCTTGTGGCAGGGTCTGGTGAACCACAGGCGCCAGCGGCTCCGACACAGCTGAAGTCTGTGTCCACAAATGACCGATATCTGGCGTAATTTCCTAAGCCCGGATGCGAATTTTCAGGAAAAATGATGGATAATCCCCGATCCAGTAATTATTCGAGTTTTCAAGCGAGGACAAGCACATGACAGCGATAGAGGCGAATCTGCTAAGTGATACCGGCCGGATGCTGCACAGCCACTTCGAGAAGCAGCGGGCCCTGTACCTCGCCGCCCCGAACCCCGACCTTGCCCAGCGCAAGCAGGACCTGGAAAACCTGAAGCGGATGGTCAATGAAAACCGGGAGGCGATTATCACCGCCATCAGCCAGGACTACAGTAACCGCTCCCGTCACGAAACCCAGTTCGCCGAGATCATCTCCGTCACCGACGGCATCAACGACGCCATCAAGCATCTCAAGAAATGGACCAAAGTGCAGAAGCGGCACGTGGACCAGAGCATGTTCATGGGTGGCAAGAACCGGGTTATCCCCCAGCCGTTGGGGGTGGTGGGCATCATCGTGCCCTGGAACTTTCCGATCAACCTCAGCTTCATGCCGCTGGCGGCCGCTTTCGCGGCGGGTAACAGGGCCATGGTCAAGATGTCGGAAAACTCGATCAACCTGACCCGCCTGTTGATGAAGATATCCCCGAACTACCTGCCGGAGGAAAAGCTGAAATTCTATGAGGAGACTGGCGGGGTCGGTATCGAGTTTTCAAAAATACCATTCGACCTGCTGGTCTTTACCGGTTCCGGCCAGACCGGCCGCTCGGTGATGGCATCCGCTGCCCAGAACCTGACCCCGGTCGTGCTGGAGCTGGGCGGCAAGGCGCCCGCAGTCATCGATCCAGCGTACTCCATGGAAAAAGCCGTAGGGCGGATCATGTTCGTCAAGCAGTTCAACGCGGGGCAGATCTGTACCAACGTGGACTACGTTTTTGTCCACGAAACCCAGCGCGAGGATTTCGTCGCGAAGGCCAAGGCCTACGTGGCGAAACACTGCCCCGATATCAACCATCCGGATTACACCGCGATTATTGATGACCGCTCGGTCAAGCGTCTGGTCGACACGCTGGAGGATGCAAAGAGCAAGGGTGCCACGGTGATCAACCTGAATGGCAGCCAGCAGGTGAATGTCGAGAAACGCAAATTCCCGCTGCACCTGGTGCTGGACACCACCGAGGATATGACCATCCGCAAGCGGGAGACCTTCGGTCCACTGTTGATGGTGCTCACCTATAAGGACGCTCAGGAAGTGGTGGATTACGTCAACGCCAGGGACCGCCCACTGGCCTTATATCCCTTTACCAACGACGGCAAACTAGCCGACATGTATATCGAACGTATCATGTCGGGCGGGGTCTCGGTCAACGATGCGCTGATGCATGTTGCACAGCACGACATACCTTTCGGCGGGGTCGGTCCCAGCGGCATGGGCCACTACCATGGGTACGAGGGTTTCGTTACCTTCTCCAAGTTGCGCCCGGTCTTTTACCAGGCTGGCTTCTCCTCACTGCAGTTCCTGCGGCCACCCTACAAGGGTTTCGCTACCTGGGTGTTCAATCTGCTGGTCAAGCTCAAGAGTTAATCTGTCGCCCGACCGCCCCCCGGCGGGGCGGTCGGTGTGTGCCAGCCTGACAAATTGCCTGCGCGGGTTGGGGCTTTGGCACCCGGCCTTACACCTTGGTCCAATTGCCAGCGCCCTGCCAGGGTATTAATCTTTTCAGATATCTTTCGCGAGGAGCCACAGCATGAGCGACAGCAACCTATGGCGCGATGCCGCAGACGATATTTACTGGTACCGGGCGCCGGCCACGCTGCTGGACGACAGTAATTCCCCTTTCAACCGCTGGTTCCCCGACGGTATCACCAACGCCTGTTACAACGCGGTGGATATTCATGTGGAGGAGGGCCGGGGCAGCCAGCTTGCGGTCATCTACGACAGTCCGGTGACCGCCACCAAACGCAATTATACCTTTGATCAGTTGCTTGACGAGGTGTCGCGGTTTGCGGGTGTGCTGGCAAGCCAGGGCGTGGAGAAAGGCGACAGGGTCATTGTCTACATGCCGATGGTGCCCGAGGCGCTGATCGCGATGCTGGCCTGCGCCCGTATCGGGGCCATCCACTCGGTGGTGTTCGGCGGGTTTGCCAGTAACGAGCTGGCCGTGCGCATAGATGATGCCTCCCCCAGGGTGATCGTGTCGGCATCCTGCGGCGTCGAGCCCAATCGGGTGGTGGAATACAAGCCCCTGCTGGACGAGGCCATCAGGCTCGCCAGCCATAAACCCTCGGCCTGCATCATCCTGCAGCGCCCGGTGCAGGAGGCGACCCTGGTGGAAGGCAGGGACCTGGACTGGGCCCAGGCCATGTCCGGCGCGCAGCCGGTGCCCTGCGTGCCCGTCAACGCCAATGACCCCCTGTATATCCTGTATACCTCCGGGACCACCGGCCAGCCCAAGGGGGTGGTGCGCGATACCGGCGGGAGTATCGTCAGTCTCAAGTGGAGCATGAAAAACATTTATAACGTGCACCCCGGCGAGGTGTACTGGGCGGCCTCGGACGTGGGCTGGGTAGTGGGGCACTCCTATATCGTCTATGGCCCGCTGTTCAACGGCAACACCACATTGATTTATGAGGGCAAGCCGGTGGGTACGCCGGACCCCGGCGCATTCTGGCGGGTGATACAGGAGTACGACGTAAAGGTCCTGTTCACGGCCCCCACGGCTTTTCGCGCCATCAGGAAGGAAGATCCGCAGGGCAAGTACCTGGCCAGCTACGATCACTCCGGATTGCGTGCCCTGTTCCTGGCAGGGGAGCGCTGTGACCCCAACACCCTGGAGTGGGCGCAGCAGCAGTTGCAGGTGCCGGTGATCGACCACTGGTGGCAGACCGAGACCGGCTGGTCCATCTGTGCCAATTGCCTGGGTATCGAGCAACTGCCCATCGTGCCGGGCTCGCCGGCCCGGGCGGTCCCTGGCTACGATGTGCAGGTGCTCGATTCGGACGGCAACCAGGTGGCCCCGGGTGTCATCGGCGCACTGGTCATCAAGTTGCCTCTGCCTCCCGGTACATTCACCACCCTCTGGCATGCCGAAGAGCGCTTCGTGAAGGCCTATTTCAGCAGGTTTCCCGGCTACTATGAAACCGGCGACGCGGGCTACATCGATGACAAGGGCTACGTGTTTGTCATGGCCCGCACCGACGATGTCATCAATGTGGCCGGTCACCGGCTGTCCACGGGTGCGATGGAAGAGGTGCTGGCAGATCATCCCGACGTGGCCGAGTGCGCTGTGATTGGCATAGCCGACGCCATGAAAGGGCAGTTGCCGCTGGGCCTGCTGGTACTGAATGCGGGAATAAGCCGCGACCCGGCAGAGATTGTCGCAGAGGCGATCCAGCTGGTGCGCGAGCGGATCGGCCCGGTGGCCGCTTTCAAATTGTGTGCGGTCGTGGAGCGCCTTCCCAAGACCCGTTCCGGTAAAATTTTGCGCGGGACCATGCGCAATATTGCTGACGGTGAATCCTGGAAAATGCCGGCAACGATAGATGACCCGGCGATTATCGATGAAGTCAGCCTGGCGCTGAAGCAACTGGGCCTGCCCGCCGGCTGAGCGGTGTTCGGTCCTCCGGGTGCCAGGCAAAGCATGTTAGAATTCCAGCACGGTGCCCCTTCCCCAGGCGGGCCTTGCCAGGGCGGGCGAACGGACATACACAACAGGTTTGACATGCGACGAAATTTTCTGGTTCTGGCGGGCACATTGCTGCTGTTGGCAAGTACGGCTTTTCTGGGTGCATGCAGTTGTGGCTTTGACTGTAATAACGAAGACAGCCGGGGGACCACGACGCTGAGCCTGGGTTTCTCTGATGCGCTGCCAGAGGATCTCAAGCAGGTTGTAATCGAGGTCGACAGCATCACGTTTCGCCGCACCGGTGTCGAGGACGTGCTTGTCGACAGGTTCACCATTCCCGCCCTCGACCTCACGTCCGTGGATACCTTCCAGGTCAACCTGTTGCAATACCGCGGTCGTAACCAACTGGTGGTTGTCACCGACCTGGAACTCGAGTCGGCCACCTACAGCCAGGTGCTGATCAGGGTGATTGGCAGCGACGTCAATCGCTCCTATGTCCAGCAGGCCGACGATACGCTCAGGGAGCTGACGGTGCCCGGGGGTGTTCTGACACTGCCCGGACCAGCGCTCGCCCGTGGCGAGCAGGACTACACGGTTGAGTTCAGCCTGGCGCAGTCACTGCAGGGAGAGGCTTCGGGTGAACTCTACCTGATGACCACTGAGGGTGTGCGCCTGGAAAACAACGCGACGGCTGCGAGCCTCTCCGGACGGGTGGACAGCAGCCTGTTCGATACAGTGTCGCCCTGCAGTGAGAAGCTGGAGCCCACCGAGGGCAACAGGCTCTATCTCTACGAAGGGCGTCCGGAGTCCGCCCGGCGCCTGGGTGACGTCTACACCAGCAACAGCGGCACCACCGTGCCCGCGGACGCGGTAGCGCCCTTCGCGGTAGCCTCCTTGGTCCAGAATTCGCTCACCGCTAACTGGGAGTATGTGTTCGGCTTCCTGCCGGCGGGTGACTATACACTGGCTTTCGCCTGCAACACCGCCGCCGACGACTCCATCAATTTCGATGGCCTTGTCGTGCCCCAGCCGGACAACCAGGTGTATCCCGTCACCCTCGCCGCCGGTGCCGCAGTGGTCTGTGATGTGACCGACAGCGGCAGCTGCTGACCGGGCCTCACTCAATCGGCCTGGATGTCCCGCGACTCCTGCCAGGTCAGTTCCCGGTAATGCCCCGGCGCGAGCGCCGGATCCAGTGCCAGCTTGCCGATGGCGAAACGCTGCAGGCTTAGCACCCGATTGCGGAAGCGCCCAAACATGCGCCTGATCTGCCGATATTTCCCCTCCCGCAGCACAACATCAGCAGTGCATGCGTCGATAATCCGCAGTTCGGCTGGCCGGGTGGTGATGCCCTCGTAGGGAAAATACATGCCATCTGCGAACGCCCGAACGCAATCGGCGCTGATGGGTTGTTCCAGGGTCACGCGGTAGCATTTGCGAATATTGCTTTGCGGTGAGCCGAGGCGCCGTGACCAGCTGCCGTCATTGGTCAGTAGCAGCAGGCCGGTAGAACTGTAGTCCAGCCGCCCGGCTATATGCAGGGTAGCCCGGTCCTCCCGATGCAGCAGGTCGATGACTGTCCGGTGCCTGCTGTCCCGGGTGGCGCTGACCACACCGGGGGGTTTGTGCAGCATGATGTAAACCGGGCGCTGCGCCTGCAATACCCGGTCGTCCAGTTGCACCCGGCTGAAATTGTCGATGACCTGGCTGATGCCGGTTGCCGCGACCCCGTCGACCAGCACCCTGCCCTGCGCAATAAGAGGGCGGATGTCAGCGGGCCTGATGCCGTCCTGTCGGGCGAGATAGCGATCCAGCCGTTTGCGGTTTGAACTCATAAGCTATTGCAGGATGTCCTGCGCCACGGCTTCGGCCACCTTGATGCCGTCGATTCCCGCCGACAGGATGCCACCGGCATAGCCCGCTCCCTCGCCGGCGGGGTACAGGCCCCGGGTATTGATGCTCTGGTAATCGTTGCCGCGGCGGATGCAGATCGGCGAGGAGGTGCGGGTCTCAATCCCGGTGAGCACCGCATCGCTCATGGCAAAACCCTTGATTTGCCGGTCGAAAGCGGGGATAGCTTCCCTGATGGCAGCGATGGCGAAAGCCGGCAGGGCGAGCGACAGGTCGCCGGGGCTGACCCCCGGCTGGTATGAGGGCACAACGCTGGCGAGTTCTGTGGAGGGTCTGCCCGCGAGGAAGTCGCCAACCAGTTGCGCCGGTGCATTGTAATTGCGGCCACCCAGCTCCCAGGCCAGGGTTTCCAGTCGCCGCTGCAGATCGATACCCGCCAGCGGGTGTCCGGGGTAGTCCTGCTCCGGGGTGATGCCGACCACGATGGCGGCATTGGCGTTGCGTTCGTTGCGCGAGTACTGTGACATGCCGTTGGTTACCACGCGGCCCTCTTCGGAAGTGGCGGCTACAACCGTGCCGCCGGGACACATGCAGAAGCTGTAAACGCTACGGCCATTGTTGCAGTGGTGCACCAGCTTGTATTCGGCAGCCCCCAGTTCGGGATGCCCTGCCTGTTCCCCGAAGCGCGCGCGGTCGATGACCGACTGTGGGTGTTCGATACGAAACCCGATCGAGAAGGGTTTGGGTTCAATGTAGACGCCTGCATCGAACAGCATCTGGAAAGTGTCGCGGGCGCTGTGCCCGACTGCCAGCACGATATGGCTGCCGGATATTGTCTCGCCGCTGGCCAGGGTCACACCGCTTACCCGGCTGCTACCATCCGGATCATGCTCGCGCCGGAGGCCGACGACTTTTTGTTCGAAGCGAATTTCCCCCCCGAGACGGATGATTTCGGCGCGCATATGCTCCACCATTTTTACCAGCTTGAAGGTGCCGATATGCGGCTTCGCCTCGGTCAATATCTCCGCCGGCGCGCCGGCCTTGACGAATTCCGTAAGGACCTTGCGGCCGAGGTGGCGCCTGTCCTTGACCTGGCTGTACAACTTGCCGTCGGAGAACGTGCCTGCGCCGCCCTCGCCAAATTGAACATTGGACTCGGGTTTCAGCTGCCGGTCTCGCCACAACCCCCAGGTGTCCCTGGTGCGCTGCCTGACATCACGGCCGCGTTCCAGCACTATGGGTCGCAGGCCCATCTGGGCCAGCAGCAGGGCGGCCAGGATGCCGCAGGGGCCGAACCCGATGATCAGCGGGCGCTGCTGCGAACCCTGGGGGAATGTATCGCTGGCCCGGGCCACAAACCTGTAGCTGGTATCCGGGCTGGGACTGACGCCGGCGTGGGCAGGTAGCGCCGCCAGCAGGGCCTGCTCCAGGGCAGCTTCGAGCGCCACGTCCACCTGGTAGATCAGCTGGATGGCGGATTTCTTGCGCGCATCGTAGCTGCGCCTGAAAATCCGGAAGCTGGCCAACTCCGTTACCTGCAGGCCCAGCCTGGCGGCGATGGCAGCGGCCAGGTCATCGTCGCTGTGGTCCAGCGGTAGCTTGATTTCGTTGAGTCGCAGCATGGGGGTATCGGGCAGGTTACGGGTGGGCGGGGTCGGGGCAGATGATACCAGTTATTGGCGGTGATATTCAGCTGGTGACCTGATCGGGCGTTGGCCTGTTTGTCGCCCTCCTGCGGGGGCGGGCGCTGCCTGCGTGCACTGCGGCACACCATTGCCTTGTACCGGCAGAGACCTCAAAACGGCTATTATGTAGCTGCAGTATCATGCTGGGCTGCCGCCCGACACTGGAGAAACAACGTGCAAGACAGTGACCCACACTGGCTGGATGACCTGCCAGACGCCTTCAAGAGCTATCGAGCCGGCCGCGATGTCGACGAGGTGGAATGTATTGTGCCCGATCTGGCGGGCATGTCCCGCGGCAAGGCGATGCCGCTGGGCAAGTTCCACCCGGGCCATGAAACATACCTGCCTATCTCCATTTTCTACCAGACGATTAACGGCAGGGATGTCGAGATGGACATAGTGAATCAATGGGCCGAGGGAGATGTGGTGCTCAAGGCCGACATGGCAACGGCGAAAGCCGTACCCTGGGCCAAGGAGCCAACCCTGCAGGTAATCCACGACCTGTTGAACCGGGACGGCAGCCCTGTCAGCATTGCGCCCCGGAACGTGTTGAAACGCATTCTGGCGCTGTATGAACAACAGGGCTGGCGTCCGGTCGTGGCACCGGAGATCGAATTCTACCTGACCAAACCCAACCTGGACCCCAATGAGCCGATCCAGCCGCCTGTCGGGCGTACGGGGCGCCGCGGCACGGCCAACCAGTCCTATTCCATGTCAGCAGTGGATGAATACGGGCCTGTGATCGATACCATTTACCGCTACGCCCAGGATGCGGGACTCACCATCGATACGGTCATCCAGGAGGACGGGGCGGGCCAGGTGGAAATCAACCTGACCCACGGTGACCCGGTACTGCTGGCCGACCAGGTCTTTTACTTCAAACGGATCATTCGCGAGGCGGCCCTTAACCACGGCATGTTCGCGACCTTCATGGCGAAACCGATGCGAGACCAGCCCGGCTCGGCCATGCATATTCACCAGAGCGTGCTGGACCTGCGTACCGGCAGCAATATCTTCAGTGACGCAAAGGGCGAAGCCAGTGACGCTTTTTTGCACTTTATCGGCGGCAGCCAGAAATACCTGCCCCAGTCCCTGCCGCTGATGGCTCCCTACGTGAACAGTTACCGGCGTTTCGAAACAAGTACCAATTCCAGCGCCCCGACCAATTTTGCCTGGGGTTATGACAACAGGGCCACCGGGCTGCGGGTGCCCAACGCCGGTGCCCCGGACCGCAGGCTGGAAAACCGGGTGGTGGGTGTCGACTGCAATCCCTACCTGGCTATCGCTGTCAGTCTCGCCTGTGGCTACCTGGGGCTGGTGGAAAAAGTGCAGCCCGGACAACCGGCGGCGGGCGAAGTCGAGGGCGATGAATACGAGATCCCCCGGACGCTGGATGAAGCCCTTACCCTGTTCGAGGAGGCGGATGCGGTGCACCGGGTGCTGGGAACGGACTTCTGCAGTGTGTATGCCGAAGTGAAACGCGAGGAGATGCGCCTGTTTCATCGCGAGATCAGCCCCTGGGAGCGCGAGCACCTCATGCTGAGTGTGTAGGGCCGCTACCCGCCGGCAGTGGTGTTGCTAGGCGTACAGCCCAGCGGTATAGCCGGAAGACCAGGCCCACTGGAAGTTGAAGCCCCCCAGGTGTCCGGTGACGTCCAGCACTTCTCCAACGAAGAACAGTCCGGGATGCTGCCGGGCCTGCATGGTTTTTGAGCTGATAGCGTCGGTGTCAATGCCGCCCAGGGTTACCTCCGCGGTCCGGTAGCCCTCCGTCGCGGATGGCTTTAGCTGCCACCTGTTAAGCTGCCCGCCGATCTCCGCCAGCTGCCGGTCGCTGAATTCGCCCAGCGCGGTCTCCGCCATGGCGGGCCACCACAGCGCCTGCAATTCCGCTACCAGCGCCCTCGGCAGTTGCTTTTGCAGCACGAAACTGAGCCTGGCCTTGCGCTGTTGCGCTTTACAGTCGATCAGCCAGGCGGTGGCATCCTGGCCGGGCAACAGGTCGATAGACAGAGGGTCGCCCGGGTGCCAGTAGTTGGAAATCTGCAGGCTGGCGGGTCCGCTGATACCCCGATGTGTAAAAAGAATATTTTCGGTGAATGTTCGTCGATTGCAATTCACTGCTACTTCCAGCGATACGCCCGCGAGGCGCTCGCACAGTTCTCTGGTGGCATCGCTGAACATGAAGGGGACCAGTCCCGCGCGGCGTGGCGTCAGCGTCAGGCCGAACTGGCTGCCTATTTCATAACCCTGGCCGCTGCCGCCCAGGGTCGGAATAGACAGCGCCCCCGTGGCCACTACCAGCGATGCGCAGTCGATTACTTCCGCATTGTCTGATTGCCTCATCACCAGTCGGTAACCCGGAGCAAGAGTCGCGGATGCTGCCTCACTTGTGCCGCATTCATTTGCCGCGGTTTCAACCGACACGATTTCACACCGGGTCCTGATCTCAACCCCCGCCAGGTCGCATTCACTCAGCAACATGGTCAGAATGTCTCTGGCGGAATTGAGACAAAACAACTGTGTGTGTTTGCGCTCCTCGTATGCAATGCCGTGACGATCCACCATGGCAATGAAGTCCCATTGGGTATAGCGGCTAAGGGCGGATTTGCAGAAATGCGGATTTGCGCAGATGAAGTTATCGGCTTCGACCACCAGGTTGGTAAAGTTACAGCGCCCCCCGCCGGACATGAGGATTTTCTTGCCCACCTTGTTGGCTTTTTCGAGCACCAGTACCCGCCGGCCGCGTTGGCCCGCGGTAAGCGCGCACATAAGCCCTGCGGCGCCTCCGCCAAGTACAACCACATCGTATTGCCCGGCCTTGTCCGGCATGAGGGTAGCGGCGTCAGGCCGTTGACGAGTTTACCTCGCCCCCGACATAGAGCCAGCGCCCGGCGATGCGCTGAAATACCGACTTTTCATGCATCACCCGTTCGTGTCCGTTGCGGTCGTGATAGCGGGCCCTGAATTCCACCATACCCTTGTCACCGCGTTGCTGTTTGGCGAGCACCGTGAGACCGATCCAGTCGCAGTCACGTTGCGACAGTGCCTCGACCGTAAGGCCTCCCGCGGTAGCAGGGAACCAGGTGTGCAACAGGTAATCGCCATGCCCCCCCAGGGCGTAAGCGCAGTAACGCGAGCGCATCAGTTGCTCTGGCGTCGCGGCCTGTTGCCCGGCATTGAGAAAGCGTCCACAGCAGGCATCGAAAGCCTTGTTGCTCCCGCATGGGCAGTTGTCAGGCATAGAGTAGAATTCCGTCCGGGTTTTTTAACGCGCCCATTGTCGCGCGTTTGCGCCCACAGGGAAAATAAATCGTCGGCCGGGCAGGGCGCCTATATACTAAGGGGCCAGACACTATCTCCCCCGGTCCATCAGACATGCTGTTACCGTGTATTGATATCGAACCAGATTCCCCCGCCAGTGCCACCGTCATCCTGCTGCACGGCCTTGGGGCTGATGGCAACGACTTTGTGCCAATGGTGCGGGAGTTGCGATTACCCGCTGAAATGGCAGTGCGGTTCGTTTTTCCCAACGCACCCGCAATACCGGTCACTATCAACAGCGGCTATGTCATGCCGGCATGGTATGACATCACCGAAATCAGCATCGACCGGAAAATCGACGCGGCCCAACTGATCGCATCGGCGGAAAGCATTCGGCTGCTGGTTGACCGGGAGACCGACCGCGGTATTCCCAGCCAGCGCATCGTACTCGCCGGTTTTTCCCAGGGCGGCGCGGTGGCCTACCAGACTGCGTTGACCTATATGCAGCCCCTGGCAGGCCTGCTATGCATGTCCAGCTATTTTGCTACGCGGCAGACCATCACCCCGAACAGCGCGAACCGGAACCTGCCCATTTTTATTTGTCACGGGACCCGGGACCCGATGGTGCCGGAGCGTATGGGTCAGCAAGCCCGCGAGGACCTGACGGCCAGAGGGTATCAGGTGGAGTACAGCAGCTACCCCATGGAACACGCCGTCTGCGCGGATGAAGTTGCGGACATATCCCGCTGGTTGCAGCGCGTGCTGGCCTGAGTAACATGGGCGCCGGCCCGCAGATAGCGCGTTACGATGGCGGGTCCCATGAATGCACTCCTGACGGTGATAACGACCCGTTTAACCATCGCTGATAGTCGAGCTGGTTTGACGGCGTTGTGTGTTTTGCAGGTCTTCCTGGGAAAGGCGCTGAGCGCGTTCACGCTGTTCCCTGGTGGTACAGCTCTTCTTTGAAATTCGGGTACCGGTTACCGGCTCCCGCACACAGATGATGCCGGCGTCCTTCTGATCTTCGGTGAGGATAGGGAGGCCATCCTTGTCGACCGCGGTTTCCGCCACCTGCTGCTGATGCTGTTGGGTATCCGCGGTGGAGCAGGCTGTGCAGGTGATGATTACTGCGAGCAGCGGCGGGCCGAAAAGTTTGTTGAGCTGGCGACACATGGGGATGGGACTCCGTCTGGAACGTTAGCGGGCAGTATATGCGAGGCGAATTTGCTATGCGAGGAGTTCATTTTTGTGGCTGCAGAGCCTGTATCCGGAAGGGATGCAAGCCCCGACTTGCAGTCTCCAGTTGCTGCGATAGACAATGGCAACGCTGAACCAATCAGGGCGAGCAGCCGTATCTACCCGGTCATACACATTGGAGCAGGTCGATGAGCAAAACAGTCACCCTTGATGAAACCGTCACGGTTACCAGGCCGTTGCATGAGGTGTTTGCCTACGTTTCGGAGTTTTCCCGTATCGAGGAGTGGGACCCGGGTGTGGCGTCCGGTAAACGACTGACGCCCGGCGAGGTCGGTGTGGGCAGTGAATTTCGTATCGACATGAAGGCCGGCTTTTCCCTGCACTATACGGTGGTAGAGTTCGAGCAGGACCGCAGGATGCTGATGACCGTCGACTCCCGCGTGTTCACCGCCAGGGAGGAGATCAGTT
>JAHEBL010000047.1:12325-27424 GCA_024642265.1 Haliea sp. | reverse complement strand
GAGCGAAAGTCGATGAAGGTGGCGAGCCCAAGGGATTGCAGCCCCGCCAGGTCTGCCCTGGAGGCTTCGGCAAAGTTGCCGGATCGGTACAGTCGCCCCCACTTTACCGTTCGGCCATCACTTGCCTGATAGCCACCGAGGTCGCGAAAATTGGCTATGCCCTCGAAATTGATCAGGCGATGGGCACTGCGTTGCTCAACCGGTAAGCTTGCGGGGACCAGCAGGGCAGGGGCGGGGATAAACTGGATAACCGCGACCGCCAGGGCGGCAGCGGCAATGCCTGCGCCAAAAATCCGTTTCCTTTTCAAAACTGCGCCTCGTTGCTGATTTCCGGAGCAGAGAATATCATCGAATACAGGCGCTAGACAGGTCATGCATAAGCGGCATTTGCCTGTGGCCGGTGATTTTACGATAATCCCGCTTCCCACCATCCGCAAAGGCTTCCGCCATGGCATCCCTGAAAGACCAGCTCCTGAAGGCCGGCATCGTCGACGCCAAGAAGGCCAAGCAGATCGACAAGGAAAAGCGCAAGGAAGCCAGGAGCCAGCCCAAGGGGCATGCCCGGGTAGACGAGGCGCGGGAGCAGGCCAGGCGCCTGCAGGCGGAGAAGGTGGAGCGCGACAGGGAACTCAACAGGCAACAACAGGCGCTCAATGAGAAAAAGGCGATCCAGGCCCAGATCATACAGCTCATCAGGATGAATCGTATCGAGCGGAGGGGCGGGGATGTGCCGTATCAGTTTACCGATGGCAGGAAGATCAAGAAGATCTACGTTACCCCGCAACTGCAGAATGAATTGAGCCGGGGAAGGCTGGCAATAGCCCGACTCGACGACGGTTATGAACTGCTGCCAGCGGCTGCGGCAAGAAAGATCATGCAGCGCGACGAGGATGCGATCATGCTGCTTAATACCAGCGAGCCGGCGCCTGTGGGAGAGGAGGACCCTTACGCGGAATACCAGATACCCGATGACCTTATGTGGTGAACCGCGCTACGCCGGGCCATCCCCAATACAGGCTGTTCAGGATATATGGTTGGAGACAGCCCACACAGCGGCTTCTACCCGCGAGTGAAAGTTAAGCTTTTTCAGCAGGTTCTTGACGTGAACCTTGACGGTTGCCTCAGTGATCCCCAGTTCCCTGGCGATCAGCTTGTTGCTGCTGCTGGCGGCAATCATGGCGAGAATTTGTCGCTCCCGCGCCGTTAACTCAGCAGCAAGGCCCCGCCTGTCGATTTTCTCCTCCCGCAGCGTACTTGCAAGTATCCGCGTCAGCTGGGGACTCAGTACCAGTTGACCCCGTTCCGCCTGCAGCAGCGCGCTGATCAGTTCTTCCGGCTCCAGGTCTTTCAGAAGATAGCCGTCAGCGCCGGCCCGGAGTGCGGCAATGACATCCTCATCGTTGTCCGAAACCGTGATCATGAGAATACAGGCGGTGATGCCATTGTTGCGAAGTGCCTCGATGGTCTGTATGCCATTCATGCCCTTCATGTTGAGATCCATCAATATCATATCCGGTTCAAGGCTGGCAGCGATGGTCAGTGCCTCCTCACCACTGCCTGCTTCCGCGATAACCTGCAGATCGTCCTGCATCTCGATCAGCTGACGCATACCCCTGCGCATCATCGGGTGGTCATCGACGAGCATGATTCGTGTCATGAACCGGTCCTCGCGGTATTGGCTTGTTGCTTGCCAGCCACAGGTGAAGTGGCATGCTCCGCGGTGAAGCGCAGGATCACCTCAACTCCGCTGTCCACATTCGAGGCGAACTCGATAGTGCCGCCAAGTATGTCTGCACGCTCCTGCATGATCGTCTGGCCATAGTGATTGCGACCGGGCCCGGGCGTCCCCATGCCGCTTCCGTTGTCGGCGATGCGGACCTCGATCATGCCCAGTTCCTCGTCCAGTGCGAGCAGGATCCGTACCTGGTCGGCGCCGGAATGACGCAGCACGTTCGAAAGTGCCTCCCGCACAATTTGCAGGACGTGGATTTCCTCGTTGGGTGTCAGCGGATAGTTTTGCAAGCTGGATTCAAGCGTTACCGCGATATTGCCCTTGTCCTGGAATTCCCGTGCTGTCGCCAGCAGCGAGGGCTGCAATCCCGGCGAATCCAGCTGCAGGCGGAACGTGGTAAGCAGCTCGCGCAATTGTGCATAGGCTGACTGGATCCCTGTACGTATTTCCACCAGAACTGTGTCAAGCTCTTGCCGATCTGCGTCCTGTGCCAACAGGGTTTGCAGGCGACTGGCCTGGATTTTGGTGAACGACAGCGACTGCGCTATCGAATCGTGCAGTTCCCTGGCAATAGCGGTGCGCTCTTCCATCAGTGCCACCCGGTGCGCCTGATCTTTTCGCGCTTCATTGGCAAGCGCGGCCCCGATGGTATCGGCCAGCGATGCCAGCATGAGATTCTGCTCACTGCTGATCCGGTCAGCGCCGGTCTGTGAAATATTCAGGCTACCGTATTTACGGTCGTCGTGTTGCAGCTGGTATGCAGTAAGCAGTGGTGTGTCTTCGTCTGCCTCTCCATGGGCACCACTGTCATTGGATGCGGCGCTCGAACGGGAGCTGATAAGGAATGGGTGATGGGGCGAGGCGTGCTGCAGGTGGATATCGACTGCGCTCACGTCGATTTCACGCTGCAGGTGATCCATTGTGCGTTCCAGCTTGCTGACGATAGTGCCCTGTTCGCTCAGCCGGCGGGAGGTGTCATAGAGAAAGCGCAGCATTTTCTGTGTCTCCTCGAGATGACGGGTTTTCGATTGCACCTGCTCTTCCAGGGTGCGGTACATGCCATCCAGGCTGTCTGCCATATCGTTGAATGTATCCGCCAGCAGAGACAGCTCGTCGTTGCTCTTGCTGTCAAGGCGCATGGAAAAGTCACCTGCACGGAGCCTGCCTGCCATAGCTACCAGCTGATACAGTGGTCCCACCACGTACTTGTACACATTGAGAAACATGATGCTGGCCAGCACGACCGTCAGCAACAGACTGGCGCCCTGGATAAACCGCAGTACACGAAACTTGCTCTCGGTCTGTAATTCCAGGGTTTTCACCATGTTGTCGATATCGGAGACGAAGCGGTCAATCTGCGCCAGCAGCTGTTGAGGCTGTGTCGTGCCGGCGATCAGTTCCGGTTTCAGTTGCCTCCAGCCGGTTTCGACCAGACCGAACGCGTCCAGCATCACCCGGTTCCCGGAGTTGCGAATGTGCGCTGCCAGAACCGGCTGCTGTAGCCTTGTCTCGAATTCGGCGATGGATTTTTCCAGACTCTCCATGTTGCCCATGCTGGAGCCGCTCTGCTCCAGGATGTGCTCGTTGGCGATACGGTAGGCCTGCATGCGCAGGGAACCCGCGAGGTTAATCCTCACGGCATCGTTCTCACTGCTCTCCGCGGTCAGGTAGGAGGCCACCATATTGACTACCGCAAGCAAAATCACAGCGGCCAGTGCCATGCCTGTTCGCTGTACGAGTGATTGCTGGAATTCTGTGCTCATGGCGGCAGATCGCTTGCTTTAGTGTGACTATACCCACAAAGACGGTGGCTTGAGTCTACCACCAAAGTGGTAGAGGCAAGGCTATATGGTGGTAGATGCCCGGCACCGTTGATCTGCATCAAATTCCCCAGCTGTCACAGGGTTATGTTGCGCCCATCAGTATATACAGCGGGGACTGGCAGATGCCGAGCGATCAATATAAACAGTGGTCAGTGCTGACCATGAATACGCTGGCATTCGCCTGCAACTTCGCGGTCTGGACCATGTTTTCCATCATCGGTATCAGGATCAAGGATGAGCTTGGTCTGTCTGATACGCAGTTTGGCATATTGGTTGCGACACCTATCCTCACCGGGTCGCTTACCCGTCTGCCCCTGGGCATCCTGACGGACCGCTACGGCGGCCGTATCGTATTTTTTATACATATGTTGCTGGTTGCGATCCCGACCTACGGCCTCGCATTTGCCAACCAGTACTGGCAGTACCTCGTCATCGGTCTGTTTGTGGGTCTGGCCGGAGGCTCCTTTGCAATCGGTATCGCCTATACCTCAGCCTGGTTCGACGATAAGCGGCAGGGCACGGCGATGGGCATTTTTGGCGCCGGTAACGCCGGCGCGGCAATAACCAACCTGGTGGCTCCCATGATCGTGGTGGCTTTCGGTTGGCGCATGGTGCCCCAGGTATATTCCATCGCCATGGTCGTGATGGCAGTGATCTTCTGGTTTTTTACTTTCCCCGACCCTGCCCAGCAAAAGCGCGCTGCAAGTGGCGAACACCTGTCGCTGGCCCACCAGCTGGCGCCCCTCAAGGAACTGCGGGTCTGGCGTTTCGGCGTCTACTATTATTTCGTATTCGGTGGTTTTGTCGCCCTGGCCCTGTGGTTGCCCAAATACTATGTGGGCGAATACCAGATGGATCTCAGGACCGCCTCTCTGATCACCATGTGCTTTACGCTGCCGTCAGGTCTCATTCGGGCCCTGGGGGGCTGGTTATCCGACAAGTATGGTGCCCGGAATGTTAACTGGGCAGTGTTCTGGACCTGCCTGACCTGCCTGTTCCTGGTGTCCTATCCCCAGACCACCTACATCGTGCACGGTATCAGCGGGGACCATCGCTTTGCCATTGGCACCAACGTATGGGTATTTACCACCCTGATTTTCGTGATCGGTATTGCCCAGGGCATCGGCAAGGCAAGTGTTTACCGCATCATTCATGACTACTACCCGGACAACATGGGCTCCGTAGGCGGGATGGTGGGCGTCATCGGCGGCCTGGGCGGATTTACGCTGCCCATTTTCTTCGGTATCGCCTCTGACCTGCTGGACGTTCGCAGCTCCTGTTTCATGCTGCTGTTCGGGGTAGTGGCACTGTGCATGATCATGATGCATGTGGCCATACGAAATATGCGCACCGCTGAAGGTATGGATATACAGCCCCACGCAACCTGATAGCGCCCCGGTTGGCGCACACCTGGAACAACGCCGCCCCCGGGGGCGGCCCCCAACAACTCCAAGGGAGAGAACTATGGCGGACCTGAAGACATGGAATGTGGAGGATGAGGCATTCTGGGAGAGCGGCGGGAAATCCGTTGCCAACCGCAACCTGTGGATATCGATACCCTGCTTGTTGGCTGGATTCGGGGTCTGGATGCAGTGGGGCGTGCTTACCGTACAGATGCTGAATCTCGGTTTCCCGTTTGAGCAGTCCGAGCTCTTTACGCTCACCGCTATCGCGGGATTGACCGGCGCAACCCTGAGGATTCCCTCCAGCTTTTTTATCCGCCTGTGCGGTGGCCGCAATACCATCGCCTTTACTACCGCTCTGCTGATCCTGCCGGCGATAGGTGCCGGTATTGCCTTGCAGGACAAGAACACGCCGCTATGGGTGTTTCAGCTGCTCGCGCTGCTTTCCGGTTTTGGTGGCGGTAACTTCGCCTCCAGCATGTCCAATATCAATTTCTTTTTCCCGAAGCGTATGCAGGGTTATGCCCTGGGTATGAATGCCGGTCTTGGTAACTTCGGAGTGACCACCATGCAGATCGTGGTGCCGCTGGTTATGACTGCCTCGATATTCGGTGCGCTCGGCGGTGACTCCATGATCTTGCAGTCCACCTCCGGTACGCTGATTGGCAAGATCCCCGCTGGTTCGGAAACCTGGATACAGAACTCGGGCTTTATCTGGCTGCTGACGCTTGTCCCGCTCAGCATTCTTGCCTGGTTCGGAATGAACAACATCAGTACTGCCGAGGTCACCCCGAAACAACCCGGCGCACTAGCCAGCTTTGGCGTGATGTCGGGGATGCTGCTGATCGGCTTTGTCACCGCAATATTGGGTCTGTGGCTGTTGTTGCCCGAGAAGGCCAATGGTTCCGGCTTCGGGGTCCCCAAGGAAATCGTCCTGCTGCTGGTGATAACGGCCACGGTGTACCTGCTGAAGCTTATTCCGGGCCAGATTCGCACCAACCTGCAGCGCCAGTACAAGATATTCGGCAATCGGCACACCTGGGTGATGAGCGTTATCTATACCATGACCTTCGGTTCGTTCATCGGTTTTTCCGCCGCTTTCCCGCTGGCGATCAAGGTTATTTTTGGTTACTCGCATGTGATTGGAGTTGATGGTGTCATGACGCACGACACCGTAAATGCGAATGGTCCCAGTGCTCTGATGTACGCCTGGATGGGCGCTTTTATAGGGGCCTTGATTCGCCCCCTGGGCGGCTGGATCGCGGACAAGGTTGGTGGTGCGCTTGTTACCCAGATCATCACCGTGGTAATGGTGGTCAGTGCGCTGGGCGTCGCTTACTACATGAAAGCCGCCTACGCGTCGGCAACACCGGAGGAGTACTTCGTACCATTCTTCCTGCTGTTCCTTGTGCTGTTTGCAGCGACGGGTATCGGCAATGGCTCGACCTTTCGCACGATATCCCAGGTGTTCAACAAGGAGCAGGCTGGCCCTGTGCTGGGCTGGACCTCCGCGGTTGCAGCCTATGGTGCTTTTTATATTCCCAAGGTCTTTGGTGAACAGATCACAGCCACCACACCGGAGATTGCACTTTACGGTTTCGCCACGTTCTACGCCGTATGTCTGGTGATCAACTGGTGGTACTACCTGCGCAAGAACGCAGAGTTTCACAATCCCTAATCGTTACGGATAAACAGCGGTAGATTACTAACAGGGTAAAATGTCATGAGCCACTTTCTCGATAGATTGCAGTTCTTCAAGAAGAAAACCGGCGAGTTTGCCGACGGGCACGGTGAAGTCACCAACGAATCGCGGGCCTGGGAGGACGGCTACCGTCAGCGCTGGCAGCACGACAAGATCGTCAGGTCAACGCACGGGGTCAACTGTACCGGATCGTGCAGTTGGAAAATTTACGTGAAGAACGGCCTTGTCACCTGGGAAACCCAGCAGACGGATTACCCCCGCACCCGGCCCGACCTGCCCAACCACGAGCCGCGCGGCTGTCCCAGGGGAGCCAGTTACTCCTGGTACCTGTACAGCGCCAACCGGCTGAAATACCCCAAGGTGCGCAAGCCTCTCCTCAAGCTGTGGCGCGAACTGCGGGGCCAGTACAGCAGCCCCGTTGATGCCTGGGCTGCCATCGTGGAGGACCCGATTCGAGCCAAATCCTACAAGTCTGCGAGAGGAATGGGCGGTTTTGTCCGCTCGAGCTGGGACGAAGTCAACGAGATCATCGCCAGCGCCAATGTCTACACAATCAAGAAATATGGCCCTGACCGGGTCGTTGGTTTCTCGCCGATTCCCGCTATGTCGATGGTGTCCTACGCAGCGGGCTCGCGTTACCTGTCCCTGATCGGCGGCGTTTGCATGAGTTTTTACGACTGGTACTGCGACCTGCCGCCGGCGTCACCCATGACATGGGGGGAGCAGACCGATGTGCCTGAATCGGCCGACTGGTACAACTCCAACTACCTGATCCTGTGGGGCTCAAACGTGCCCCAGACCCGCACGCCGGACGCGCACTTCTTTACAGAGGTTCGCTACAAGGGTGCAAAGGGCGTGGTGATTACCCCGGACTTTTCCGAAGCGGCAAAGCTGGCCGACACCTGGCTCAATCCGAAGCAGGGCACCGATGCGGCGATTGCCATGGCCTTCGGGCACGTGATTCTGAAAGAGTTTCACCTGAATAACCCCAGTGAGTATTTCACCGACTATGTGCGTCGCTATTCCGACATGCCCATGCTGGTGGTGCTGGATGACCATGAGGCTGGCGTTCGGCCCGCGCGATTCCTGCGCGCCAGTGACCTCGGCACTGACCTTGCCGGGCAGTCCAATGCCGAGTGGAAAACCATAGCGATCGATGAGATCAGCGGCGACATGGTGTCTCCGCAAGGCTCTGTCGGCTACCGTTGGGACGGCAGCGCCCGCTGGAATATGCAAGAGCGGGAGGGTGCGGGCGGCACCGAAGTCAAGTTGCGTTTGTCACTGCTTGACGACGGTTGTGGTGTTGCTTCAGTGGCGTTTCCCTATTTCGCCAATGAGGCGCCCGAGCAGTGGGAGCACCAGCCGGGGGAGAGCGTTCAGTACCGCAATGTGCCTTGCAGGAGCATCACCCTGGCTGACGGCAGCACCGCAATGGTGGCGACCGTATACGATCTGATGATGGCCAACTATTCACTGGACCGTGGCCTCGGCGGTGAGAACGTGGCCGCCGATTACAACGACGCCGGCGCGGCCTATACCCCCGCCTGGCAGGAAAAGATTACCGGCGTCGATCGCGCCAAGGTGATCCAGGTAGCGCGTGAGTTTGCCGATACCGCAAACAAGACCCGGGGCAAGTCCATGATTATCGTGGGTGCCGCGATGAACCACTGGTACCACATGGATATGAACTATCGCGGCCTGATCAATATGCTGATCATGTGCGGTTGTGTCGGCCAGAGTGGCGGTGGCTGGGCTCACTATGTAGGCCAGGAAAAACTGCGGCCGCAAACCGGCTGGCTGCCCTTGGCCTTCGGTCTCGACTGGAGCCGTCCGCCGCGGCAGATGAACTCAACCTCTTTTTTCTATAACCACAGTTCCCAGTGGCGCCACGAAAAGCTGGATATGCACGACGTGCTGTCACCGCTGGCAGACAAGAACCAGTTTCCACAGCATACGCTGGATTACAACATCAGGGCGGAGCGTATGGGCTGGCTGCCAAGCGCGCCCCAACTCAACCGGAACCCGCTGGAAATTGCCCGGGAAGCGGATGCCGCCGGCATCGATCCGAAAGACTACCTGGTGAGGCAGCTGAAGAATGGCGAGGTCAGGTTTGCCTGCGAGGCGCCTGACGACCCGGCCAATTTCCCCCGCAATATGTTTATCTGGCGCTCCAATTTGCTGGGTTCATCCGGCAAGGGGCATGAGTATATGCTCAAGTACCTGCTGGGCACCCGTAACGGCGTTATGAACGAGGACAACGGCACCCGCGACGGCCTGATACCGGAGGAGGTTGACTGGGTGCCGCAGGGAGCAGAGGGCAAGCTGGACCTGGTGACAACACTGGACTTTCGTATGTCTTCCACGTGTCTGTACTCGGATATCGTCCTGCCCACCGCCTGTTGGTATGAGAAGGATGACCTGAATACATCCGACATGCACCCCTTCATCCACCCGCTGTCCAAGGCCACCGATCCGGCCTGGGAAGCGCGCTCCGACTGGGATATCTACAAGGGCATCGCGAAGAAATTCTCAGAGATAGCCGAGGGCAAGCTCGGTGTGGAAAAGGATATTGTGACGGTACCGATACTGCATGATACGCCCGGAGAGATAGCCCAGCCCTTTGATGTCAAGGACTGGAAGCATGGCGAATGCGACCTGCTCCCGGGCAAGACGGCGCCTAATATCGCTGTTGTCGAGCGGGATTACCCCGCGACCTATCGCAAATTTACCTCACTTGGGCCGGCTCTGGAGAAGCTGGGCAACGGTGGCAAGGGCATCAGCTGGAACACCGACGATGAGGTGGAGTTGCTGCGCCAGCTCAACTACAAGGTGGCTGACGGTGGCGTTGGCCAGGGACAGCCGAAGATAGAGACCGCTATTGATGCTGCGGAGGTCATTCTGAGCCTGGCTCCGGAGACCAATGGCAACGTCGCCGTTAAAGCCTGGGCCGCGTTGGGCAAGTTTACCGGGCTCGATCACAAGCACCTGGCCGAACCCAAGCACGATGAGAAGATTCGTTTCCGCGATGTGCAGGCCCAGCCCCGCAAGATTATTTCATCCCCAACCTGGTCCGGCCTGGAAGATGAGCATGTCAGTTACAACGCGGGCTATACCAATGTGCACGAACTGATCCCGTGGAGGACGATAACGGGCCGACAGCAGTTCTACCAGGATCATAGCTGGATGCAGGCCTTTGGCGAGCAGATGATCTCCTACCGCCCGCCAATTCACACCCGCTCCATCGAATTGCTCAAGGGAGTGCAACCCAACGGCAACCGGGAACTGGTACTCAACTTCCTCACACCACACCAGAAGTGGGGTATCCACAGTACCTACTCGGATAACCTGCTGATGCTTACCTTGTCGCGCGGAGGCCCGATTATCTGGCTCAACGAACAGGACGCGAAAAGTGTCGGTATCGAGGATAACGACTGGATCGATACCTTCAACGCCAACGGGGCAATCGCCTGTCGGGCGGTGGTGAGTCAGCGCGTCAAGCCCGGTTCCGCGATGATGTATCACGCCCAGGAACGAATCATCAATACGCCCGGCTCGGCGCTGACCGGCACTCGCGGCGGCCACCATAACTCCGTAACCCGTGTCGTGATGAAGCCGACCCATATGATTGGCGGCTATGCCCAGCAGTCCTGGGGCTTCAATTACTACGGCACGGTTGGATGCAACCGCGACGAAATGGTTGTGGTCAGGAAAATGGCTGCTGTGGACTGGCTTGACGGCCCTGATGGTGATCACCCCCCGCTGCCGTTGGCACAAGACGTTTAAGGAGAAGGGCCGATGAAAATTCGTTCACAGGTAGGCATGGTGCTCAATCTCGACAAGTGTATCGGGTGCCACACCTGCTCGATCACCTGCAAAAACGTGTGGACCTCCCGCGAGGGTATGGAATACGCGTGGTTCAATAACGTGGAGTCCAAGCCCGGTGTTGGCTACCCCAATAACTGGGAAGACCAGGACAAGTGGAAGGGTGGCTGGCAGCGCAGCGACAACGGCGACATCACGCCCCGGATCGGCGGCAAGATGAAGGTGTTGGCGAAGATTTTCGCCAACCCGGATATGCCCCAGATAGATGATTACTACGAGCCTTTCGATTTCGACTACCAGCATCTGCACACGGCGAAGCAGGGCGAACACCAGCCGACGGCCCGGCCTCGTTCACTGGTAAGCGGCAAGCGCATGGAAAAAATTGAGGGCAGCGCCAACTGGGAGGAAATTCTCGGCGGTGAGTTCGATAAGCGCAGCAAGGACAAAAACTTCGACAATATCGAAAAGCAGATCTACGGCGAGTACGAAAATACCTTCATGATGTACATGCCGCGCCTGTGCGAGCACTGTCTCAACCCGACGTGTGTCGCCTCGTGTCCCAGCGGTGCGATCTACAAACGCGAGGAGGACGGAATCGTCCTGATCGATCAGGACAAGTGCCGCGGCTGGCGTATGTGTATTTCCGGCTGTCCGTACAAGAAAATCTACTTTAACTGGAAGAGCGGCAAGTCCGAGAAATGCATTTTCTGCTATCCGCGCATCGAGGCGGGTATGCCGACGGTGTGCTCGGAAACCTGTGTCGGCCGCATCCGTTATCTTGGCGTGTTGCTCTATGACGCCGACAAAATCCTGGAAGTTGCTTCCACAGAATCCGAACAGGATCTTTATGAGCGGCAGCTGGAAGTTTTCCTCGATCCACATGACCCGGAGGTTATTGCCCAGGCGCGCAAGGATGGTGTACCGGATTCTGTTATCGAGTCTGCCCAGCAATCACCGGTGTACAAGCTGGCAGTAGACTGGAAACTGGCACTGCCCCTGCATCCGGAATATCGCACCATGCCCATGGTGTGGTATGTGCCGCCCCTGTCGCCCATCCAGGGCGCCGCGGACGCGGGCCATATCGGCATGAGCGGTGTGATTCCGGATGTGGATTCCCTCCGAATCCCCATCAAATATCTCGCCAATATGCTCACAGCGGGTGACGAGCAACCGGTGCGACTGGCGTTGAAGCGCCTGCTGGCGATGCGCGCTTACAAACGCGGGCAGAACGTGGAAGGGGTAGAGGATGTCGCGGTGCTGGACGATGTAGGCCTGAGCGTGGCCCAGGCCGAGGAAATGTACCGTTACCTTGCCATCGCCAATTACGAGGATCGCTTCGTGGTTCCCACCGCCCATCGTGAAGAAGCCCTCAAATACGCCCAGGCCGAGGCCAACGGTTGCGGCTTCAGCTTTGGCAATGGCTGCAGCGATGGCAACAGTGACGTCAACATGTTTGGCGGCAAAAAGACCAATCGCAAAGACGTGATCGCCTCTGTGCAGATCTGGGAGGAATAGGCATGCGCATATTGACTATCATCAGCCGGCTGCTCGATTACCCGCGGCCGGAATTACAGCTCTACCGCGCTGATCTCGCGCTTGAGATCAGTGATTGCCGGGAAGTCTCGCCGAAGATGCGGTTGCGTCTGCTCGATGCACTCAATGTTCTGTGCGACGGCGAACTGATGGACGCCCAGGAGAACTATGGTCTGCTGTTTGACCAGGGGAGGTCTGTATCCCTGCATCTGTTTGAACATGTGCATGGCGAGTCCAGGGACAGGGGCCAGGCGATGGTTGACCTTATCGACATCTATCGCAGGAACGGGTTTGAACTGAACGCACATGAGCTGCCCGACTACCTGCCCCTGTTCCTCGAGTACCTCTCCAGCCGCCCGGACCTCGAGGTGCGCGAGTGGCTTGCGGACGTGTCCCACATTATCGCCCGCGTCGCCGCGCGACTTGAGCAGCGTGGCGAATGCGGTGCGGTTTACGGTGTTTTGCTCGAGTCCCTGCTGATGATAGCCGGGCAGCAGGAACAGTTGTCCGCGCTGCGCAGCGCGGTGTCTGGTGAGGAGCCGGACAACACACCTGAAGCGATCGACAAGGAATGGGAAGAGACCGCGGTTACCTTCAGTACACCGGATAAAAACTGCGGACTGGACCGGAAACCGGTCGCAGACAAGGCCACACCACTGCACTGGGTCGATGCCGTTGGCGGCGCCGATCCGGGCATCAATCGCCCGGGCGCTGCCCGGACCGGGGGGATCTAGCATGAATCTCGATCTGAATACCGTCTTATTTGCCCTGTATCCATATATAGCGATCACCGTTTGTGTTGTGGGCTGCTGGGTCCGTTTCGATCGCGAGCAGTACAGCTGGCGAGCGGGGTCCAGCCAGTTGGTGCGCACCAAAGGCATGGTGCTCGCCAGCAACTCGTTTCACATAGGCATACTTTTCATCCTCGCCGGGCACTTTGTCGGTCTCCTGACACCGGAGGCGATCTACCACCATGTGATATCAACCGAGGACAAGCAGATCCTGGCCATGGTGTCCGGTGGTTTTTTTGGCCTGGTGTGCCTGTTGGGTCTGACCATGCTGCTCCACAGGCGTATCACAGACCCGCGTGTGCGGGCCAGTGGTACCCGGGGTGACCTGGCAATCCTGATACTGCTGGGTATCCAGTTACTGCTGGGCCTGGCCACGATTTTCGCGTCAATGCAGCATCTGGACGGCTCCGTCATGCTGCTGCTGGCCGGCTGGGCACAGAGCGTGGTGACATTCCAGCCTGAGCAGGCCGCGGCATATATCGCCAATGTTCATATCATTTACAAGCTGCATGTATTTTTTGGCATCAGCATTGTGCTGGTGTTTCCCTTCACCAGGCTGGTGCACATGATCAGCGCCCCGGTGTGGTACTTCGGGCGCGCTTACCAGCTCGTGCGGCAGAAACGGGCTTATTGAAATCACGGCCAGCGCGGCCACTATGACAAAATCGACAGGGGCGACTATGAAATCTTTGAGAAATGACGGCAGGATCCTGAATGGGCTGCTACTGGCGTGTTGTGCCATGAACAGCTGGGGCGCTGACGGTATCACCACCAGCGTGGTAGATGCCGTTAAGGCAGGAAAGGTAGCCCTGGACTTTCGCTATCGCTTTGAAGGGGTCGACCAGGACGGCATCGACAAGGATGCCGAGGCTTCGACCCTGCGCTCGAGGATTACCGCCGAATCGGGGTCCCTGCACGGTTTTACCGTACTGGGTGAGGTCGATAACATCACGGTTGTCGGCTCTGACAAGTACAACTCCACCGAAAACGGCAAGACCCGGTATCCGGTGGTTGCCGACCCCAAGGGCACCGAGGTCAACCAGGTGTATCTCAAGTACAGCGCGGACGCAGCCAGCGGGATATATGGTCGCCAGCGCATAAACTACAGCAATCAGCGGTTTGTCGGGGGCGTCGCCTGGCGCCAGAACGAGCAGACATTCGACGGCTTTCGCGCCAACTGGCAGGTCGTCGACAGTGTCAGCCTGGATTACAGCTACACCTACCGGGTTCACCGTATCTTCGGTCCGGACGATGGCACTTTCCCGGCAGAATGGGATGGCGACAACCACTTTGCATATCTGGACTGGAAGGTGGCCGAGGGCCATAACATCGGCGTCTTCGGGTACTACATTGATGTGGACTCCCAGCACAGTTATCCCGCGGCCAAAACTGTCAACAATTCCAGTGAGAGCTGGGGAGTTGAATACATGGGCACGTTCTCTGCAGTCAACCTGCGGGCGGCCTGGGCATCCCAGCAGGACGCGGGTGACAGTGAACTGAACTACGAGGCAAACTATTACCTGCTGGAAGTAGGGGGCAAGATTGCCGATATCGGCGTGAAGGCCGGTTATGAAGTGCTGGCGGCCGGTGACGGGACCGGCTTTGCCACACCGCTGGCGACGCTGCACAAATTTCAGGGCTGGGCTGACAAATTCCTGACGACACCCGACGACGGCGTGGAAGACCTCTATCTTGGTGTAGACGCCGCTCTGGGTCCGGTCAGGCTGGCAGCGGTGTACCACGATTTCCAGGCGGAGGATTCCGGCGAGGATTTTGGCAGTGAGATAGACCTGGCCGCCACCTGGCCGATCAATGAGCATTTCACCACCGAGCTGAAGTTTGCCGGCTTCTCGGCTGATGGCGACCGCTACACCGACACCGACAAATTGTGGCTGACCCTGCAGTTCAGGATCTAGAACATAGATGCAGCGACATTAGCCTGGACGGGGCATGGTGAGACCTATTCCAGGCTCTGCTGCCCAGTCCCGGTCGGGGTGCCGCGCCGTTGTATGCCGTTCTGTCCCGTGTCAGGGCGTGAGTGACTGTTAATCGCCTGCGGCATGGGTTCCAGCAGGGAGCCTCCCCACTGGTGGTGAGGCATGTGGTCCACCATGTCCTCGACATCCACAAGGGACACCAGGCCCAGCATGGGCTGAATAGCCTGACCACCACCGGCGTCGTTGCTCCAGCGGGCGAAGGTTCTGCCGGTAACCCGGTGTTGCCGGTCAAAGGTCACCAGCAGGAATTCGCCGTGCATGTGGGCATTGCCCCAGTCTACCGACAACAGGTCGGC
>JAHEBL010000047.1:0-12225 GCA_024642265.1 Haliea sp. | reverse complement strand
CCCGGCACCAGGCGGCCGGTGGCGCTGCTCTGCCAGGTCACTTCCACGCCCCGCTTGTTTTCGTACTGGGCGCAGCCCGCCAGCATGGCCATCAAAAAGCAGGCAGTCAGGCCTGCAGCAAGGCATTTCTTCACAGTCCAGCTCCACAGAAAAACAGATCGGTAGAATATGCCATCTCCGGTGGCTCAGGTACAGGTTGACTCTGTTGGCCCGAACAAAAGCTGGACGGGAGCCGTTACCCGGGGGAGCGTTGCGGTACCGGTGATTTCCCAGTGCCGTGTTTTTTGCCGCAACAGGTACTTAAGCGGCGAAAACTTGGCTACTATGATCGCTGGTAAGCAGAATAAATAAAGGAAAGCAGCTATGAAATTGCGCAGCGTACATTGGCTGGCAGTTGCCGGAATAGTCTCAACACTTGCAGCTTGCTCTCGCGAGGCACCCCCGGCAGAGACCGCCACAGTGCCCGCGGTGGCGGAAACCGTGGCGCCGGCGCCTGCACCTCCGGCCCCCGCGCCAGATGTCGAATGGCCCAAGCATGGCCTCAATCAGGCGGAAACCCGTTTCAGCCCCCTGGCGGATATCAATGACGGCAACGTCGATAAGCTGGGCCTTGCGTGGTATTTCGACTACCCGACAGCCCGTGGCCTGGAGGCGACGCCGTTAGTTATAGACGGTGTTATCTATACCAGCGGCTCCTGGAGCATGGTCTACGCCAACAATGCAGTTACCGGGGAGCTGCTGTGGTTCTACGATCCCCAGGTCCCCAGGAACTGGGCGGTTCACGGCTGTTGTGACGTCGTCAACCGCGGTGTCGCCTACGACCAGGGGCGGTTGTTCTTCGGTACCTATGATGGCCGGCTGGTAAGTCTCAACGCCGCGGACGGCTCCCTGCGCTGGGAAGTGCAGACCACGGATAAAGAGCGACCCTATACCATCACCGGGGCACCCCGTATCGTCAAGGACAAGGTCATCATCGGCAACGGCGGTGGTGAATTCGGCGTAAGGGGCTACGTCACCGCCTACGCGCTCGATGACGGGGCGCAGGCCTGGCGTTTCTACACGGTGCCGGGTAACCCCGCCGACGGCTTTGAAAGCGACGCCATGAAGAAGGCCGCCGAAACCTGGGGCGGCGGCGAGTGGTGGGTCGTGGGCGGGGGAGGTACCGTCTGGGATTCCATGGCCTACGACCCCGAACTCAACCTGCTGTACCTTGGAGTCGGTAACGGTGCCCCCTGGAACAGGCAGATACGCAGCCCCGATGGAGGCGACAATCTCTATCTTTCCTCCATTCTCGCGCTCAACCCCGACGATGGCAGCTACGTCTGGCACTACCAGACCACCCCGGGGGAAACCTGGGACTACACGGCAACCCAGCACATGATCCTGGCCGACCTGGAACTGGACGGCAAGCCGCGCAAGGTCATTATGCAGGCGCCTAAAAATGGCTTCTTCTATGTGCTGGACCGGGCGACGGGAGAGCTGCTGTCGGCAGATGCGTACGCCACCATCACCTGGGCCACCCATGTCGACATGGAGACCGGCAGGCCGGTGGAAACCGAGGGTGCCCGTTACGAGGGCAAGGCTACCGGACTGCACTTTCCCGGCCCGATCGGCGGTCACAATTGGCACCCGATGAGTTACAACCCCGATACCGGCCTGGTGTATATCCCTGCCCAGGACGCACCCTGGGTCTACGCCACCGACGAGAACTTCCGCCACCGCAAGGGCTACTGGAATACGGGCACCGACAACCGTCCGGCCAGCCTGCCCGACGACCCGGTCGAGAAACAGGCCGTGCTGGACACTGTCACAGGGGCGATCATCGCCTGGGACCCCGTGGCACAGCAGCCGCGCTGGCGGGTGGAGCACGAGGGACCCTGGAACGGCGGTATTCTGTCCACGGCCGGCAACCTGGTGTTCCAGGGTAATTCGTCAGGTGAACTCGTGGCATACCGCGCCGACACAGGTGAACGCCTGTGGGTCTTCGATGCCCAGACCGGGGTGGTAGCCCCACCAGTGGTCTTTCGCCAGGCAGGTAACCAGTACCTTGCCGTGGTGGCTGGCTGGGGCGGCTCGCTCGCCCTGGTAGGAGGCGAGGCACTCACCGCGGGCCCTATCCCCAACCGCAGCCGCCTGCTGGTTTTCAAGCTCGACGGAAAAGCTGAACTGCCGCCGGCTGTCGATAAGCGCCTGGTAATCGATCCCCCGGAACTGACCGCCTCCGCTGAACAGGTGATGGCGGGGCGCAAGGAGTACCTCACTTATTGTGTGTACTGCCACGGCGACGGTGCTGTCAGCGGCGGCGCTACGCCTGACCTGCGGGCGCTCACGCCGGAGAAACACGCCATGTGGGATGCCATCGTGCTCGGTGGCATGCACTGGCAGAACGGCATGGTGGGTTTTGGTGGCGAACTGGACAAGGAGCAGTCGGATAACATCCACTACTACGTCATAGAGCGGGCGCATTTTTCCCTTGCTGAGAGTGCCGCCGAGGCGAGCGGGGAAGCGAAGGAGGAGGGTGCAGGCGACTAGATGCCGGCCCTATTTGTGCCTTATGAAAAAGGGCCAGTACCTTGCGGTACTGGCCCTTTTTATTTTTCTTTGCATCAGGCGCTGGCTCTATAGCCGGCGCTTTTTTGCAAAATTCAGATCGCTACGATGTTCTCTGCCTGGGGGCCTTTCTGGCCTGCAGTTACAGTGAATTCTACGCGCTGGCCTTCAGCCAGAGTCTTGAAGCCGGAGCCTGAAATGGCGCTGAAGTGAGCAAAAACGTCAGGGCCGTTTTCCTGGGCAATAAAGCCAAAACCCTTTGATTCGTTAAACCACTTCACAGTACCGGTAACAGTGTTAGACATTGTTGTATCCTATATATATTCAAAAAAAATTCGCCCTCGTAATTAAAGGCATTGTGCTGGAACTAGGGCTTTTTATTTAAAGACTTCAGGACGAGGTAGTACAGCGGGACTTCGAAATGGGGAAAATAAATAACAGTCGTTCTTCCAAGCTGGCGCCACTATAAACCTAATCTGGCCGCTGTCAATGTTTTTTTATATGCCGGAAAGGGTGCCCTGCCCGCAAGCCAAAGCCGGGTGAGGGGGCGATGCGCCGCTGCGGTGTTTCTGCCAGCGGCGCGGGGTGAGGCCGTTACTGTTTGGCGCTGGTCGCCGCGGTGACGGTTGCCAGGTGACTGTCGAGGATAGTCGCCCAGCGGCGCAGTACGCGCTCCGCGTCTGCCATGTTGGTGACGCTGTTGCGGACTTCAAAGGCCTCGTCGCCCGCCGCTTCCGGATCGATGACGCGGGCAATGATATCCCCGGTCTTGCCATCATACAGCTGCATATAAAGGGTCATTTGCCCGGCATCGGCGGAAAAGTTCTGCTCCATGCCGGCGCTCATAAGGTCGGGTGCGGTGACTTCCAGGTTGACGATAGCGGGCTGCACGATCAGCACGCCTGTGCCTGCAGTACTGACCATCTCGTGGCCACTTTTGGTGAGCACGTCGGTGAACACCTTGTTGAACTCCTCAGCCAGTTTATCCCTGATGTTTTTCATGTCCTGGTCGGTAACCCGATCCATCAGGTCCATACTCTGGTCATTGTAGTTGCGCTGCCAGTTCTTGTTGAATGCCACGTAGCAGGCCAGCAGCGCGACCTTGTCGTATTCCGCAAGGTTGGCGCCCGGTTTCATGTAAACGGCCCGCAGTTTGGTGTTTTTCATCAGATGCAGTCCATCGTGGCTCACTTCCGGGAGGGGATTCCCGGCGGAGAGAGTTGCTGCCAGCAACATCGATAGAGCGGCGGCGGCAAATGTAGGCAGGACATTCAGGCGCATGAGAGATTCTCCTATACAGCTTGGTTGTTGCGTGGTTACCGGGACAGGCCGGCCGGTGTCGGACGGCAGAGCGCCCGGGAAACGGCCTGAAAAGTCTGGACCACAAGGGCATGCTTGGCAAGTTTCCGTAATATGTTGATTTGGAACAATAACTCTGCTGCGGCTGCGTATTTGGTGGTATAAGATTTATCTACCGGACTCGTTTCCCACATAGAAGGTGGCGTTTTATGAAGTATGCAAATTTGATTGTCGGGGGTTTGCTGGTACTGCTGGTGCAGACGCCGGCCAGTGCACAGGTGTATGAGAGCGAGGATGCCGAGGGCGTGCCCGAGTTCAGCGATTCACCGGCGCCAGGTGCCGAGGTGGTCGATATCCCCGCAACCAATGTGATGGATGCTCCCGCCGCAGGGCCGGCCGATGAAGCCCCGGCCCCGGCGCGCCGGGAACAGGTCATGCCAGAGACAGACGGCGTCGATGCGGGGCAGGGCGAGGATATCTACTATGGCGGCAATGAGGAGGAGGATGTTCGTGCGCAACGTCGGCTCGATGAGGAGCGTGTCGAGCATGTCCTGCCGGGAAATGAAGATCGCGGAGTAGGCGCGCCGGGCCCAGGAGTGGCACCGCATCCAGCTGAACCAGGCGCGCCCGAAGCTGTCCGGCCCCCGGGTGGCGGGGCGGTGCACGAGGCTCACGGGGGCCGCTGAAGGCTTACAAGCCCGGCGCGGATGTTCAGGTTCGCGCGGGCTCCAGGGCCTGTGCGAGCGCCCTGTTAGCGGCGTAGTCCCGGCGCAAGCTGCGCTCGAAGCGCCGCCATTTTCTCTGGATTTTCCACCGCGCCAGTCGGGGGATGTGGTTGGCCAGCGGGATAAAATCCGAATTGCCGATATTGTCGATGATGACCAGTTTGCCGGTGTTTTCACCTGTCAGCTGGAACAGTATGTTTTTGGTTTTCAGCGTCATGGTGATGATGCGGTACTCCAGCAGGTAAGCCTTGAGCCGGTCCAGTGCCATGCGCAGCGCCGGGCCATGCAGCCTGGTCAGCTGCTCGGAGCTCAGGTAATGCCCCAGCGTGAACGATATCCGGTTGTCGTAGTCCCGTATCGCGTCAAACACCGCGCCTTCGCCAAGGTTGGTGGAAACCAGGCCGTAAAACCTCGGCAGCATATCCCATGAAACCCCCCTGCGGGTCAGTTCCGCATAGTAGGCCTGTTCCCGCCGGTTCTCATTGCCAGAACCGGATACGACAATCTTGATGCAGCGTGCGGGGTCTTCAGGATGAACAAAACACTCGCGGTGCAGTCCCTTGCCGATCAGGGCTCGAGTGTCCAGTTCGATCATATCTTTTGTCTGGGTGTCGGACATGCAGTCCCCGAATGCCGAGCTATTTCCTGCGAAGCATACCATGAACGCTTGCTCCCACAGTGGCCCGTAATGCCCCGGGGCTTTCTATTCTCACGGTGAAAACGTAAACTTCTGGCGCCCCGTACCCTCACACCCAGCGCTGCCAGGGCGATGGCAACAGCCAGGCAATTGCGCTCCAAGGAGCAAGTGGACAGATGACCCGGAAATACCTGTTGGTACTCTTTATGTGGCTGGCAAGCAGCGCGGCGATGGCGGCGGGTGCACTGCGCGTGGGCGTCAGCGCAGACTATCCACCGCTGGTATTCGAACGGGAAGGCCAGGTCGTCGGCATCGAAGCCGATAACGCGCTCGCCGTGGGCGAGATTATTGGCCGCAAGCTCAGCCTGACCAATATGCCGTTCGACAAGCTCATACCGGCGCTGCTGGCCGGTGATATCGATGTGATCATGTCCGGGTTCAGCGTAACGGCCAAGCGCAGTGAGCAGGTGATATTCACCGACTCTTATATGGTGGTAGGCCAGATGGCCATCCTGCACCGTGACAAGATAGCCGCTTTCGCCCAACCCTGGTCTGTCTACCGTGCCGGTGTGCGCATAGGCGTAGAGCCCGGTACCACCGGTGCCGCCTTCGCTGAGCGTGAATTGAAGGATGCCGAGATCAAGTTTTACCAGGATTCCGGCGCGGCCTTTGCCGCCCTGCGCAGCGACCAGATCGACCTTTACATACACGATGCCCCTACCAGTTGGCAGCTGGCGACCACGCGCGAAAACGCCGACCTTATAAGCCTCTACTCACCCATGACCGAGGAGATGCTGGCCTGGGCGGTGCGCCCGGGAGATGACGTTCTGGCCGGCGAACTGAATCGGGCCCTGTCGGTAATGAAGGCCAACGGCACACTGCAGTACATCCTCAATCGCTGGATTCCAGTCAAGGTAGAGGTGCGCTGAGAGCCGCCCGGCGGCAGGGCTCGGGTCTAATCATTTACGCCGGGAAAGTTGTACTCGTGGCCCCAGAGGTCACCCTCTGTGGAAACCGTCGGCGTGTAGCGGCTCCAGTCGTCAATCTGCAGTCCGTCATAACCGTATTCGAAGGCGATGCCGCCGGGGGCAAGCACGTAGAATGAGCACATATTGTCATTGACGTGACGCCCCAGGCTGGCGATGACAGGGTGCCCTGCTTTGCTGGCGCGGTCCAGCGCCAGGCCCACCTCATCGAGAGTCTCGACCTCGACCATCACATGCACCACGCCCACCGGGTGAGGCTGGTCGTACAGGGCGAGTGAGTGCTGGCGGGGGTTGTCCGCGTGCATGAAAATAACCTGCGAAGGTGGTGTGGCCAGGTGCAGGACATCACACACCGCCAGGCCGATCAGGTCGGTGTAGAATGCAGTTGTCTGCTCGGCCTTTGGCGCCGGGATCACCGCGTGGCCAAAGCCCATGTCCCCGCTGCGCGAACTGCCGGTCACGAAGCGGCCGGTGCCGACGGGCGAGTTGAACGGCCGGTAATCAAGCTTGCGCCCGTGGTACAACTCCACGGTGTTCCCGGAGGGGTCGGTCACCGATACGAAAGCGGTGACGCAACGACGGGCGGCTTCCGGCTCTGAACCTGCACTGAGCTCATGCCCCGCCGCGGTCAGTCTGTCGCAGGTGGCCTGCCACTGCGCTGCGCCGCGGAACTCCAGGCCGATTGCAAGGAGCCGGTCCTGCGCGCCGCTCTCCACCATAAAGCGGAAGGGATGCTGGTCCATGCGCAGGAAGCGCGCCCCCTGTTTATCCTCGCGCTCCGCTTCCATCAAGCCGAGCACGTCGGTGCCAAACGACATAAAAGCGTCGCTCTGTGCGGACTCGATTCGCAAATATCCTATGGCTGCAACTGTCATCTGGTACTCCTGCTGCTTCAGGTGAGTGAATGCCACGCGCCGCGACGGGCAAAACGGTGGGGCATTATCAATCATTTCAAGCGCTGCAACAGCAGTCTCGCACAATTGCCCATCGGCTGGTTCAAGTAAGGGAACCTCGTGCTGTCAGGGACGGACACCCACGCAGGCTTGATCTGAAAAGTCACTCTCGCATGATCCTTTGGGTCATTGAGGGACGCCGGCCTCTGGTCGATACTCATTACAGTGTCAGCAGGCCCACGTCAGTCAAGGCCTGCCGCGCTGCAGGCCGTTAGCGGTGGCAGTGCGAACCAGCAAAGGAACCCACCAACATGGCGCAGCCCGATGTCCTCAGCCAGGCCTTTGAGCTTGGCTTTACCTATACCCGCTCGACGGGCCCCGTGGTCGGCCGGTTTCTCACCGGGCTTCGGGATCGCCGGATATTCGGCATCCGCGCAAGCGACGGCAGGGTCATAGTGCCTCCAATGGAGTACGACCCGGCGACTGCCGAGGCGCTGGATGAGTTTGTCGAGGTAGGCCAGCAGGGTGAAATCGTCAGCTGGTGCTGGGTGAAGCAGCCCCGGGCATCCCACCCGATGGATACGGCGTTCGCCTGGGCAATGATCCGGCTCGATGGCGCGGATGTGCCCATGATTCATTGCGTAACAGCCGCTGCCGAAGAGGACCTGGCGACGGGGGCGCGCGTGCAGGTGGTCTGGGCCGCTGAAACCCGCGGCTACATCACCGACATCCGCTGTTTTGAATTGATAGGGGAATAGCGCAGTGAGCGAAGATACAGAAGCAGTGACCCGCATTGAGACCCCTGTTTACCTGCAGTACAACTTCACCGCAGGGCGCGCACCGGCCCGCTTTCTGGAACGCATCCGGCAGGGTGTGCTCACCGGTCAGCGCTGCCCGCGCTGCGCGAATGTCTATATACCGCCCCGGGGATCCTGCCCGGCCTGCGGTGTGCCGACTGAGGAGGAGGTGGTTCTGCCTGACAAGGCAACTGTGCAGTCCTTCACGGTGGTGGCCATTCCCATCCCCAACAACCCCATCAAGCCACCCTTTGTGATAGCCAACCTGGTACTGGATGGCGCCAATATTTCCTTCATCCACCTGATGAGTGAGTGTGAAAACAGTGAGGTCCATATTGGCCAGCGCGTGCAGGCGGTGTGGAAGCCCGAGGCTGAGTGGACCTACGCCATGGACAATATCCGCTATTTCAAGCCCATCGATGAGCCTGATGTGCCGGTCGACAGGATCGGCCGCCTTCCCATTGGCGGCTGGGAGGATGAGCAATGACAGCTATGAAAGAAATTGCAGTAGTGGCTTTCAGCCAGTCTGACTGCCTCGCCAGGGCCGGCGCGGCCAACGAGGTCGAGCTGATCATGCCGCAGTTGCGGGCGGTGTTCGGCCAGGTGGGTCTCAACAATGCCCAGGACGTGGACTTTGTCTGCTCGGGCAGTTGCGACTACCTGCAGGGCGCGGCTTTCGCTTTCGTCGCCGGTGTGGACGCGCTGGGTGCCGTGCCGCCGATCAAGGAATCCCACGTGGAGATGGATGCGGCCTGGGCACTGTATGAGTCCATCCTGAAAATACGCATGGACCAGGCCGAATCGGCGCTGATCTATGGCTTTGCCAAAGCCTCCGCCGGTGAGTTGCCGACAGTGCTGTCCCAGCAACTCGACCCCTATTACCTGGCGCCGCTGTGGGTGGACAGCGTGTCCCTGGCCGCCATGCAGGCGCGCCTGCTCATCGAGAAAGGGCTGGCAACCGAGCAGGCCATGGCGGGAGTGGTCGCGCGGGCGCGCAAACACGCCATGGTCAATCCCCATGCACAGGTGAGCGGTGAGGTCTCGATTGAGACGCTGCTGGCAGCCGACACCGTTGTGTCACCCTTGCGCGAATCCGATTGTGCGCCGGTCGCGGATGGCGCGGCAGCGATGATTATCTGCACGGTGGATAAAGCCCGGGAATGGGGCGTCCCCTATGCCGTGATCAGCGGCATCGACCATCGCATCGAAACCCACAATCTGGGTATGCGCGACCTCACCGATTCACCCTCGACCCGCCAGGCCGCCGCAGGCGCAGGAGTAGGGCGCGGAGCGGTGGAGGTGGCGGAACTGTGCGCGCCGTTCAGCCACCAGGAAATAATACTCACTCGTGCCCTGGGCCTGGGCGACGACACGGTGATCAACCCCAGCGGCGGTGTGATGGCGGGCAACCTCATGATGGCGTCGGGCCTGGCCCGCATCGGTGAAGTGTTCCGCCGGATAGTGTCCGGGGATATTTCTCGCGGGGTCGCCCATGCAACGTCCGGCCCCTGCCTGCAACACAACCTCGTCGCAGTACTGGAGAGCGCCTGATGGCTAAACTGGCAGCAGTGGTCGGCATCGGCCAGACCCATTACAAGACCCGTCGGGGTGACGTGTCGATCGCCGGCCTCGTGCGTGAGGCCGCCGTCAACGCCCTTGAGGACGCCGGCCTCGGCTGGGACGATATCGAAGCCGTGATTATCGGCAAGGCGCCGGATATGTTCGAGGGCGTGATCATGCCCGAGATCTACCTGACCGATGCCCTGGGCTGTAATGGCAAACCCATGTTACGGGTGCATACCGCCGGCTCCGTCGGCGGCTCCACCGCGCTGGTGGCGGCCTCCCATGTGCAGAGTGGCATGTTCAAGCGGGTGCTCACGGTCACCTTCGAGAAGCAGTCAGAGTCCAACGCCATGTGGGCGCTGTCCACACCGCAACCCTTTTCAGTGCATCTCAACGCCGGTGCCGGCGGGTATTTTGCGCCGATTATCCGCGAGTACATGCGCCGCTCCGGCGCGCCCTATGATGTGGGGATCAAGGTGGCGGTGAAGGACCGGTTGCACGGCGCCCGCAACCCGCTGGCTCACCTGCAACTGCCTGAAATCACCATGAAGGAAGTGGAGGATTCCATGATGCTGTGGGATCCCATCCGCTTTCTCGAGGCCTGTCCCTCTTCGGACGGCGCCTGCGCCATGGTGATTTGCTCCGAGGACCTGGTGGCAGAATCACCCAAGCCCCCCGCCTGGATTCGCGGCGTGGCCATGCGCTCGGAGCCCACAATGTACGCCGGGCGCGAGGAAGTAAGCCCCCAGGCCGGCCGCGACTGCGCAGCCGATGTTTATCGCCAGGCGGGCATCACCGACCCCCGCAGGGACCTCGATTGCGCGGAGGTCTATGTTCCCTTCAGTTGGTACGAGCCCATGTGGCTGGAAAATCTCGGTTTCGCCCCCGAGGGGGAGGGCTGGAAGCTCACCATGTCCGGCGCTACCTCGCTGGACGAAGGCGGCGACATCCCCTGGAACTGTTCCGGCGGGGTGCTGTCCTCCAACCCGATTGGCGCCTCTGGCATGATTCGCTTCGCGGAGGCCGCCCGCCAGGTGCGCGGGGACGCAGGCGCCCACCAGGTGGAGGGTGCGCGACTTGCCCTCGGTCACGCCTACGGCGGTGGCGCCCAGTTTTTTGCCATGTGGGTCGTCGGTGCCGACAAACCCTGATACCAGAGGAAAGCAGCTGTGGCCAAACACTTCAATATTGCCGATATGTACGAGATGGTGGCGGACAAGGTGCCCGCTCGCGACGCCCTGGTGTGCGGCGACCGGCGGGCGACCTACGCGGCGCTGGAACAGCGTGCCAATCAACTGGCTCACTATCTCGCCAGCCAGGGTGTCGGGGCGGGAGACCACGTCGGACTCTACCTGTACAACTGCAACGAATACCTCGAGGCCATGCTGGCCTGCTTCAAATTGCGTGCCGTGCCGATCAACGTCAACTACCGCTATGTCACGGATGAATTGCTCTACATTTTCACCAACTCAAACATGGTGGCATGCGTTCACAACCAGGAGTTTTCCCCCCATATAGCCGCGGTCATATCGGGAGCCCCGGCTCTCACCACCCTGGTGCACGTGGTGGACGACAGTGGCTGTGACGCAGCGAGTATAGATTCCACTGAATATGAGCATGCCCTCACGGGGCAGAGCAACACGCGCGATTTTGCCGAGCGTGCCGACGACGACCTGTTCATCCTGTACACCGGCGGCACCACCGGTTCGCCCAAGGGCGTGATGTGGCCCCACAAGAACGTGTTTTTTGCCGCCATGGGCGGAGGCGGGTGGTTTCACCCCGACGGTGCCATTACCGAGCCGGAGCAGATTGCTGACCGGGTGGGCGATTTTCCCATTGTGGGAATGGCGCTGGCGCCGCTGATGCATGGCGCCTGCTGGTGGTACGCCTGCATTCAGCTGTTGGCGGGCAACACGGTGGTGCTGAACCCGGCCCGCTCGCTGGTTGGCGAGGAGATCTGGGACATCGTCGCCCGGGAGAAAGTCAACGCCATTACCATTGTCGGTGATGCCATGGCGGTACCGTTGCTGGACGCGCTGGATGCCAACCCGGGCCGTTGGGACCTGAGTTCGATTTTCAGTGTGGGCTCCGGCGGCGCGGTGTTCTCCACCAGCAAGCAGGAGGCATTCCGGCAGCACTTTCCCAACGTGTTCATCACCAATTCTTTCGGTTCCTCCGAGAGCGGCAACATGGGCATGGACGGCGGCGGCAAGAAAGGCCAGGGCCTGGGTAATGTCAGCAAGAGCGAGTTCATGTCGGTGATTTCTGACACGGAAGGCGAGCCACACCGCCATGTCGCACCCGGCGAGATGGGCATCTTCGCGCGCAGCGGCTACATTCCCGTGGGCTACTACAACGACCCGGTCAAGACGGCCAAGACGATTGTCGAGGTCGATGGCAAGTCCTGGCTGCTCATGGGTGACGAGGCGCGGCTCGAAGAAGACAACAGCATTACCGTGTTCGGGCGCGGCTCCAATTGCATCAACACCGGCGGTGAGAAAGTGTTTCCGGAAGAAGTGGAGCAGGCGCTGAAGGCCCACCCGGATATTTTTGACTGCCTCGTAGTCGGCACGCCCGACGAGCGTTTTGGCAGCAAGGTGACCGCGGTGGTTTCAGCCCGCGGTGGTGCGCAGCTCACTCTGGAGTCGGTACAGGAAGACGCGCGCAAGTATATCGCCGGGTACAAGGTACCGCGGGAGTTACACGTGGTTGACGAGGTGCCCCGGGCGCCGAGTGGCAAGCCGGCTTATCCGAAGGCGCTGGAGATTGCGCTGG
>JAHEBL010000046.1 GCA_024642265.1 Haliea sp. | reverse complement strand
AGCAGAATCGAGTGGCTTTTGCCAGAACATCGCCTGGCCCATGGCCGGATCCAGCTGGTAGGCGCCAAAGCCGAACTTCTCGTATGCCGCCCGGGCAACAGTATTGCCCTCCAGCACCTCCAGGGTCAGCTTGGCGCAACCCCTTTCCACGGCTATCGCCTGGACCGCTCGCAGCAGGTGCTGGCTCAGGCCGAGACCGCGATATTTCGCCAGCACCGCGATATCGTGGATGTTGAGCAGTTTCTTGCAGCTGAAGGTCGAAAATCCCTCGAAGCAGTTGGCCAGCCCCGCCGGCTGGCTGTCGACATAGCAGAGCAGGGTCAGAGCGTGCGGCAGCGTAGCCAGGGTCGGCACCAGATTCTGTCGGACCTGGGGCAGCAGCGCCTCGCCGCCACCCATTGGATCGGTGGCGTAACTGTTGAGCAAAAAAACAATGTCAGCAGCCTGTTGCGGGTCCCGGTAGTCTGCCCGCATCACATCTATTTTCATTGGAGATCCATGACTTTTATTGGCCGGTTGAATTGTGGCCTGCGCCTGGCTGGCCGGCCGGCCGGGTTGTGCCGGCTTCAATCAGCGTTGAGCTCGCAGCTTGCCACCACCCGAAACTGCTCGTGCGGAGGCGCTACCTTACTAAAAAATCGAGCAGTGCTCACCGGTTTTGTATACAGCCCTGCCGGGCTGCCAGGAACCATCGGCCAGGAGCTCGCCGCTGTCGGCACTGTTTACCAGAGCGGAACCGTCGCTCGCATACTCCATCTGGAAAGCGTGGGAAAGTGTCGCCGGGTATTGTATCCGCAGAAGTCCGGGAGGGCACGAATCGCTGTAGTTGGTGCGGGTCGCGTTCAGCACGAACACCTCGACGCCCGGCACATAACTGCCGCTAAGCTCATAGGTAACGTGACATTCCCCGGGGCCGGTGGCGTAGGCATTGGAATAGTTGTAAAACGTTTCTGTTCCGGAGGCGGAACCCGTGATGTCATCGAACGCCAGCTCCCCTACCGTGTACCGGGTAGTCGCACTCCATGCATCGCTGTCCGCGGTTTCACAGCTGCGGAAACCACTGGCACTGCTTGCCCATAGCAGGCTAAGGCCGGTTGCTATGGATATTGTCCTGTTGCCGTACATTTGCCTTCGTCCAGAAGCCCATAACTGGCGCTCTCCAGAACGTTGATACAGCACCATGCACGGCATGTCCACTGCCGCGTACCGCTTCTTGCCCGGTATAGATGGACAGATGCGGGTAGCCGGCGCTCAATTAATAGTCGCGGGTTTGATATCGCGAGCCAGCGAGTCACGGATCCCGGACGGCAGCGCGATCGGCCCCACTGAGTAGGCGGGGTGGTCGATACCAGCGGATATACTCGCCCCGTTCCCCAGGGCCGCCATCATCACCGGGGTAAGTTCAAAGCGCAGGAAGTGCACGGATGACGTCTTGACTTCGTTCTCTCTGGAGATGTCCTCGTCTGCGATCGGGTAGACGCGCTCGCAATCCTCGACCTGCATCCAGACCTTGTCCTCGATGCCTATAAGTTCTGCCAGGCGGACGGCCCGCTCGGCCGGGTCCGCGTACTCCACCATGAAGGTCGCCTTCCAGTTATGTCCATCGGGAATAAGCGGGTTGTAGGACTCAAGTTCCTCGTTAATGCCTGCGGCCTCAAATACTTTTTCGATCCTCAGCATCTCCTGGATCTGGTATTTGATCGTCAATGCATCTTCAAAATACAGACGGGCGTGCTCTCCCAGTGGTACCTGACGGGTTTTCTTGTGGGCCATCACTTCCTGGCGAAAAGCGGGCCGTCGCTCGGCGTACTCCTCCAGGGACCAAAGATCGGCTCGTGATAAAGCAGTCATTTTCCAGTTCCTCCTCTTAAAGGCCGTAGGCCATCCGCAACAGTGTCATCGGATGCTCGGCGCGACTTACTTTTTCAGACAAATTGGCTATCTGCGTGCCCGCCATGGGGCAGTCGCTGGTGAAATGATCGGGTGCCTGCTGGTCAACCTTGCGTACGACAGGGCGGGCGATCTTGACCGACTTGTCGCGGGTTTCCGTCTTCACCGCGTAGGTGCCATCGTGGCCGGAGCAGCGCTCCTGCGGGGTCACTTGTGTACCCGGCACCAGGTTCAACACATCGCGGGTCTTGAGGCCGATATTCTGCACGCGCTGGTGACAGGCCACCTGGTACGCGATCTCTCCCATCGCCATGGGAAATTCGGTCTTCAGGGCACCGCCCTTGTGGCGCAGCCAGAGATATTCAAACGGATCAAAGAAAGCCGCCTGCACCTTTTTTACCTGTTCATCGTCCGGGTACATCAGCGGCAGTTCCTGTTTGTACATCAGCACGCAGGAAGGAATTGGCGCTATCAGGTCATAGCCCTGGTCCACCAGGGCGGCCAGCACGGGAATGTTGGCTTCTTTCAGCTTATTGACGGTCTCCAGGTCGCCCAGCTCGAGCTTGGGCATACCGCAACATTTTTCCTTCGGCACCACATCGATATGGATGTCATTGTGCTGGAATACCTTGACGAAGTCGGGACCGATCTCCGGACTGTTGTAATTGCCGTAGCAGGTCGCATACAGGGCCACCTTGCCTGTGGTGGCGCCGATGGGCGTGGGCTGTATCTGCCTTATCAGGGGCTTGACCTGCTTGCGCATGGTCTTGCTGTGAAACTTTGGCACCGGCGCCTCGCGATGGATGCCCACCGCCGAGTCGAGTAATTTGCGAAAGGTCGCATTGCTGTTGAACGCGTTGACGGTGACATCCACCAGGGGAATCGAAGTCATGCCGAACACCGTATCGGTGCTGGTCAGCACGCGGTCCCTCAGGCGCGCGCCCTCCTCCCGGAATTTGACCGCCTTGGCCCGCAACATCAGGTGCGGAAAATCGACGTTCCACTCATGGGGCGGCACGTAAGGGCACTTGGTCATGTAGCAGAGGTCACACAGGTAACACTGGTCGACCACCTTTATGTAATCGGCCTTGGCGACACCGTCCACTTCCATTGTTGTGGACTCATCCACCAGGTCGAACAGGGTGGGAAACGAATCGCACAGGCTCACACAGCGGCGGCAGCCGTGACAGATGTCGTAGACCCTCTCCAGTTCCTGTTCCAGGTCGGCCTTGTCCCAGTACTTGTCAGATTTCCATTCAATCGGATGGCGTGTAGGCGCCTCCAGGCTTCCTTCTCTCACAGGTACCGTCCTCGTCTATTCGCAAGCGGAAGAAGCTGGCGGGCATGCGCCCGCCAGCCAGGGCAGGTCTCAGCTGTCCAGGGTGTCCAGGGCTTTCTGGAAGCGGTTGGCGTGGCTGCGCTCTGCCTTGGCGAGAGTTTCCATCCAGTCGGCTATTTCGTCAAACCCTTCGTCCCGGGCGGTCTTGGCCATGCCGGGGTACATATCGGTGTACTCATGGGTTTCACCAGCAATAGCCGCCTTCAGGTTGTCGGAGGTTGCGCCGATTGGCAGGCCGGTAGCCGGGTCGCCGGTCTCTTCCAGGTATTCCAGGTGGCCATGGGCATGCCCGGTCTCCCCTTCGGCCGTGGAGCGGAACACTGCTGCCACGTCGTTGTAGCCTTCCACATCGGCCTTGGCGGCGAAGTAGAGGTAACGACGATTGGCCTGTGATTCGCCCGCGAAAGCGTCTTTCAGGTTTTGTTCGGTTTGGCTGCCTTTCAATGACATCTTGCTTCTCCTTGAGAATGGTTATCATCACCACACGGACTGTGGAGTTACATAAAATAGTACAGTTGCTTACGTCTGACCAATCAAATTGGATTGGCCCTTGATCTGTATCACCTCCTAATTTCTCATCCCGTGCCAGACTGCGTCAAATCCGGTTTTTCGACTCTGATTATCACCCCAATAAGGGCCACAGGCATGCCGTTGCGTAAACTGACAGCCCTGGATTCTGCATTCCTGCTGGAGAAGACCGGGAAACTCCCCCGCAAAGGAGACACGCTACAGCAACGGCGCTACACTCCCCGCCATGTACCCTGTCTGTGGAACCGCCCCATGACTGCCCCGAACGTCACCGTGCACAGCTACGACGGTATGCTGCATTGCGACCGGATCCCTGCACAGCGAACCATCCCGCAGCTCGAGGACCAACGCCTGTCTCCCGAAAAGGCTTGCGACGACCTCAACCGGGCTGCTGCCAGGCCGGACGCCCGCTAACATGCTGGGCCGCATCTTTCTTCCCTCACTGTTTGTGGCCCTTGGCTATGGTTTCTGGGCGAGCACCAGCTTCAAGGACATCTCCGCAGGTGTCGCTCTGTTCCTGTTCGGGATGCTGTGTATGGAACAGGGGTTCAAGGCTTATAACGGAAGCGCCCTGCAAAAGATTCTGAGCGCGAGTACCGATCGGCTTTGGAAAAGCCTGAGCTTCGGAATTGTCGCCACTACCCTGATGCAATCCTCTTCGCTGGTTTCGGTTATCACGATCTCATTTCTGAGCGCCGAATTGATCGGTCTGCGCGAGGGAATAGGCATCATTTTCGGCGCCAATCTAGGTACCACCACCGGGGCCTGGCTGATCGCGGGTTTTGGCCTGAAAGTAAAGCTCTCGGCCTACGCCCTGCCCATGCTGGTGTTTGGTGTGATGCTGCTGATGCAGGCATCAAAGCGGTTCAAGGGCGCCGGCTGGGTGCTTATGGGCATCGGCTTCCTGTTCCTGGGCATCGACTACATGAAGGAGGGCTTCTCCTCGTTCTCAGAGCAGATCGACCTGACGAAGTACGCCATGACAGGTATTGCGGGACTGCTCACGTTTACGCTGGCGGGAATAGTCGCCACCGTTGTCATGCAGTCAAGCCACGCCACGCTGACGCTCATCATTACGGCGCTGGCGGCGGGGCAGATCAGCTACGAAAACGCGCTGGCCCTGGCGATCGGCGCCAACGTGGGGACTACCGTAACAGCGGTGCTGGGCGCCATCGGAGCCAATGTGGCCGGCAAACGCCTGGCTGCTGCTCACCTGATATTCAACCTGACCACCGGCATCGTGGCCCTGGTTTTCATCCAGGTTTTGCTGGCAGGCGTCGACTACCTGGCCGGCGCGCTTGGCATTGCCTCCGATGACCACACCCTCAAGCTGGCGCTGTTTCACAGCCTGTTCAACCTGCTCGGCATTGTTCTGATGCTGCCACTGCTGGACACCCTGGTGCGCCGGCTGGAGCACTGGCTCACCGAAACCCGGTCAATGCGGGACAAGCCACGCTACCTGAGCGATGCATCACTGGCGCTTCCCCAGGTTGCACTGCAGGCGGTTACCAAGGAGACGAGGCACCTGTTCAGCAATGCCTTCACACTGATCGCGCACGGGGTCAGTTTACGTCGCGCCGGCATCACCGGCACTGAGGACCTGCAGCAATTTATAGAACGTCCCGGCCCGGTTATCGAGATAGACATCGACGAGCAGTACGATCGCATGATCAAGGACATCTACAGCGCCAATATCGAATTTCTCAGCCGGGCCCAGGCCCAGTCAACACATGAATATAGCGACGCCTACAATGCACTGAGGCTGGCCAATACTGATGTCGTGGCCGCAATCAAGGCGGTCAAGCACCTGCGCAAGAACCTGCTCAACTACATGCAGAGCAGCAATCCGTACATCCGGCGGGAGTACAATGCCTTCCGGGTGAGAATCGGTGAAGTACTGCGCTCGCTGTCAGCACTGCGCGATAGCGATGACAGTGTTGTCGCCCTGCTGTCCCTGGACCGGATCCGGGTTGAGATACTCGGTAATGAGAACGAGGCGGCGAAAGTTGCGGACTCCCTCATTCGGGAGCATGCCATCACCTCCCAGATGGCCACATCGCTGATCAATGACGGAGCTTATGTGCGCGAAGTAATACAGCGCCTGCTGGATATGAGCGAACAACTGCACCGGGCCGGGTTGCCCTATGGCGAGGCGCTGCAGGATGAGCTGGCACTCAGGGCCGAAGAAATCGCAAATATCGCCAGGCATGCCGGCGAAGTGCGCTAACCTTTAAGAGTCGAGGTTATTTCCATGAAGAATGCCAAGCTTTTCGACAAATTGCGTAAGCTTCTCGATGACGCCAACGATGCGGATAAAAAGCACCTGAAGAAAATTCGCAAGGTGTTGCACAAGCTGAAGAAACGTCAGATTGAACTGCGTGAAAGCCTTGATGACATCGACAACCTACCCGAGCGGCAGAAAATTGAGCAGGAAATCGCGGTCATCACCCTGCAGAGGGGCAAGGGAGTCGAGATCTACAAACAGCTCAAGCTGGCCCGTAAAGCGAAGAAGCATGGAGACTCGACCAGGACCGAAAGTACCGGGGAAAAGCCGTCTGACATTCGTTAGCCCCCGGCGCCACCCACCGCCGGTAGCGACCCCGCCATAGCCTCTGCCAGCCTCCTCAACAGCGACTCCTGCGCCCGCACTAGCGCATCGTAGCCATCCCCCGCCAGGGCCTGCTGCTCGGAGAACCTGAACGACTTGCTCGACCCCTCAGACCTTACGTCCCAGTACGCCACCAGTATCGCGGCACCACTGCCGTTGCCGTGCAACTGGTCCACGTTCACATCAATGGTGACCGTGGTGGTAGCACTGGCGGTGGCGGCGATTTCCCTGCCACTCGCATCCGAGGTTTGCGTTGCCAGATAGCGTCGCAAGCTGACTTGCAGCGGCTCGGCCCAGACATGGTTGCGGGCTGCGCTTATCGTGCCATCACCCGTCGCCAATACCAGTCCGGGCTGGTCGATATAGTTAGCCACCCTGATATTTCCCAACGCTATGCCGCTGTCCATCACCTGGGCGCCGGGCGTGGCGCCAACCTGTGAACGGAGAAGATAGGTCGATGTCTGCTGCGGTTGGCTGCCACACGCCGCGAGCAATACCGTTAAAGTCAGGACAATTATTCTCATTGGGGTCTAGCCTCCGGTATCGGGTCGGCGGGAACATCTGTCGGGAACACCAGTGAGTTGGGCTTTTCACTCAGGGTTCGTGTCAGCTCTTCAAGGTTGCGCAGGGTGCGATTGAGCTCGAACACGCTGTTGCTGATCGACTGGCCCACGGCGGAATCAGGCGAGATAGCGGACAACGCTTTTCTCAATTCAGCCAGGGTCTGGTTGAGCTCACTGGGCAGGGCCTTTGTTCCCTCCTTGTCGAGTATCAGCTGCAGGGAGGTCATGGTAGCGGTCAGCGACGCGAGCGTTCCGTCCAGCGTCGCCAGTGCGGTGTTGGCGTTGGCGACCATGGGCTCCAGCGGCAAGGCGTTGAACTTGTCCAGCAGGCTGCCCAGCTGTTGCTCCAGGCGGCCCAGGCCGCTGGGAATGGTGGGCATGACCGGGTATCCGCTGAACTCCCCGACCGTGGCCACAGGCAGGTCCTTGTACACGTCGATGTTGATGTACAACGCTCCGGTGAGAAGACTTCCGGTCTGCAGGCTGGCTCGCATACCACCCTTTACACCAGTAGCGATCGACTGACGCATGCCATCGACGGACTGCTCGGAGTCCGGCAGGCCAAACCTCGCAGGTTCGAGATAGATAAGTACCGGGATGGGCTTGCCCTGGCCAGCCTCCCGCATATTGACCAGTTCGGTCATGAGAATACGTTCCACCCGGCCAACCTGGATACCGCGGTACTCCACCGGCGCACCCGGCTTGAGACCACGCAGGGACTGCTCAAATTCGGCAACATAGTAAATGCCATGCTGAAAGGGGTCTTCCGCCAGTGCCTGGTACGACGCATTGAGCTTATAGCTGGTTCCGGACTCCACCTTCTCTCCCGGCGGCAGCCCCGGCAGGTCACCGAAAGCAACGCCCCCGAGCAGGATTGTCTCCAGCGATCCGGTGGTAACGTTTATACCCGAAGCGCTAGCATCGACACTGACACCGCTGACGTTCCAGAAACGTGTGCTGGTGGTGACGAGGTCGTTATAGGGTGCATCAACGAACACATCGTAATTGAGCACTTTTTGCGCCACATCAAAAACAACTCCCTCGATCCGCCCTACCTTGTAGCCGTTGTAGAGGATAGGATCGCCGGCGCTGAGCGAGCTCGCCTCCTCACTATGCAGTGTAAGCCGCACTCCGGGAGCGTCCGCCGGCGTGAGGGGCGGCACCTCGAGACCCTGGTATTCATTCTTCTTGCTGCGCGGCCCGCTACCCGGGTCAAGCTGCAGGTACGCGCCCGACAACAGGGTGCCTAGACCGGATATCGCACCCGCGCCGACACGAGCCCGCACCACCCAGAACCGGGTGTCCTCGCGCAGCATGTCCTCGGCCGCCTTGTCCATTTTCGCGGTGACCAGCACCTTGTCCATTGAGTCACTCAGCGAAACACTTTCCACCAGTCCCACATCCACATCGCGGTAGCGGAGCTTGGTCTTGCCCGCCTCCAGCCCCTCGGCGGTATTAAACTCGATAGTGATCTCGGGCCCCTCGGTCAGCTTGGTATGTATAACCATGTAAAGGCCGATTATCACGGCCACCACGGGTATCACCCAGATGGGATTAAACCGTCGGCCGGTACTGATCTCGGGTCTTAACTCACTCATTGATCACGTCCTGTTGGTCCCAGATCATCCTGGGATCGAAGCTTTCGGCAGCTACGATCGTTACTATCACCACCCCGGCAAAGGCGACTGCGGCCGCGCCCGGGAGAATCACCAGCAAACCGGTCAGGTGCACCAGCGCCACGAGGATGGACACCACAAATACGTCCACCATGGACCATTTACCTATCAGCTCGGCTGCCCGGTACAGTACCGTGCGCTGGCGCGGGTCAGTGGTGCGCCCGGTACCGACACTCCAGCACACATAAAAAAGCGCAATAAGTTTTCCCAGCGGCACCATAACGCTGGCGATAAAAATGATCGCCGCGATGGGGACCGAACCCATGTCGATAAGCAGTACAACACCTCCCAGGATGGTACTGTCCGTCGAATTACCGAACTGATCAGTGACCATGATGGGCAAGATATTGGCGGGAATGTAGAGCACACAGGCTGTCACCAGCAGCGCCAGGGTCCGCTGCAGGCTGTTCGACTTGCGCAGATGCAGGGGCTCACCACAACGCGGGCACTCGTGCAGGCTCGCATCCGCCAGCTTGAGGCAGATATGGCAGGAAGCCAGGTTGCGTGATGCTGCAGTTTTACCCTGCACGCTTCAGTCCCGCCAGGCGTTCCAGCTCATTCCAGTACTGCAGTCGATCGAGGTTACCAACCGAGGCGACAAAGCACAGGGCAAATGCGCCATAGGCCCAGAAGGAGATACCGATAACCACCGTGGCCATGTGGGCTATCTTCACCAAACTGACCAGTACCCCGATAAAAAATACCTCTACCATGGACCAGTTCTGCACATGAAATACAAGACGCGTGACCGGGACCATCCAGGGGTAGTATCGCTGCCGGATAATGCAGGTTGACAGCACCGTGAGCAGCCCAAGCACTGCCGCGGGTATCACAATAATGAACCCGGCCACCAGGAAAGCCAGGTCCGGCCTACCCTGATCGTAAAGTTGCTGGGCGGTTTGTGGCAGGGTCATGATGCTTTCCAGCCCGCTGGACTCGAAAGAGAGGAAAGGGAAGGCGCAGGCGATCATCAGAGACACCAGGCCTGAGATGGCATAGGACTGCAGTTTTAAAAAGCAGTCATCCCGAACCCGGGTCAGAAAGTCGCCGCAGCGGGTGCATACGGCTTTTTCGCCATGGCGCATACCGCCGACGTCAAACAGCAGGTCACAGGACGGACAGGCCACCAGCCCGGCGCTAGCCGGCGTGGCCAAAAGGTATCCCCCCGAAGTGCACGATTTTCATAACCGGCATTATATACACAGTGCGTACCGCTTGTACCATACGCGCTGTGCCCCGCCCCGCAGCTGGCGCGGCGCATACCAGTGGCGCGGCTCTAGTGCGCTACCGCTTCCTCACCCCAGATCTGCCTGAGGCGCTGATCCCGCCCGCAGTTCCAGCGGTAATACTTGTAACGCACGGGGTTTTTGAGGTAATAGTCCTGGTGGTATTCCTCCACGGGCCAGAACACGCCGCCCGGCCTTATCTCGGTATACACCTTGTCGGGCGCGAAACGCGCGGCGACTGCCGCAAGCGACTCCTCGGCCTGAGCCTGTTCCAGCGCGTTAGCGGGAAAGATGGCACTGCGATAACTGAAGCCCTTGTCGCAAAATTGCCCCGCGTTGTCGAACGGGTCGACGTTCACCCAGAAAAGACCCAGCAACTGCCGGTAGCTCACCACTGCAGGATCGTAGCTTACCTTGATGGCCTCGAAATGCCCCTCATGGTTGCCCTGGTAGGTCGGGTTTGGAAGGCTGCCGCCCGTGAAGCCCGACACCACATCGATGACGCCGTCCTTGCCCTGGAACGCTGACTCCATGCACCAGAAGCAGCCCCCTGCGAACATGGCCGTGGCCTCCTCCGCCCTGGTCGCTGGCGCCCAGGCCAAGACCACTGCCACTACGAGTGAAAATGCTTTCATGGTCTTTCCCGCGCGCGACTGTACTACGATAGACCGCCGCGCCACTCCCGGGTTCCCCTGCGCACTGATCCACAGCATCAGGGATAGGTGGAGTCGGGTTGGCAGCCTCCGTCGGCATCACTGCAGGTGTTGATGTCCAGCACGTACCAGAGGTAGCAGCGGGAAAATATGCCATTCAGCACCAGCGCGGTTGCGACGAGCACCACAAACCAGTCGACGGCGTTCATGTGCAGCTGCTGGCTGGCCCAAACCAGCAGCAGGAGGCCGAACAACAATCGCACCAGCCGCTCTGCATTTCCAAGATTACGTTCTATCATTTGATTGCCTCACAGGCATGTTGGAATCGAGGTTGATACGCGATGCCCGCAGCGTTGGATGTGCGTAAATAGTGGACAAAAGCACGTTTTTACCCGCTGGAACGCTTGCGTTCTAGCGCGTCTCACCTTCCTCTATCGGCCAGTCGGCCGCATCGGTAATAAACTCGGGCTGGCGGGGACGGTGACCGCCCCAGCTTTGCGTGAACAGACCATCCGGATCGTAGAGTTGCGCCTGTTTTTCGAGATTGAAGTGGCGTCCGCCACGCGGATCACACCCCACCCCGGCTATGTATTGCCAGTTGCCGTAGTTGGTTGCCAGGTCGAAATCGACCAGGTGCTTCTCAAAAAACGCTGCGCCGTAGCGCCAGTCGATATTCAACTCGTTAACCAGGCAACTCGCCACGATCTGCCGCCCACGGTTGCTCATGAAGCCGGTCTCAAGGAGCTGCCGCATCAGGGCATTGACCAGCGGAAAATCCGTATCCCCCTGGCACCAGCGCGCATAGGCGCGTGGCTCGAACGTGCGCAAATAGCGTTTCCTGGCTATGCCGGTTGCGGCGAACAGGCGATTGCGATCAACACGTTCACGCCAGTGGAAGTACTCTCGCCAAAGCAGTTCCTGGTAGAACCAACGGGTGGATTCGTTGCCACAGATCGTCTGTTCATAGTCCATTAACTGGTGCGCGACCGCACGCACCGACAGACTGCCATTGGCCAGCCAGGGCGAGAGTCCGCTGGAACTGTACTCGCCCTGCAGGGCATTGCGGGTGTCCTTGTAGGTATCCACGGCGCGCCTGCCGTAAAGAAAGCTGGTCAGTCTTGCCTGCCCGCTGGCCGAGCCACCGCGCACCGGGTAGGCAATGGCGGGGCGAACTTCAGCGGTCGGTAGCGTAGAGGTATAGACACCCTGCGGTACCGGCGGCAAAGACACCGGTAATCGCAGCGGTACTGGCACGGGCTGGTGTTCCATAACACGCCGAAACGGTGCGAAGTGTCCGGGCAAGCCGTCCAGACCGCCCGGCAGCTGCGCCTCGTCAAACAGGCTGTTACCCGGATGGACCAGCAGCGGCACGGGGAGGCTGCGCTGCAGGAAAGTCCTCTGCTGTGCTTCATAAAACCCCGCCGTATAGGAAGTGCCTACCCTGCCCACGTCATACTTGCGCACCAGCAGGGGAATGATCGAACGCGGATCGCCAGGGATAACCAGCAGCGTTTGTCCCAGGCTTGCGAGCTGGCTGTCCAGCGCTGCCAGACTCTCGTACAGAAAACGCCGGCGCTGCAACCCCATCCCCCGATTGTTACACCACGCGGGATTATCCTGCAGGCAGTACAGGCACAACAGCGCGGCGCCTCCGGCATGGTGCAACAGACCTGGGTTGTCCTCGAGGCGCAGATCTGCCTGAAACCAGTACAGTTCCGGGCTCTGTGCGGCCGGCCGGCCCGCTCCTGGCGGGGTTACTGTCACCACCCCGCCCCGGGCTTGGCGTAGGGCTGCCGGCCAAGCGCCTGCACCCGGTGGTAGGAATCCAGGCCGCTCACCGTAATGGTGCCGGCGGCGGCTATATCCACACTGCCATCGGCATGAATGCTGTCGCCGGGCACAGCTACCAGCACGATTTCGCCAATCACCAGATTAGTGCCGTTGATGGCAAGTTTCTGGTGCTCACGCAGTTCCAGCCCGATGCGAATCGAGGATTCCGCCACAAAGGGAGCCGGGAAGCCTGCTTCAAACAACGGCGTAAGGCCCACCTCGTTGAATTCGGACGTACCCCGGGGATAGCGCGCCGCAGTCTGGTGCGCCGCCGCAAAAAAGGTTTCTCCAACATGGTTGAGGGAATACACCCCGCTGTCGAGTATGTTGGCCAGGGTATGCTGACCCGCGTCATCGGGACGCATCACCAATGCCAGCAAGGGGGGGTGCGACCCCAGGTGAACCGCGGAACTCATGATCGCGAGATTGCAGTTTCCGGTCGCATCGCGGGTCCCCACCAGATTGGCGGCCTTGAAACCGCTCAGTGAGTTCACGAAAGCCGCACGATAGCGGCGTTCCATACTGCCCAGGTCATCAGAATTCAGGATCATGGCTTGTGCGCCCCTGTAGAAACGAATATCCGGTTATATACGCAGCAGCCGCCATCTGGATGACCGCGCCGCAAGTGCCCGCCAGCTGAATCCACCACCAGCGGTGATCCTCCCGTGGCGGGCGGCCGTACCAACGATTACTGACTACCCTGTGGAAAACCCGATGCCCTGGTTCAAATTGCTCCTCGCCCTGTCGGCCGCCCTGCTGATGCCCGGCTGCAGTTCAGTCTCAGTGGACGACTATGCCGGCAGAAGCCCTGCACTGGTGCCGGAAAACTTCTTTAACGGTGCGCTTACAGCCCATGGGGTGATCAAGGACCGCGGCGGCAAGGTCATCCGCTACTTCAATGCCGACATCAATGCCTACTGGCGCGATGGAATCGGCACCCTGGAGGAGGACTTCGTGTTCGACGACGGTGAGAAGAGTCGCCGGGTATGGACCCTCAGGCCAACCGGTACAGGCCGCTACGAGGGTACCGCGGGCGACGTGGTCGGTCCAGGGCAGGTGCGGGTAGCCGGCAACAGCATGTTCCTGGATTACGTGCTGCGCATCCCCTACGGGGATGGAACCCTGGATCTGCATATCGACGACAGGATGTACCTCGTCACTCCCGACATCCTCATCAACGAATCCCGCATGATAAAATTCGGCTTCAATGTCGGTGAAATCCTGCTTGTGATCGAGCGCCGCACCCGGACAGACTGAGATGCGCTCCCGCACTCTCATGCATCTGCTGGGCTATGCAGGGCTCACCCCCTTTGTCGCTGGCGTCTACGGTACTTTTTTCTTCGATGATTATCCCGGCGCCCTGGCCCGCCAGGCATTTGTCATCTATTCTCTGGCCATCCTGTGCTTCCTGGCCGGGACCCTGTGGGGTTCGGCGATGCACTATCCGGAGCGCCCGAAGTTTCTGCGCCTGGTGATCAGTAACGGTATCGTGATCTTCGCAGTGCTGGGTATACTGACAGCACAGCCCGTGCTGGCCGCCGCTTTGCTGATGCTCGGGTACATGGCGATCCTCTGGTACGAGCGCAGCAGCGGTGCGAGCACGGGTTGGTACCCTGTACTGCGCGCACGCCTGACCTGGACCGCTGTAGGGCTGCACCTGCTTTACATAGCCGGCTTGATTGTTCGCAACGGCAGCTGACCCGCGGGTCGATGCACGAGCCGGCGGACATCACTTATCTATAACATCCATGAGGGAAATCGACATGCAGGCAATAAAATTGAGCAATCCAGGCGGGCTGGATAAACTGGCGCCGGTGGCCCTGGAGCCGGTCGCCCCGGGACCGGGGCAAATCCAGGTGGACGTAAAGGCCAGCTCCCTGAATTTTCACGACTATGCCGTGGTCAGTGGCATACTGCCGACGGCTGACGGCAGGATCCCCATGTCTGACGGAGCCGGTATCGTGACTGCCGTGGGCGAGGGTGTGACCGAATTCGCCTGCGGGGACAAGGTACTGAGCTGCTTCTTCCCCAACTGGCAGGAGGGTGCCCCCGCGCTGGAAAAACTGGTCGGTGTGCCCGGCGATCACGTCGACGGCTTTGCCGCCAACACCGTGACCATGGCAGCCGGCGGGTTCACCCGCATGCCTGCAAACCTCAACTTCGAATCCGCCGCCACCCTGACCTGCGCCGGTCTCACTGCCTGGCGGGCGTTGATGGTGGAGACCCACCTGAAGCCGGGTGACTGGGTGCTCGTGCAGGGCAGTGGCGGCGTTTCCGTGTTCGCCCTCCAGTTTGCTCGCATGATGGGCTGCAATGTGATTGCCACCTCTTCCTCGGACGAGAAACTGGAGCGCCTCGGCGCACTCGGCGCGAATCACCTCATAAACTACCGCGCAGAACCAAAATGGGGAGACAAGGCACTGGAAATCAGCAATGGCCGCGGCGTCGACCTGGTGGTGGAAGTCGGTGGCCCGGGAACCGTACCCCAATCGGTGAGAGCCGTGGCTATCGGTGGCTGCATAAGCATGATCGGTGTGCTGACCGGCTTCGCCGGCGAGGTACCCACAACCGAGCTGTTCCAGAAAAACGCGTCGATCAAGGGTATCACCGTCGGCAGCAGGCGCCACCAGCTCGATATGATAGCGGCTGTCGAAGCCGGCAACCTGCAGCCAGTGATTGACAGCACCTACCCACTGGAGCAACTGGCGGAAGCGTTTCGTCACCAGGAATCGCAACGCCATTTCGGCAAGATTTGTGTAAGCGTATAAGTTGGCGCGGGCGGTGCCGGCAGCAGCGCACCTCTACCGAATGTAGCCGATGATTGAAACGAAATGGCATATGCTCCCGGCCAGTACAAAGATGTGCCAGATGCCGTGGGCGTGCCTGAGCACGCCCGCTTTGTCGAGTACGTAAAACACCACCCCTCCGGTATATGCCAGGCCACCGGCCAGCAGCCAGTTGAAGGCTGACGGGGATATCGCGGCTCGCAACTCAGCCATATCCAGGGAACAGGCCCAACCCATAGCGAGGTATATCAGCAGCTGCCCTATTTTTACCGCCCGCCCCTTGAGGAAGACCTCGCTGAGTATCCCCAGCAGTGCGAGTCCCCAGACCACCGCCATGATCGGTATGCCGTTACCATGGCGCAATGCAACCAGCATGTAGGGTGTATAGGTACCGGCGATCAGCAGGTAGATGGCAATATGATCGAACAACTGGAAAAGGTTCTTGAGTCGCGGTGGATGGAAGCTGTGGTAGAGCGTTGACATCGTGTACAGCAATACCATGGTGAGCCCGAACACCAGGAAGCTTCCCAGTAACCATGGATTCCCGGACTGTACCCCCACCGTCAGCAGGGCACCCAGTCCGACCAGCGCCAGCGTCGCACCGACCAGGTGGCTGATACTGTTCAATCTCTCCCCGTAGTACACCTTTTAGCCCCCTCGCAACTGCAGGGCTGCAAGAGTTGCACCCTTGCCGGGAAATTGCAATCGCCCCGCTGCAGGGCCCGACACACCTGATCAGGCAGGCCTTTAAATTGCTGGTAAAACAGGTATTTTTGTGTCGGTGGCGGTGCGATAATCACGCCCGGCCGGGCCAGCTGGATTGCCTGTACAAGCAACTCAACTCAAACCAACTCAACTCAGGAAATCGTGATCATGCAAACAAACACATTCATCCGCCGCGCCTTACTGCCGGCACTGGCCCTGGGTTTGGCCTGCGCGGCGCCCGCCCAGGCAGCCGGCCTGTATATAGGCGGCGGCGCATATTGGGCCGATTCGGACGTCGGTGACGACACGGTACCCGGCGGTTTCCTGGGTTACACCTTCCTCGATACCAACTTCGTCATGCTGTCCGCGGAAATCGGTTATTACGACCTGGGCAACAGCAGCAATCGCACCGAAAAAGTGGAAGCCAGCGCCATCACCGCAGGAGGTGTCGTCTCGTTGCCACTGGGCCCCTTCTTTGAGTTGTATGCCAAGGCAGGTGTAGCGTCTGCAGACGTCAAGCTGGAGACATCACAGAACAAAAATGACAAGAGCAGCGAGGAAGCCTACTACGGCGTGGGCGCCTCACTTGATATCCTGGACACCATCGATATCTATGTCGAGTACCTGGTCTTCGACACCAGCATCAATTCGGAAATAGCCGGGGTCGGCGTTAAGCTGTCGTTCTGAGAGCAACGGCCAGTCCACTGGCAATCCCACAAACCAAACAACACAACCTTCATGCAGTGCCTCCAGGCGGATAACCGCCTGCAGGCACTCGCTTTGCCCCGATTTTATTTGTAATACATTTATTGACTTTGTATTACACATAAACTACCTTGGCTGGCATTGAACTCGGGCAGCAACGCCCTGCTGCATTGGCGGGAGAGGCAAATGACAGAGCCGACAAAAAAGAAGCGCAGGAAACCGCGTCAGACCAAAGACCGTGTCCTGCAGGCCCGCATTCCCCGGCACCTCGACGATGAATTGCGCGAGCAGGCCGAGCAGTTGGGCTTATCCGTGTCCACCGTGGTGCGAAATGTGCTCCTCAATACCTTCCAACTGGTGGAAGGTGTGGTGGCAGACAGCACCAATATCGCCCGGGTGATCCAGGGGCGCAAGCCCCGCGCCCTGCCCCATCACCTGCCCTCTGCGAGCTCAACCGCGACCGAGCCGGATACAGGAATTATCGGCTGGCAGGAAGCGGTACTGAACCTCAACGGAATCTGCGATCAGTGCAACGCGATATTAGCCAGGGGGGAGCGCGCAGCTGTGGGTGTTCCGGCCCAGGCCAGGCCGGTGCTGCTGTGCCTGTCCTGCCTGGAAGGGCTGGGGGGCCGCGACAGCAACGAGCCCGGGAGCGATGGCCAGACCCGGGCCTAGACAATATGACCAGCCGCGGCAGCGGGACTGGTTTGCCGGAATAACGGTCCACTGGACAGGAGTATCAACATGAAGACTTCAATCAATACAGTACAAGGCGGTACCCGACTGGTGTTTGATTCCGTGGAGGGTATTACCAATACGGTAGAACGCATGCATGAGAGTATTGCACAGGGTCCACTGCTCTTCGCTCCGGTAAAACCGCGCCGCGCCCACGGGCTGATCGCCGCCGGGGTCTATAGAATCATCCGCGGGATCAACGCCGGCCTGCGCGAGGGTGTCGACCGATCATTCAGCCTGCTGCCGCGGGAATTGCGCCAGGCTGGCGATTCAAGCGCGGAAACCCGGCTGGTGGCCGCCCTCAACGGCGTATTCGGTGATCATCTGGAGGATACAGGTAACGCCCTGGCCACGCCGATGGCCCTCAGGACCCCGGACCAGACACTCGATGTAAACGACCCCCTGGCACTGGCCGCGGCGCTTCCCCTCGCCTCTGCCCACCTGGTGGTGCTGGTACACGGCCTCAGCCTGTCCGAAAGGAGCTGGCACCGCAACGGACACCCCAGCATTGGGGACCGCCTGCGGGATGAGCTGGGCCATACACCGCTGTACCTGCGCTACAACACCGGACGCCATATATCAGCTAATGGTCGGGAGTTTGCGCAACTGTTACAACAGCTTTGCAATGCCTGGCCGGTACCTGTGGAGTCGATCTCACTGATCGGGCACAGCATGGGAGGGCTGGTGATTCGCAGCGCCTGCAGCTACGCCCAGCGAGATGAGGCACCATGGCTGCAGGCACTGCAGCGGGTTGTTTGCCTCGGCACGCCCCACCACGGCTCTCCGCTGGAAAAAGCGGGCCACGCCTTTGAAACCGTCATGCGAAAATTACCTTACGCGGAACCCATGTTGTTCGGCAGGCTGCGCAGTGCCGGCATCAAGGACCTGCGCCATGGGGATCTGCTGGACGAGGATTGGCAAGGGCATCACCCCGATGAGCGGGAGCCTGCACAGCACGGTGTGGTGCCGCTGATGCCGGGGGTCGACTACTACTTTGCAGCCGCGAGCCTCGGTCGCCATGAAGGCGACCCGCTGGGGCATCTGCTGGGCGATATGCTGGTGCGTCCCGACAGCGCGGTGGGCATCCACCGGGACGAGCTGAGGCGACTGAAGATCAAGCCGGAAAACTGCCGGACATTCCATGAGAAGAATCACTTCGACCTGCTCGACGACGGCCGGGTACAACAGCAGGTCGTGGAGTGGTTCAGCCCATCGCAGCAAATAACCGCCAGGGCATAAGCGTCGCGCCCTGCCCCCGATCAGTGCTGCAGTAGCAGCGCCTCCAGGGCCAGCACATGCGGGTCGGGGTCATCCAGTTCCCGCAACGCGTCAGCAAGGCACAACAGGTAATCACGATTACTGCCACTGGGACCCGAGGCGCGCGCGATGTGGGCTGCCACTTCGGGCAGCGGTGCCGGCCCCAGGTAGGCGTGATTGTCAGCCCGCGCAACATAGAGTATGCCGCCAACACGACGCTTCGACCGCGACAGGGAGATGCTGATCGCATGGCGCTCGTAGCCGTTTTTTTCCCGATGGTCGAGGTGCTCGAACACCTCGTGCTCTACCCGGTAGGCAACACCTTTACAGAGCGCGCCGGCCGCGGGAACCAGGGTAACCACCCTCCCCGGCGACTCGGGCGTACCCCGGTGATCGTGTGATCCCTGCCAGAATCTGCGCTGCCAACCCTCGACAGCTGCCTCTTCTCTCTCCAGGTAAGGAAAATCAACCTTGTAGATCAGCGACCCGTAGCCGAACACCCAGGTCGAGTCCTGCCATTTATCGCTCACCACGCTAATCAAAACTGATGATGATCTTGGCTTCATCTTCCGGCTGCGCAAGCGTGTCGAAGGCCCTGGCAACTCCCTCGGGCCTGACCACGCTGGTGATAATCGGTTCGGCTTCCAGCCTGCCATCCGCCAGGTCCGTCAATGTCTGCGCGAACTCCTCGCCGCTGTAGGCATAGACGAAATGTACGTTCATCTCCTTGCTGATCGCTATCAGGGGCTCGATGGTGTCGGGCTGCATACACACGCCCACAACGATCAGGCGTGAGCGCGGCGGCGCGCTCGCCAGCACCTGCTGGATGATTCCGGGCACACCAACACACTCGAAAATGACGCAGGGCTTCGGCATCGGGCCCAGCCCCATTATCGCCATTGCGCCGTGCACGTCATAACCGGGAGGCGCGGCGACATCGAGCCAGCTCTGGTACGGCGAGGTGTCAGCGGGATTTACCACGACGTCCGCCCCCATTTTCTCTGCCAGGGCGCGACGCCCGGCGGAGAAATCCGAGGCGATGACAGGGCCAATGCCGCGGGCCTTGAGCGCCAGGATCATCGCCAGGCCTATAGGGCCGCAGCCTATGACCAATGGCACCTCGTCACCTTGCAGCTGGGCGCGCGCTACCGCGTGGGTGGCGATAGCCATGGGCTCGGTCAGCGCGGCGATATTGCTTGGCAGATCTCCCGGTACCGGCACCAGCATCATTTCGGACAGCACCATCAGCTCGCCGTAACCACCCGGGTAACTGTTGGAGTAGCCGACACTCTCAAGGGAGTCGGGCTTGATCACCAGGGGAATGGAACACACGCGGGTGCCGGGTTTCAGCTTCCTCTCGGTGCCCGGGCCATAGTCCAGTATTTCCGCACAGTATTCATGGCCGAACACCACGCCCTGGGCCGGATCGAAACTGATCGGTATATTGCCTCGCTTGAAACTGGCAAGCGCGTGCTCGCAATGCTTGAACATATGCAGGTCCGAGCCGCAGATACCACAGGCCAGGGTGCGCACCAGCACCTCCCCGGGGCCCGGTTGCGGGTCCTTGAGTTGCTCCACTTCCAGGGAATCATCCCGCATAACGACCGCTTTCATGGAACTCTCCCGGTGGTATCCGTTGCACTCCAATATAGGAGTGCTGACTCGCGCCTGTCAATGCGGGCGCTACCAGGCATACCCGAAGGCGTGAAGGTATGAATGAGTTCCGGGGGGACTATCGCTGGCCAGGTGCTGTTCACACGCACCCCTGACGGCGGAGCCATGTACTACATAGGAACGGGGAAGTGTCGCGTCATTTTTCAAAAGCCGCCCGTACCTCGGGACTGTAGCCTCGCCGGATCAGCGAGGCGGGATAATCATGGCCCGGTGATATTATGCCGGCCTGCGGTGGTCGACCCGGCGGCAGCGGCCGCATTGGTGGTCGCGCAATCGGATGTGTGGGCCTCGGACGGTAACCACCACCGGGACGGTAGACTGGGTAAGGGTAATAACCCGTGTAGATACTGCTGTTATCGGTGGGAGCGCCATAGTCGATGGCCTGGGGCTGCGGCTGGCTCTCGGCCTGCAATTTGCGCATTTCAGCCCGGTGTTGCTCACGCTGCTGGCGGTCAGCCACCATGCGGTCCGTGGTTTCGCGCATGGCCTCGAGTTGATCCTGCGCCAACGCGTCGTCTGCGGCGGGCTGGACGTCGATGACCAAAACCTCCGCCTGCTGATCCTGTGCCGGGGCTGTATCCGAATAGCTGACCACGCCGTTCTCATCAACGGTTTTGTACACGGTAGCCGCCAGTGCGGAAACAGGCCCCAGCAAGACCAGCGCCAGAGCGAATGACGTTTGAGGGCCCGGGTGCCACTTACGCGGCTTTCTGATATCGCAATGCATACCCGGAGTATACGCCAGCAATGTCGATTCTTCGAACCCCCGGCCGACGCTGCAGGGAACCAGCGCCCCGCCCTGCTCATGTCCACCTGCGCAGTTGTTCAAGGGACTTTGCCACAATTATTGCCTTTCGCCAGAGCGGCTGAGGGCGTATATTTCCGGCCTGTCAAACCGAAGCCGCTGCGACCCCGGTCCCGGCGAGTATCACGCACCGCTAGACAAGCACAATGTTGGAGTAGCATCACATGCGAAACCCGATCTACAGAGCTGTAATACTGGCCTCAGCCGCGCTGGGCTCCACCGCCCTTGCGGGCCCCTACTCGGACATCTACGCCTTCGGCGACAGCCTCTTCGACAACGGCCAGTTCAACGGCCAGCGATTCACCAACCGGGTGGGACCCAACTACGAGACCTCCGCCTATGGGCCGGTTTCGCCAGACATTGTGGCCGACAACCTGCGCCTGGCTGAAGGTGCACCTTCACGCGCCGGGGGCACCAATTACGCTGTGGGCGGCAACACATCAACGGAAACCCTGCTGTCGGTAACTGCGCCCACGACTTACCTTGCGCCCTATGCCGTTGATCGGCCCAACTCAGGGCTCAACCCCGCCTTCAACTCGCTGTTCTACGACCTCGAGCGCCGGGGCGAGAAGCTCGATAAAAACGCGCTCTATATCATGGACGGCGGCGGCAACGATATCGGTGGGGGAAGGGTATTCAATGAAGAGACCGCTGCAGCAGTGGCGGCCAATATGGTCGGCGCCGCCAATGCCCTGAAAGAGCGCGGCGCCAAATTCGTGGTTATCGCCAACGTGCCGGATTTCGGCCTGGCGCCGGCCGGCGTTCCTTTTGCGGAATTTGCCTCGACGCAGGCCGCGGCGGTCAACTCGCAGATCCAGCAGCAGATCGGCTCCGGCAACATCCTCATTTATGACGCCTTTACTGTTACCCGGGAAATTGCTGCCAACCCCGGCGCATACGGCCTGCCGCTTTCCAGCTCAGAGTTCAGCCTGTCGTGTTTTTCTGTCGATGCAGGCACCTGCGCCGGTGGCAATCCCGACGCCAAGCTGTCCGGCGCCAACCCGGACCCGGACCAGTTCTTTTTCAACGACCCCCTGCACCCCACCACTATCGGGCAGCAGATTTCTGCAGATTACATTTCATCGGTTCTGCAGGCACCCGGCGAAATCTCCCTGCTGCCGCAGATGGGTATCGACGACATGCAGTCCCAGTGGCGATCGGCCCAGCCGGTCATGCAGGCCAACCGCTGGAAGGCGACCACCCCGGTGGGCGGCTATTCGATCTGGGGCGGCGCCGGTTACAACGAGGACAAGCACGACACCCGGTACAACAGCACCGGCACCAATGAAGCTACCCAGTACAACGTGGGCGTGAACTTCCGCCCCGCGGACAGCTGGTACATCGGTGCACAGGTAGGCCGGGGAGATAACGAGCTGGATTTCGGCTCGAGTAATTCGCGCTACGAAATGGAGAGCCTGAACTTCACCGTGCTGGGCGGCTTTCACAGCGGGCCCTGGTTTGCCGAGGGCGCAATCAGCTACAGTGACCTCGACTACGATGAACTCAAGCGCGGCTTCAACCTGGGCCCGGTGCTCAAGCGCACCGAGACCGCCGATACCAGCGGTGAAACACTGGGCATCATGATCAGCGCCGGGCTCAACGTGGTGGACAGCGACAAGAACTACCGCTTTGGTCCGACCTGGGGCTACGAGTACATCGATGCGGACGTGGACGGTTACCAGGAGAAGAGCGGAAACGCCACCGCCCTGCGGGTCAATGACATGTCCACTACCAGCGGCATCGGCAGCGCCGGGATATTCGGCGACATGCAGCTGGGCTTCTGTGCCTGCGAGCTCTACAGCGAGCTTACCTACCGCGCCTATCTCGACAACGATGACACCAACCCCCGTATCGGCCTGGTAAGTGTACCGGGTAACACGGCGAAGCTGCCCGGTTACGAGCAGGACGAGGACAGCATCCGCTGGGATGCGGGCCTGGCGGCTAAAATTGGTCGGGCAACGCAGCTGAATGTCGGCGGCGGGATTACAGACGCCGATAACGGCGACGCGTTCTGGTACGGCGCGGAACTGATTTATACATTCTAGCCGCCAAACTGTGTCCGGCCGCGACTTTCGATGCGGCCGGAATCCCGGAAATGCCCGGCCTTAAAGCGGCCGGTTTCCTTCAAGTCCGATTTAATTACCAAAGCCCTGCCCTTGCCGTGGTACCATGCGGCCCTCTCCTTTATTGCGTCCGCCGGCATCAAGCAAGCTCGCCAGCCTGGTCGCGCCAACTCATGACTGTACGTTCTCGACCGTCGAGGCTGCCGCTAAACTCCCCGCGGGGTAATCGTGAAGTTTTTCCAGCAATACAAAATCTGCCTGGTCATTGCATTGAGCCTGGGCGGCGCTCCATCGAGTTATGCCCCCAACATCTATTGGCAAAAGTGGGCGATAGATGCCAGCGGCAATGGTGCAGACGGTGTGCATATCGGTGATATAAACCGGGATGGGCTGGTCGATGTTGTCTCCGGCTGGGAACAATCGGGGGATCTGATGCTCTACCTCAACCCCGGCCCGGACCGGGTAAGAGACACGAAGGCATGGTCGCGGGTTGACATCAGCGGCGACGTCACCATCGAGGGTATCGAGGATGCCGCGTTTGCGGATCTGGACCTCGACGGTTTTGACGATGCAGTGCTGTCGAGCATCGAAGGCGATAACCAGAGCCTGGGCATCCACTGGCTGGCCGGTGATCACCTGAAAAACCCGGCGGACTGGCGCGGCTTCAACCTGGCACCGTCTAAGCAGGCAGGTTATATGAAAGCCCGCGCAGCCCAGATAGATGGTGTGGGCGGTGCTGATATCGTCGCCGGCACCAGGGATATGGGTGACCAGCAGGCCGCAATTTTCTGGTTCAAGGCGCCAGACGGGTCTCATCCGGGCAACATTGGCCAGTGGCAACGTTTCTATGTCGGCGCTGTTGACGTGAAGACCGTGACTCTGGTTATCAGGGATATGGATGCGGATGGGCTGGCAGACATCGTATTTGCGGGCAGGAACGGGGTTGGCTGGTTCAGGAACCCGGGCGAACAGGCGCTCGGCGCATCACCCGCAACCGCAGTCTGGGAGCGCATCATGATTGCCGACAGGGGCAGCGAGTTCACATTTTGTGATCATGTTGTCGATAGCATGGAAGACATCATCGTTGCGACATCACACGACTCGGGCATGGTGGCAAAGTGGATGAAGCGACTGGACAGCACCGGTCGTCACTGGGAAGAATACCCGATTACTTCTGACAGCCTGCGCACGGAACACAGCAGCAGCCGCAAGTTTGTGATCAAGGGCGTTGCCTGCGGCTACGTCGATGGCGACGACCGCATAGACGTGGTTTTCACCGGCAGCGGTCACGGTCACGGGGTGTTTCTGATGACCCCGCGTACCGACATACCCAGTGGCGTCACCTGGGACCTGGTCAATCTCACGCCTTATGCAGACTATATGAAGTACGATAATCTTCGCCTGGTGGATATCGATGCCGACGGTGATCTCGATATTCTCACCACCGAGGAAGGCGAAGGCGTTTTTACTTCGGGCCAGGGGGTGCTCTGGCTGGAAAACCCACTGGCGCCAGCAGCAAAGAATGCCAATGTCAGCAGTACCAGCCAGTGATTGCCGCCAGCTGGCCGTTGCAGTATAAATACTTCGTAACAATGGTTCAGGGAACCACAACCCGGCGCGCGCAATCCAGGCCTGGCGGGCTTGTGAGAAAACAGGCCACTACAATTACCTCGGGGATAGTTTTATGTTGAATATCAGAGTGTTAGCCTTCACCGCAGCGATCTCGAGCCTGGCCATTCCGGCGCTGGCCCAGGAGATGCGCTGTGGCAACCGCCTCATCGCCGGCGACCAGATACACCCCCTGCTGAAAGAACAGGTACTGGAAATATGCGGAGAGCCGACCTCCAAGGAGTTCGACCGCTGGTTCTACCAGCAGGAGGGCAAAATCCTCGTGTTTAACGACAATGGCGAACTCGACCATATCGAGGACGCTGACACCACCGAATAGCATTGACTGGGTGGCTCGGCGGCCACTGCCGGCTTACGAACCATTCCATGACCCAGCCGGCTTCCGTCCGCAAGCGCCCGTCCACGGGACGGGAGCCACGCCGGAGCTGACCGCTGCGCCCCGCTCCTGGAGACTCCCCTGATCACATTGCCCCCATGGCCTGCGGCGGCCGGAACTGGCCGACTGGCATGAACAGACGCTGGCGCCCATGGCGCAACATACTGCTGGCGCTGGTCGCAGTGAGCCTCTACCAGTACGCCAGTGACGGCAGGGTCAGCTGGCCCGGCGCGGTCTTCGACAAGGTCGGTAGCAGCCTGCGGGAATACGCAAACAGGCCGGGCGCGAGTTGGCGCGAGGCCGCCGACAAACTGGAGGAGCTTGGGGCAGCACGGGAAGGCCAACCCATTCCCGCATTCGGCATCACCGGACGTGTAGTGCGAGTCGCCGACGGTGACACGGTCTCGGTACTCGACAGGAACAACACCCAGTACAAGATTCGACTGCACGGCATCGATACACCCGAGCGGCAGCAGCGCTATGGCAAGAAGGCCTGGGATGCCCTGTCCGACATGGTAGCCGGGAAGACCGTGGGCGTGGTGGTATTGGGCAAGGACAGCTACGGTCGCACCGATGGCACGATTTACCTGGGCGAGCAGAACATCAACCTGGCAATGGTCGCCGCCGGGCACGCCTGGTGGTACCGTTATTACGCGCCGGATGAGCACCCTCTGCAGGCGGCCGAAGAGGCGGCACGTGCGAAAAAGCTGGGGCTGTGGGCCCAGCCCGACCCCATACCACCCTGGGACTGGCGCCGGCAGCAGAAATACGGCAAACCCTGACAGGCGAGGGATGACCCTGGAGCACCGGATCAGCACTGAAGAGCGACTGCGGGGACGTCCCCGGTTTTGTTCGGATTTTCGAAGACAGCACGCCGGTCATTACCGACCGACCGGGCAACAGGAGATCAGCTCGTCCGGCTCTCAGTGCACGGCTTCAGCTGGACGCTGCGGCAGCACGAGAATCAGGATGATAATTGCAGCTAACAACGCTCCAGTTGCGGTATAGCGACTCAGGTCCAGACCGCCTTGCGCTATCGGCTTGTCGAGAAAATCGCCGACGACAGCGCCCAATGGGCGTGTCAGGACAAACGCGATCCAGAACAATGCCGTTCTGGATAATGTGGTTAGGTAATAAAGTGCGACAATGACCAACAGCATGCCGCCGAAAATCGCAGCGGCGCCAAGATAGCCCAAGCCTGCGGTATCAGCAGTCCAATCTCCCAGTGCCGTACCCAATGTCTGGGAAAACATGATGGTAAGCCAATAGAAGAACTCTGCTTTAGGGGTATAGACAGACTCGACGTCTATACGGCCAAGCGTCCTGTGCCAAAGGTACAAGGACGCAAGCAGCAGGACCAGGAGCAAACTTGAACCGCCCGTGTAGCCGATGCCCAGCGACCGCGTGGCATAGTCCGCGAGCGTTGTTCCCACCGTCGTTGATGCGATGATGGTCCCCCAGTACAGAAATGGATGGAACTTTCGGGCCTTGATCTGTAGCAGGACGGCGCCAACAAAAATCACCATAAAAATTCCCGTACCCACCAGGTAGCCGAGATTCATGGACATCGATACGGCATCGCCTCCCGTTTCCCCCAATGTCGTGGCCAGGACCTTGATGATCCAGAATCCCAGTGTAATCGCCGGAACCTTGGCAAGCGCCCGTGTGGTATCTGTATACATGTCAGGTTCTCGACTGATAGAGCCTCACAATGACTTGCCAGCCCCACGGCAATGAGAACAAGAATTTGCAGTGTTCAAGCGTGTCTATCGTAAGGTGGGTGAGGAGACTCGTGCGCCGAGCATAGCTGAACCAGGTGGCGGCGACAATGGGTGAGTAGGGAGGCTACGAGACGGCCATACCGCGATAACTCACTCTCACCGGGGTCTTTGCAGCCAGGTCTTCCACTGCGGTTCGGATGGCCTTGCGCGAGAGGGCATAGTCCCTTTTGTCGAGGTGTGTCCCGTCGTGGGTGAACAGCTCGCCCCTGAGCTCACCGGCACGGTTTAACATTACCGGCACGATATCGATATACCGCAACCCGGGATCGCTGTCGCAAATGTCCTTGATCAGCCGATTCGCACGCTGTATTTCCGGCCAGTATTTTTGGCGAGACCGCGCGGGCTTTATCGAGATGTAATGAATCGGGGTGCTGGAAGGCAGCACTCGCTCGGGTGCCGTCTCAATTTGATGGTGGAGCAAGGCGGAGATAAACGCCCACCCTAACGCCTTGCAAGCGAACCCTGTCGCAATGCCCCGCCTCTCCCGGGAATGGGATCACCCAGGACAAAGCGACCGGGAATAAAGACTGAAAATTGTTTTATCTATTATTCCGCGCCTACAGCCTCCTTGGTTGCATCCCAGGCCTTTTCGGTGCCTTCCTTGGTTGCATCCCAGGCCTCTTCAGTGCCTTCCTTGGTTGCCTCCCAAGCCTTCTCAGTGCCTTCCTTGGTTGCCTCGACGGCTTCGCTGGAGGTCTCCTTGGTCGCCTCCCAGGTTTCACTCGAAGCTTCCTTGGTTTTTTCCCAAGCGTCGCCAGCTGCTTCCTTAGCGTTATCCATGTGAGCTTCTTCGTCAGCCAGCACAGGTAATGACAAACACAGTGAAGCTAACAGTAGCGCAGTAGTCTTTTTCAT
>JAHEBL010000154.1 GCA_024642265.1 Haliea sp. | reverse complement strand
GCGGCCCTGGCGGGGCTGCCCTGTGGGGTGGCCTACTCCGCGAGCAAGGGCGGTGTGCTTGCCATGACCCGCAGTATCGCCATCGAGTATGCCAAACGCGGCGTGCGCGCCAACTGCGTCTGCCCCGGCGAAATAAAGACCGGGATGACCGACGGGGTAGCCTTCCCCGAGACCATGGATTTCGAACTTATTTCCCGCGTCATCTCCCCGACGGGTGCCCGGGGCCCCGAGGTGGTGGCCGGTGTGATAGCCATGCTCGCCTCCGCGGATGGTATTCACATTACCGGCGAGGACATCCGGGTGGACGGCGGCACGCTCGCCTGAGCGGCCAGGCCTGAAAAAAAGCGACCAGCAAGCATGGAACAGCCCAGAATAACCTTCGTGATCAACGGCAAGACCTTCAGCCTGCGCGCCAGCGACGGCGACGGCATTGACGCAATGCCTGCGGCCGAGCGACAGCAGTTGATCGATCTGCTCGAAGCCGTCAGGCAGCGGGACAAGCGTGCCCGGGATGCAGCCCAACGCGCCCTGGACAAGGCGGCGCTCACCGGCAGCGGCGCGGCGAGTGCGGCGACGCCGGATTACCGTCCGGCGGGGGGCGAACGCCTCGGCAGCGGCGACGTGGACGCGTTGATGGCCAGGTTGGTAGCGGAGGACAATCGCAAGCGTAAGCCCGGCCCCACCCGGCAGGATTTGTACAAGTGGGTGCTGGGGATCGCGGTGGTCTTTATCCTGCTGGTGCTGATCCTGTAGGCAGTGTCAGTCGGGCGACAGGCGCGCTACTGGGACTCTATCAATTCAAGCTTGAATGTTTTCTCCTGCTGGCCGCGCCGGGTCGTGATGCGGATAGTGTCACCCGGTTGTTTGTTTTCCAGTACGTCGAGGTAATCGTCGTTGCCGCGGACGGGCTTGCCGTCGATGCCTGTGATCACGTCACCCAGCACCACTTCACCGCGCGAGCCCCGGTATGCGCCGGTCATGCCCGCCTTGTGGGCCGGCAGTCCGGGGTATACCTGCACCACCGGCAGGCCCTCGATCCGGTAGCGCCTGACCCAGCTGTCGCTGGCCAGTTCCACCCCGATGATGGGGCGCAGGATGCGGCCATAGCTGATCAGTTGCGGCACAACCTCCTTGACGGTGTTTACCGGGATGGCGAAGCCGATGCCGGCGCTGGCACCGCTCGGACTGTAGATCGCGGTATTGACCCCCACCAGCTGGCCCAGGGAATTGAGCAGCGGCCCGCCGGAATTGCCCGGGTTGATGGCGGCGTCAGTCTGGATCACGCCGCGTATCCTGCGGTTGTCCGGCGCCTGGATCTCGCGACCCAGTGCGCTGACGATGCCGGTGGTGAGCGTGGTGTCCAGCCCGAATGGATTGCCGATAGCCAGCACCTTGCGGCCCACCGCCAGCTCGGAGGAGTCACCCAGCGGCAGGGTGACCAGGTGGTCGGGCGGGTCTTCTATACGCAGCACCGCCAGGTCTTTTTCCGGCGCCAGCCCGATCACCTCCGCGTCGTGCTCGCTGCGATCGTGCAGTGTGACGGTGAGCTTGTGGGCACCGGCGATGACATGGAAATTGGTGACGATCAGGCCGCTTTTATCCCATACGAAGCCGGTGCCGGCCCCCTGGGGGATCTCCTGTACATTCGGGCTGAAGAAGTTACGGCGCAGCGCCTTGTTGGTGACGAATACCACGGACGGACTGGCCTTGCTGAAAATCTCGGTGCTGTTGGCCTCGTCGTTGGTGGCAAAGCTGAGATAGTCGGGCGCGGCCACCGCGCTGCCACATGAAATCAGCGCCAGCAGCAGTGTTGTGGCAATAGCGCGATACAGGTCTTTGTCGGGTCTTGCCATAAACGCTTACCGTTGCTGCAGGCTCGCAAGGAACGCATTTATGCGTTTGGCGTTCGCGCCCAGATCGCCCACTCCCACCCGGGAGACAGACCGCAAATCCACCAGGGCCCCCTCCGCGTTGGTGCGCACTCGAATGACGATATCGTCCTTGAAGCCCATGACGGCGGTGGTGTCCACCGCCTCGATGACGCCGGCGTTGCGGTCCTGTAAATAGATATCCCAGCCCATATCGCTGGCTACCCGGACTGCCTTGTCAAACAACTCGCCGTATTCCATGGTCGTGCGCAGGGTCTGCAGGTCCGGATAGGCCTGGGCCTGCAGTGCGACGGTGGCGGGGTCGGTATCCAGGCTGTTGCTGCCGGGGCCGCGCTGTTGCGGCGCCGCGGTAAATGCCGGCGGGTCCTGCAGGTCGGTGGAGATATCGTGGATACGGGGATACTGCCCGGCCCCCAGCAGGGATAACAGCAGCAGCGCACCCGGCAGGGCGAGGAGTGCTCGTCCACCCAGGGCCTTGCGCCAGGGCGCGAAGCGCGGCAGCAACATCAGCAGCACGGCCAGCAGCAGCAGTATGGCGGCTCCCGCACAGGCTATGGCGTAGATCAGCAGCCCCTGCTGCCAGGCGCCCGCCCGCACGGTCAGCACCGCGGCGGGTAGCGCCAGCAGCAGGGTCAGGGCGAGGTAGCCCAGCCAGTTGACCAGGGCGGGTCTGCGCTGGTTCGTGGCGTCCGGTGTCTGGCTCATGTCCGTCTCCTGTGAGGCTGGTGTTTTTCGCAGGCAAAGGATACTAGCTGGCGGCGGCACATGCGAGAGGCGGGGCGGTTCAATTGGGCAGTCCTGTCGCCAGTTTAGCGGCGCCCTGTTTGAGCTGGGGGACGGCATCTGGTTAACTCTCGCGCGGGTTAACCAGACCGCGCGATAAGCTCGCAAGCGGTTGATAACAGACGGGGAGAGTAGACAGCATGGGCAGAGTTGCCGGTAAGGTTGCAATTATCACAGGCGGTGCCAGTGGCATGGGCAAGGCGGACGCGATGCTGCTGGCACGCGAGGGGGCCCGGGTGGTGGTGGCGGATCTGAACGAAAAGGATGGCCAGGCGGTGGCGCATGCCATCGGCGGCGACGCGATCTTCATGCGCCTGGATGTGACCGACGAGGACAACTGGCAGGCAGTGGTTGCCGCCACGGTGGAGAAATTCGGGCGGCTGGACATCCTGGTGAATAACGCGGGGATGATTGCCCTGGGCACCATCGTGGATACCGACCTTGCCATGTGGCGCAAGATCAACGCGGTCAACAGCGACGGCGTGTTCCTGGGCTGCAAGCACGGCATTCCCGCCATGGCGGCCAGCGGTGGCGGCTCCATCATCAATATGTCCTCGGTGGCGGCGATCCACGGCCAGTCCTTCGTGGCGGCCTATACGGCCAGCAAGGGCGCGGTGCGCTCCCTGACCAAGAGTATCGCGATGTTCTGCAAGGAACAGAAAAACGGCATACGCTGCAATTCCATTCACCCCGACGGGGTGAAGACACCCATGGTCGTCAAGGTTGCCATGGGCAAGGACGTGGCCACCCAGGAAGACATCGACGAAGTCGGCAAGTACGGCAATATGTGTGACCCCGAGGATATCGCCAACCTGGTACTGTACCTTGCCTCCGATGAGTCCCGCTTCGTCAACGGGTCGGAAATGCTGATCGACAACTGCGCCACCATCACCCCGCCGCTGGGCGTGATGTAGCAAACCGGAGGAGGGCGCCAGTCCGTGGAAAAACTCGTTTACTCACTGTGGCAGGGCTCCCAGCCCTCTGCGGACGCCTTTCGGGATGATCTGCTGCAGGTATTGTGCCCGCGCCTGGTCGCGCAGGACGGTATTCATGGGGTGCGCCTGGCGGTTGCCGACAGCGCGGTGGCGCCGGCGGCGGGACGCCGCATGGAAAGTCATGCGCCGGTGCCGGGGGCGTTTCTTTCCCTGTGGGTCGACTTTGCCGGGGCAGCCGATGCCTGGGAGCCACTGATCGACCAGCATGTCGCCCGCAGGGGCGCCTACCTGGTGACCGAGGCGGAGCCTCTGGTGAGCCAGCGCGCCCACCCGGTGGCAGCCGGCGAGCGGGTGCCGGGCATGTGCCATGTGGTGTTCCTGCGCCGGCCGGCGCAGCTGGCGAGGGAGGAGTGGTTCTCTGTCTGGCAGGGCAGCCATACACAGGTGGCTATCGAGACGCAGTCAACCTTTGGCTACCGCCAGAACGTGGTAGTGCGCACCCTCGGCGACGATACGCTTGCCTTTGATGCCATCGTGGAGGAGAACTTCCCCGAGGGCGCCATGACATCTGACCATGTTTTTTACGATACCGGTGGCGACGATCATGTCCTGCAGCAGCGCATGACCGCCATGCTGGAAAGCTGTGCGCGCTTCATCGATTTTGAGCATATCGATGTGATACCAATGAGCGAGTACCTGGTCAGGCCTCTCGGCTGATTCTCGCCCTGGTGGTGTCGGCCACTGTCGAAGGACTCGCCACCTGCATCAACACGGGTGGTTTACCCTGTAATCTAGGGGGTAAAACCCGGATGAGGCGAGGCTGCCAGTCCCTGTTCGGCCCCGGGCTTTCCTGGGCGGAGTTTACTGAAGAAATTACGAGAGCATCTGTAACAGCGGAATTTGGGATTTCTCCGGCATATTTTTTCAAATACGGATCGGTGAATGCGTTCGACATTCTGGCAATTGCAGACAGGGCACTTGATTTCATAGGGGCCATACGACATAGATATCCTCCCTCAGGCAAGTGGCGAACAGTCTGGTGTTCCCTGGCTTTGGCTTCAGCAGTTCCACAAATTAACGAGACTGGGCAAATGATGGCGTCCAACAATGGGTATGGGATGCATTCCTTAGACACTCACAGTAGCGCTTGGTTCAAGGCCGTGCACCATCTCCAACAGCGGAATTCTGGACATCTTTGGCAGTTTTTTTCGAACCTGGAACGGCGCCTGCTCTCCGCACGCTGCAGTTACCGACATCACTCAGGCATGGCGGGCGCAGTACAGGGATCCGGATGGGCGCCTGGTTTCAGACCCCGCGCAGTGTTCGCAGTGAGAGTCGCCCGGTCTCGTGTGTCGACGACCGGGCAATTGAAAGGTCAGCCAGCCCGCAGTGCCCTGATCCTGTCTTCCAGCGGTGGATGCGAGCTGAACAGGCTGCTGAAACCCTGCTTCAGCTGCTCGCTGATACCGAAGGCGGTAAGTTCACCCGGCAGGTCCTGGGGCAGCCCCTGCTCACGCCGCAGGCTCTCCAGCGCCGCGATCATGCTGCCGCTGGTGGCCAGGCGGGCACCCGCGGCGTCCGCCCGGAATTCCCGCCAGCGGGAGAACCAGAATACGATCATGCTGGCCAGTATGCCCAGCACCAGCTGGGCCACCATGGTCACGATGTAATAGCCCATGCCGTAACCGCGCTCCGTCTTGAATACTATGCGGTCTACAGCGTGGCCGATAACGCGCGCCAGGAACATCACAAAGGTGTTTACCACGCCCTGGATGAGGGTAAGGGTGACCATGTCGCCGTTAGCCACGTGGCCGATTTCGTGCGCCATCACCGCCCGCACCTCGTCTGGCCGAAAGCGCTGCAGCAGGCCAGCGCTGACGGCGACCAGCGCGCTGTTGCGGTTCCAGCCCGTGGCGAAGGCATTGGCCGTTTCAGATGGGAAGATACCCACCTCCGGCATGCCGATACCGGCCTCGGCGGCCAGTTCCCTGACCGTGGTCAACAACCACTCCTCGTCGCGGTTGCGCGGCTGTTCGATGATATAGGTGCCGGTCCCGCGCTTGGCCATCCACTTCGACAGGAACAGGGAAATGAGCGAGCCGCCGAAGCCGAATACGGCGCACATGACCAGCAGGGCACCGAGATTCAGGTCTACCCCGTTCTGGGCGAGGATACCCTCCAGCCCCAGCAGGCTGAACACGATGCTGACCAGCACCAGTACCGCGATATTGGTTGCGAGAAAAAGAAGGATTCTCATGACGCTTCGGCTACCCCTGTAGTCAGTAATAAAAAACGGTTGCGTTGCCCTTGCCGCGGGGCCCGCCAAGGGAAGGATATGGTGTCGCCGGGCAGTTTTTCAAGTCGCCGGCGGTGGCGGCTCACGCCACGGGTTCGGCGGGTTCAGGGCTGTCGGAGGGTTCGTCCTGCCCGTCCTGTGCTGTGTCACCGGCAGCGGTAACGTCAGCGTCAGCGGGATCTTCGGCCCCGGGATCCATGGGCAGCGGAATCTGGCTTGTCTCTATTACCGGCTCGCCGCGCTCGTCCACTGCGGCCTCAAACACGTCGCCGCGCAGCTCGAAGTCTTTTGAGCTCAGTTCAAACAGGGTGTTGACCGCTTCATCCCGGTGCCGGGTGCGCAGTACCTGGCGCGGTTGCGAGCCATCTACCCAGGCCTTGCTCTTGCCCCAGTAATGCCCAAGTTGGTTGCGGATAACGAATACATCAGTCATGGCGATAAAGGGGTCCTGCCCGGTTTGGGCGCAATTTTAAGCATTTATTCCTGTGCTTGCCAGTGCTTCACGGCGAGGGGATCAGATGGCACATGCGCAACGTATTCAGCCCAGCAGAAAGTCCTTCGCCTGGTTGATCTTGGCTGCCAGGTAATCGTTGCCGCCCCGGTCCGGGTGCAGTTTCTGGATCAGTGAACGGTGGGCCGCGATGATTTCTTCCCGGCTGGCGCCCTCGGCCAGGCCGAGGATGGCGAGGGCCTCCTGGCGGTTCATGTCACCATTGCCGCTCCCGGTGCCGCCGCCTGACTGCCCCTGGCCGAACGGTCCCTCACCCGGGAAGCGTTGCTGCAGATAGCTGTCCAGCAAGCGGGCGGATTCGGCATCCTCCCGCAAGCAGTAGGCCATCAGTTCTTCCAGTTGCTGGCGGTCCATGTCCGCCAGTCGCCAGCCTGCAAAGCTGCCCTTGAGCACTTCTCCCTGCAGGTCGCCGTTGCTGTGGGCCAGTTGCATGCGCAGCAGGGCCGTCTCCACGGTGGAGGTCTGGCCCTGGGCCTGGCCGGAAGCTGCCTGGGCGCGGTGGGCGGCGAGCATGGGAAACAGGCGGATCAGGGTTGGCAGGAGCTGGCGCGCGGCCACCAGCAGGCCGGTCGCGGCGATACCCAGCCAGTGCATGCGACCGGTGAGTGTCAACACCAGCACCACGGCCACCGCAACCGCCAGCCCCAGCTTGATGTATTCCGCCCGGCGCCG
>JAHEBL010000045.1 GCA_024642265.1 Haliea sp. | reverse complement strand
TTATGCATGTGTTCCATATACCAGGCCACGAAGTTGTCGATGCCGACCTGGACCGGCGTTTGCGGCCGATAGTCCACGGCATCTATGAGATCTTCGATATTGGCATAGGTGGCTGCCACGTCGCCGGGTTGCATCGGCAGCAGTTCCCGCTCTGCGGTTTTTCCCAGGGCTTTTTCGATGGCGCCGATAAAGTCGGTCAGCATGACAGGATTATTGTTGCCGATATTGAACAGCCGGTAGGGCGCGCTGCTGGTGCCGGGGTCGGGCGTGGCGCCGTCCCAGGCGGGGTTGGGGGTGGCGGTTTTGTCCATCACCCGCACCACGCCTTCCACGATGTCGTCTATGTAGGTGAAGTCCCGCTGCATCTGGCCGTTGTTGAACACCTTGATGGGTTCCCCGGCGAGGATGGCCTTGGTAAACAGGAACAGGGCCATATCCGGGCGACCCCAGGGGCCGTACACGGTGAAGAAACGCAGGCCGGTGGTGGGCAGGCCGAACAGGTGTGAGTAGGTGTGGGCCATCAGTTCGTTGGCTTTCTTGCTGGCGGCATAGAGCGAGATAGGATGGTCCACGTTATCGTGGATCGAAAAGGGCATGGCGCTGTTCATACCGTACACGGAGCTGCTGCTGGCATAGACGAGGTGGCCAATCTTGTGGTGGCGGCAGCATTCGAGAATATTGGTAAAGCCGACGATATTGCTGTCCACGTAGGCCTGGGGATTCTCCAGTGAGTAGCGCACCCCCGCCTGGGCGGCCAGGTTGATCACCGCATCGAAGTGGTGCTGCTGAAACAGGGCCTCCATGGCGGGGCGATCCTGCAGGTCTATCCGGGCGAAGGTGAAGCCCGGCAGGTTTTCAATTTGCGCCAGTCGTGCCAGCTTGAGGTTGACGTCGTAATAGTCGTTGAGGTTGTCCAGGCCGACCACCTGGTCTCCCCGCGCCAGCAGTTTCTGGGCCACATGAAAACCAATGAAGCCCGCGGCACCCGTAACCAGTACATTCATGACAAAACTCTTTGTATTTCAGAGGCTCCGCGATGATACCGTTGCGGGAGGTTTATTCCCAGTTGGATGGGTGTTTTTGTGACGCCGGGCAAGTTATCGGGCGGCAATTCGATGCGGTGTGTACCCCGGGAGGTGCACGGGCGCGGCCGCCCCCACGGTAATCAAAGGGCGGTGAGGACGCCCCACAACGCGGTGCCTATCAGGCCAAGGGTGGCCAGCAAGCCTATACCGAAGCCCGCGCCGCGCTTTTCAGGGGCTTTCACATAGCCCGCGCGATACAGCACGCGGCCCAGGAAGAAGGCCAGCCCCAGCAGGGCGGCAACCAGTGAGTTGAAGTACATGCCGCTCAGCCACAGGGCCGGCAGGGTCATCACCAGCTGCTCCAGGGTGTTCATCTGCACCCGGTAGGCCCGCTCGAAGTTTTCATCGCCGGTCACCGCCGGGGCCTTGATGCCGCTTTTACCGCGGGCGGCACCCACCAGCATCGTAAAAACCATGTACTGGGCAACCAGCAGCAGGGTGACAAGGGCAACGTATTCCATGGGGCAGATCCTTCTTATGGGTTTGAGGGGCCTAGCTTAGACAGTTACCCGCCGCCAGGGCAACAGATAAGTCGCGCCCATGGCAGCCTGTGTTCCGGGCGGCAGGGAGTGGCCGCGCCGGCTGGGACAGCCCGACACGCCTGTGCGATCATAGGCTGCCAGTAACCCGGAGGACGTCCCATTTCATTAGAACTCACCAAACTGCTGTCACTGCTGCTGTATCCCCTGAGCCAGGCGCTGTTGCTGGGCCTGCTCGCCTTGCTGGCTATTGTCCTGCAGTACTCGCGCACCGCATTCCTGGCCGGAACTCTGGCGCTGGGCTGGCTCTACCTGTGTTCCACCGCCGTGTTCGCGGACTACCTGATGGGTCTTCTGGAAGACCCCTACCCGCCGAAGGCGTTGTCAGTCATTGCTGATGCGGACGTCATCGTGCTGCTCGGCGGAGCCATCCGCGGAGATACCCATATGGGCACGCTGGGGGATCTCAACCAGCAGGCGGACCGGCTGGTATATGCGGTGCAGCTTTACAAGGCCGGCAAGGCACCCCGGCTGCTGGTTACCGGCGGTGCGCCGCCGGGTGCCCGGTCGGAGGCGGAAATCATGTCCGACCTGCTGCAGGTGATGGGAGTGCCCGCCAGCGCCATTCTGCAGGAGCGGGAGAGTCGCGACTCCCATGACAATGCGGTGTACACCGCGGCCATGCTAAACCGGCTGGGCATGAAAAAGATCCTGCTGGTGACCTCGGCCTTCCATATGCGCCGGTCCGAGGCCCTGTTCGCCGGCCGGGGCCTGGAGGTCATTCCCGCGCCCACCGACTACCAGCGCGGGGTGGGGCCTGAAGTATTGAGCCCCTGGCTGCCCTCGGTGAGTGCCCTTTGGCGGAGCACCTATGCCCTGCACGAGATGGTGGGTTTCCGGGTGTACCGCTATCGGGGGTGGTTGTGACGGGCGCGGCCTGCGAGCGGGCAGTGTGCAGCTCAGTTGGTCTCGCAGTACTCCTCTAACAGGTCGCGGTTTTTGGGCAAGTGGCGGCCGAAACGCCGTTTGATGGCCTCCGCCCGCATTACGAACAGGCAATGCCCGAGGAACAACAGGATATAACAGGCCAGGCTCAGGTATTCAGGAACGTTTTCCAGCGCCAGACCCAGCAGGCAACATGCACCGCCATAGGCCACCAGCAGCATCAGTGTCTGGCGCGAGCTGAAACCCATGTCCATCAAGGTATGGTGCAGGTGGGAGCGGTCCGCTTCCATCAGCTTGTGCCCATTCCTGGCGCGGCGCAGCATGGTGGCCAGCATATCCATAAGCGGTACGGTGACCAGCCACAGGGCGGTCACCGGCAGGATCACGGCATTGCCCCCCTGGGAGAAATACACCAGCGAGGCGGTGACCAGGAAGCCCAGGGTCACGCTGCCCCCGTCCCCAAGGAAGATCTTCGGCAACCACCGGTTATTCGGCCCGAGGTTGAACAGCAGGAATACGGCCAGTGGTACCAGCATCAACAGCAGGAAGTCGCTGCCGGGATGCCCTGCCGGGAGCGCCAGCACATACAATACCAGCAGGGGCAGGGCGATGCTGGACCCAGCGAGACCATCGATGCCGTCAATCATATTGTAGGCGTTGCTGAGGCCCGCCACCGCCAGCGCCGTCAGCGGCAGTGTCAGCGCCAGCAGCGGAATATCGCCCATGGCCAGAAGGTTGCCCACGTTGTGAATGGCAATGCCGCCCCAGGTGGCCAGCAGCAGGCCTGCGCCGTACTGCATCAGCAGGCGCAGCCAGGGGTTGATATGGCGGATATCGTCGAACAAACCCACCGCGAACAGCAGGCAGGCGATGGCCATCATCGGCCATGACCAGGGTGATACGCCCAGTACCAGGGTGCCCACCAGGATTGACAGGAAGATCGCGATCCCGCCGGTAAGCGGCACTATACCTTTGTGCATCTTGCGTGAACCGGGTGTGTCAGCCAGGCCCAGACGATAGCCAAGGCCGGCAGTCACGCGGGTGAGCACGAGTGTGGCAAAAAGCGCTTCCAAGAGCGGCATGTTCCCCTGTCGTCTGCCGGGAGTTATTGGGGTCGGCTGGACCCCGGCTCGGCGAGATTACAGCACAGCAGAGATGCATATCAAACCGCCGTGTGACTATTTCTGCAAAATATCGCGTATTGCCCCGGGACCCGCTGGCCCGGCCCTCCCACTCCCGGCTTCTCAGCAATACCGCAGCTTGTACTCGCTGTAGGTAAGCCCCGTCCAGCGGCGAAAGGCGCGGTAGAAGCTGTTGACCTCCAGGTAGCCCAGTTCGTCTGCCAGGCACTTGCCGGGCAGCCATGCCTGGCGGAGCTTTTGCTCGCAGCGGTACTGGCGTGACCGGTCGAGCAGGAACTGGTATGAGGTGTGGTCGGCCCGCAGCCGGCGGCGCAGGGTGGTGCTGCTCATGCCCAGCTCCTCGGCGACGGATTCGGCCCGCAGTCGGGCCAGGTCGCCGCGCAACAGTATCTGCAGCACCCGGTCAGTGGTGCGCGAGAGAGCAAAGTGGCGGGGCTTTTCCGGGGGAGGGACCCGGTGCTCCGGGTTGAGGGATATAGTGCTTGTCTGTTCCATGGCCAAACCTCCGTGTCTGGTGTGATGGACGTGTTTTAAGAATCGCTGCGTGACAATCCATTGCCATCGCAGCCAGTCCGCCCGGGCAGTGCCGGACGGTAGACTTGAGCCTAGCACAGTGCCGGGAGAGTGAAAGTCAGGGAGGGGTTTTGCCCGTTTTTGGTGGATCGGGCGCGGCCCGGCTGGCGCAGTCTATAACTGGCCGGGTTCTGCCAGCGCCACCGGACAATCCATCACCGCGGCCATGCTGGCGATGATCTCCCGCTCAACCGGGCTGAGTTTGCCGTCGGCCCCCGCTGCCAGCGCCATCGCCTTGAGCAGGCGGGGTTTCAGCAAGGGGTAGCAGTCCGCCAGTTCGTGTACCGCCTTGCTGAAGGCGGCCACACTGCACTGGTCCCTGGGCAGGATCGCCATGGTATCGAAGCCGAGTTCATCGGCGCCCAGGCGAAATACCGCGTCGGTTTCGCCGCTGCCCTCGTGGGCAAGCACGGAAAGTACTACCCGCAGGTGATACGCCACCTTCTGCAGCCTGGCGTAGCGGGGCCGGCTGGGCTTCACCTGGATGAATTCCGGGTCGAGGTAGTGACGCACCAGCTGGTACATGCACCACTCGTGCAGATCGGTTCGCGCGTCGGCCCGGATAAGGCCCAGCAGGGTGCGCTTGAACAGGCGGTACTGCTGCAGTGACATGGACTTCAGTGCGGGCAAACACATTTCCAGCAGTGGCAGCCGGCGCGGAGCGCCCAGCGCCTGCACGCCCGGGCTCAGGGTGTGCACCAGCTCTTCCAGACCGGCAATGTCAGCGTCGCGCAGGATAGCCAGCTGGGCCTGGCGCACCGCCTCATCCTGGCTTATCAGCAGGCAATAGATGATGACATGGGCTCCCAGCGGATCGCGGGTTTGACGCACCAGGGCAAGTGGAATGTCTTCCCGGCGCGCGGTCTGTGCCTCGAGTTCATCCGGCGCCGGGCCGAAGTCCGCATCGGTCAACGCCGGTTCTGCCGCCTGGTCGAGCGAACCCGACCCGGAGCCGTGCACGGCCGCAAAGGCCGCGGCTACCAGCGCCGCGCGCCCCACGCCCACCTCGGCGGCCTGCTCGGGTCGGGCTTGCAGGTGCCTGTAGTGCTCCACCTTGCGCTGGATGTACTCGCCGTTCCAGCCCGGGTCCACCCGGCGGATGCGCTTGTGCAGTGGCGGGTGGGTGGCGAACACATTCCACAGGCGATGCTCTATCTCGCCGAAGAAAATGTGGGACATTTCCGCCGCCCTCGCCGCGTGTACGAGGGTGCCCGGGATATAGCCGCCGATGACTTTCAGCGCATCGCCGATGCCGCCGGGGTTGCGGGTGTACTGCACGGCGCTGGCGTCCGCCAGGTATTCCTTCTGTCGACTGATAGCAGCCTTGATAAAACCCGCGGTGGCCGCGCCCACCAGGCCCAGCAGCCATAGCGCCAGTCCGAGCATCGGCATCATCGCGCCGCCGTTATTGTTGCGCGCACTCAAGCCGGTGCGGGCGCGATTGCTGCTGCGCAGCAGGATGTGGCCCACGTCACCGATGAAGGTAATGCCCTTGAGCATGGATGCCAGGTGGATGTTCAGGCGCATATCGCCGTTGAGTATGTGGCTGAACTCGTGGGCGATAACGCCCTGCAGCTCATGCCGCTTGAGATGATCGATGGTGCCGCGGGTGACGGCCACTACCGCGTCGGCGGGGGAGAGGCCGGCGGCAAAGGCGTTGATGCCACGCTCGTCATTCATCACGTAGACCGGTGGTACGGGCATGGTTGCCGCCAGCGCAATCTCCTCCACCACGTTGAGGCAGCGGCGCTCGGCGGGGTCAAGGGTGCCGGGCAGAATACGGGTGCCGCCCATGCTTTCGGCCACAACCTTGCCTCCGCTGGACAGGGACAACCATTTCAGCAGGGCCACCATGGCAATAGTGGCCGCCACCGCCAGTCCGATGCTGGCAAACCGGGTCCAGCTGAAGTTGGCCAGGAAGTCGCCGAATCCTTCACGGCTGCCGCTGTAGATGTTGTAGTCCTGGCTGAACCACATGAATCCAGCCACGGCGATATTGGTCAGTATGACCAGCAGCAGTACTGCAGCCAGGAAAAGCAACACCAGCACGCGGGTATTGCGCCGGGCAATGTCCTGCTGCTCGAAGAAGTTCATTGCTGTGAATGAAACCCCGGCTTAAAAAGACACCTTTGGCGCAACCTGGATCGCGGCCGAGTCCTCAAATTCAAGCAGGGTGGCATCGGCGGGGTGGCCGAACCTGGCGGCGAAGAATACCGGGGGGAAGCTCTGGCGGTAGCTGTTAAAGCCCATCACCGCGTCGTTGTAGCCCTGCCTGGCGAAGGCAACACGGTTTTCGGTGCTGGTCAGTTCCTCTGCGAGCTGCTGCATGTTTTCGCTGGCCCTGAGGTCCGGATAGGCTTCCATGGTCACGTTCAGTTTCCCCAGCGCTCCCTGCAGGGCGTTTTCCGCACTGGCCAGTTTGGCGATTTCTGCACCGCCCACATTACCGCTGCCCATGGCCTTGAGCGCCGCCGCCGCGTCATTGCGGGCATTGGTTACGGCCTCGAGCGTCTCTCTTTCGTGTGCCATGTAAGCCTTGGCTGTTTCGACGAGATTCGGTATCAGGTCGTAACGCCGCTTGAGCTGCACCTCGATCTGGGAAAATGCGTTCAGGTAACGGTTTTTCAGTGTCACCAGGGTGTTGTAGATACTGATGACATAGATCACCAGTCCCAACAGCACCAGCCAGAATATTATTGTTGATATCGCCATGCTTACCGCCCCCTTGCGCCTGTTTGAGAAAGCCGTTTTTTAATTACGCCTGTTTGTACCCAACTATCGCCATTATTGACCGCGAGGTCTACTTTCTATCTCCGAAAAAGTGACATGTCCGTCACACCCGGGCGCCGGATTTGTTTTTTAACGCTATGTGCGGCTCGCATGTGCGTGTGTACTATTTATCCTACATGGAAGTATTTACGGCGGGTCCTGTGTGAATAATCAGTACACACGCCATTGTCACCAGCACTGACTCCATGCGCCTCTTTGCCAGCAAAAGGGTCAGCAATGGCGCTAAGCCGGCGCCACGCTCACCAGAACCCCATTCACCGCCGCATTGCCGGAAAGCGCATCCAGCGCCAACTCATCCGTGATGTCATTGCAGCTCACGCCCGCGTGCTTGCGTGCGACCTCCATGCGAATCCCGGCGCGATTGTGGCCGTAGCCGTGAGGCAGGCTCACCACGCCGGGCATCACATCCTCGCAGGATTCCACCCTCACCTGCACAGAGCCCGCCCTGGAGCTGATGGTGACCTCCGCGCCATCCTGAATATCGCGCGGCACCATGTCGCCCGGATGCATGAGCAGGCTGCAGCGGTTTTTCCCTTTTACCAGGCGGTGATAATTGTGCATCCAGGAGTTGTTGGAACGCACGTGCCTGCGGCCGATCAGCTTGAGCAGGCCGTGCTGGGGCTGGTTGAACTCGTGGCGCAGTCGCTCCAGGTCCGCCAGCGGTTCCGGCGTGTTGCAACGGAGCATGCTGTCCCGTGTCCGCAGGCGCGCTGGCAGTTGTGACTGGAGCGGGCCCAGGTCGATGCCCGAGGGATGTTCCCGCAGTTTGGCCAGGCTCAGGTTCTGTTCCCGGTACGGGCCTGACTGCAGGCCCAGGTCGATCATTCGCGAGGGGGGCTGTACGGGTTGCGGCTCGAGACCGAGCAGTACCGCGACCCGGTTGCCGAGCTCGCCGAAAATCTCCCAGTCGTGCAGGCTGCCCGCGGCAGGCGTGAAGACCGGCTCGTTGAAGCGGGCGGTGTTGCGAATGGAGTTGATATGAAAGCCCAGGTCGTAGTGGTCGTGTTCCAGTGGTGAGGTGGGCGGCAGGATGATATCGGCGTGGCGGGTCGTTTCGTTGAGATAGGGGTCCAGCGACACCATGAATTCCAGCTGTCCGAGCGCCTCATCCAGTTGGCGCCCGTTGGGAGTGGACAGCACGGGATTGCCGGCGCCTGTAAACAGTGCCCGGACCTGCCCCTCGCCCGGTGTGGTGATTTCCTCGGCCATGGCAGCGGCGGGCAGTTCCCGGTCGAACTCCGGCAGGCCGCGCACCCGGCTGTGGTGGCGAGCGAAGCCACCGGGGCTGATATTGCTCACCTGGTCCACCGCCGGCAGGGTGAACATGGAGCCCCCGGGCCGGTCCAGGTTGCCGGTGGCGATGTTGATGATCTGGATCAGCCACTGGTTAAGGGCGCCATAGGCCTGGGTGGACACGCCCATGCGGCCGTAGCAAATGGCGGCCTCTGCCTGCGCCAGCTCCCGGGCAATGCGGCGGGTGTCTTCCGCGCTGATGCCGGTATGCGGCTCGGCAAACTCCGGCGTGAACTGGGCAATATCCAGCGCGACCTCTTCCAGTCCGGTGGTAAAGCCCGCCAGTTGCCGCGGTCTGGCCAGGTCTTCGCTAAATATGGTGTTGAGCACGGCCAGCAGGAACAGGGCATCGGTGCCCGGGCTGATGAAGTGGTGTTCGCTGGCAATTTCCGCGGTCTCGGTGCGGCGCGGATCGATCAGCACCAGCTTCCCGCCCCGGGCCTGCAGCGCCTTGATGCGTTTTTTGACATCCGGCACAGTCCAGATGCTGCCGTTGGAGGCGATGGGGTTGGCCCCCAGCATGAGGAAGTAGTCGGTGCGGTCGATGTCGGGAATGGGAAACAGGGACTTGTGGCCGAACAGCCACAGGGATACCAGGTGATGGGGCAGCTGGTCGACGCTGGTGGCAGAGAAGCGGTTGTTGGTGCGCAGATGACGGAACAGGTTCCCCTGGTGGGTCATCATGCCGTAGTTATGCACGGTGGGGTTGCCCAGGTAGATGCCCAGCGCATTGATGCCGTCGCGCTGGGTGATTTCCACCAGGCGCCGGGCGGTGGTATCCAGTGCTTCCTCCCAGCTTATTTCTTCCCAGGAGTGCTGCCCCGCATTGTTCACGACCCTTTTCACCGGCCGCCGCAGGCGGTCCGGATCCTCGTGGATATCCTTCAGTGCCACGGCCTTGGGGCAGATATGACCGCGGCTGAGCGGATCGTCCTTGTCGCCCTTGATCGAGATGACCTGTTCGCCTTCGGTCTCGATCACCAGTCCGCAGATTGCCTCGCACAGGTGGCAGGCGCGGTAGTGGCGCTGGCGGCTCATGCGCGTTGCTCCAGGGTGATCAGTCCCAGACCGGCGATCTCGGCCAGCAGGTTGTCGAGATCCCGCTGGAGACGGTTTTCCGGCACGTCGTACTCTGCCAGCAGGGTCTGGTAAATAGCCTTCAGGTCGTCTGTTTCCCTGGCCAGCTGCCAGATCCTTGTGCCCACCTCATCGAGGCCGAAGTAGTGCTCGCTCTCAAGGTCAAGCAAAACGGTTTCGCCAGAGACCTCCTGGGAAATCACATCGGGAGACAGGGTAATCGTCTGGTTGAGGTTCATCGGGGCGGCACCTGTACAAAAATCGGGAGCCCGAAGTTTAGCCGCTTTGCCAGCGTGTTGGTACCGGCACAATCGCGACCCGCAGGGCCGCAGGAATGCAACCCTACAGGTAGCGCAGCAGCAGGGTGGCGATGCCGAGGAAGGAGAAGAAGCCGGCGACATCGGTAACCGTGGTCAGGATGATCGAGGAGGACTGGGCCGGATCCTGGCCCATGCGGACCAGGGCGATGGGTACCACGGCGCCGGCGAAGCCCGCGGCCACCATCGCCAGCACCATCGACAGGCAGATGACCGCCACCAGGCCCCAGGAGTGGCTCCACAGGTAAACCCCCAAACCGCAGGTGGAGGCAATGGCCAGGCCGTTGAGGAAACCCACCCGCACTTCCTTGAACATCACTGTAAACCAGTGGCGGATGGTTATTTCGCGCAGGGCGAGGCCGCGCATGGTGACCGCCAGGGCCTGGGCACCGGAATTGCCTGACTGGCCGGCAACCACCGGCAGCAGGATGGCCAGTGCCGTCACCTGGGCGATAGTCTGTTCGAACAGGCCGACCACCGCCGCCGCCAGAAATGCGGTCAGCAGGTTGATCTGCAGCCACGGCATACGTTTTTTCACCGCAAACAGAGCGCTGGACAGAGCGCGCTCCTCGCGGCTTACACCCACCATGGTCTGGATGTCGGCGGAGGACTCTTCCTGCACCGCCTGCACCAGGCTGTTGTTGATGATAACCCCCAGCAGCACGCCGTCGAGGTCCACCACCGGCAAGTCCAGCAGGATATATTTGGCGAAGGTGTCCAGTACCTCCTCCCGGCTGGCGATTGCCTGCACGATGGCCCGCACCGGCTTGGCGAGTTCCTCCAGCCGGCTGTCCGGGTCCGCCAGTGCCAGGTCCTGCAGCAGCACCCGCGCGTTGATGCGACCTTCCATATCCACCAGATAAAGTGAGCGGGCGGTTTTCATCTTGGCCCGGCGCAGGGAGTCCAGTGCGTCCCGCACGAGCATGTCGGCATGGTAGGTGGGGATGCGCGTGTCCATCATGCGCCCTGCCGAGTCTTCCGGGTAGGACATCAGCCCTGTCAGTTCGTTTTGAATGGCGGGACTGAGGCTTTCCAGCAGGGTGTTGCGCGGCGCCTCGGGCAGCTGGAACAGGATTCGGACCGCATCCCTGGGTGGGATTTCGCTCACCAGCTGTTGTGCCAGGGGGGCGGGCAATTGCCGCGTGAGGGTTGCCGCCACCAGCGGTACCAGCTTGCTCCAGACCGGTATCAGCACATGCGCCGGTTGTTCACGCAGGGAGGGCAGGACATCCGCAACGGCGAAGGATTCAATCTGGCGGGCCGCCTCCGCCGGGTAATGCAGCAGGAAATAGCGGTTGAGTGTGGTGGCAAGCTCGGTGGTTTCAGGACTCATGGCCAACCCCGGCGGGCGTCCCGCTACCGTCGTCGAGACTGGGGCGAGAGCGCTGTTCCGCCCGGGGCCGGATGCCCGCCAGTGTTGCCAGCAGTCCGCCCAGCACTACCACCAGGGCCTCGCCCATGTGGGTCATGATAGAGAAACGCAGCTGGTTGTCGGCCTGGTCGGTGGCTGACCTGGCGGTGCCGGCGCGCAGGGCGCTGTGTGTGAGGGCGCCCAGCAGGGTGTGGTTGCGGTCCACTACCGGCAGCGACGGGAACAGGGTCCAGCCGTCGTGTTGTTCGACTTCCCATAGTGTCGCCCTGGCCGACAGGGGTTGTACATGCATGTTGAGCAGGTCGGCGAGTTGGGCGCTGCCATCACTGGTGAGCAGTTTCTCGACTTCCGCCAGGCCCACCAGGCGCCGGCGCTCGTCCACCACGATAACAATACCGCCGAGATGGGTCTGCTGGCGTTTTACCAGGTCGAGACAGTGGTCAACGGAGCTGTCGAGCGTAAAACGGGGTACGGCGGTGTCCATCCATGCACCCACCGTGCTGATAGGATAGGCGAGTTTGTTGGCAAAACCCTGAGCAGTCGCCGCAGGCATATGCGCCATGACGGCGCTGCGTTGTTCGCTGTTCATCAGGCGCAACAGGGTCTCCGACTCCGCGTCGGGCAGGTCTCGCAGTACATCGGCGGTGATATCCACCGGCATCAGTGACAGCGTGCGGGCAGCGGGCCAGCTCGCCATGCCGTCGATGACCGGGACCAGCACCTCCAGCGGAATGTCCTGGAGAAATTCCGCGCAGTGCTCAGGGGTGAAATCCTGCAGCAGGGCGGCCGCCGCGCGGGGTCTCTTCTCCAGGAAGGCCAGGCTCAGCGGATTCAGCTCACTCACGGCCGCTATCCGATAACAGGGTGACCACCGCCTCTTCCTGGTACAGCTTGGCGGGTATCGTGGTGCGCCCATCTTCCGTGTCCAGGATTACCGCAGTGGGGGACACCTCCAGTACCGTGCCCTCCCAGTCCCGGATCCGGATGGTCTGGCCGGGTTCCAGCACGTCTCTGAGGTGGTGAGCGGCGATCAGGTTGCTGACCAGGGTGCGCGCCCCGAGGCCGAAAGCCAGTGCGAAGCCAAACAGCAGCGCGGCGCTGGATATCCCCAGCATTGTGGTGAGGAAGGAGACATCGATCCCGATCTGTTCGAGGCCGATAATCATCGCGGTAACAAGGGTAATGGCCTGGGCGAGACGACTGATCACCACCGCTTCGGTGAACTCGGCGGAATGGGCCGCCGCCAGGGTTACGTCCCGCACCAGCCCCGCCAGGATATAACCCAGCAGAATGATCAGGCCCCCGGTCACGATTCCCGGCAGGAAGTCCACAATTCGTTCCAGCCAGGCCGAGACGCCGGTCAGGCCAGCGGTGTTGAGCGCCGCGGTGACGAAGATGAACAGTATGATCCAGTACAGGATCGTGGCTACGAGCCTGGTAATGCCGGCCGAAAAAAACACCACTGCCCGTGTGCGCCCGGACAATACCTGTTCCAGGAAGAGGTTGAGCAGGTGCAGCAGCTTGAGCGTGAGGGCGCGGACCAGGCGGGCGGCAAATAGCCCAACCAGCAACAGCAGCAGGGCCAGGGCGATGCTGGGCAGGGACGCGACGATGGCCGCGGTTGCCTCCTGTACTGTGGTTTCCAGCTGGGTGGTGAGGTCAGAGGCATTCGCCATGGGTGTCTCCGCGGGAGCCGGGGTTAACTGCGAGGTAATGGACTCGATTGTAACGCGGAAATTACCGTGCGGTCAGCGATTCTTGCCCGGTAGTGCATCTGCTCGCGCAGCTTGCCGCCGCCGGGGTCAGGACGCCGCCATGAACTGCAGTGCAACGCCATTGTTACACCAGCGCTCGCGGGTCGGCGCGGGGCCGTCGTCGAATACATGGCCCTGGTGTCCGCCGCAGCGCGCGCAGTGATATTCGATGCGGGTCCAGCCGTACTTGTAATCGCGTTTGGTTTTGAGTGCCCCGGGGATGGTGGTGAAGAAACTCGGCCAGCCGGTGCCGCTGTCGTACTTCATCTCGGTGGTGAACAGGGGCAATTCGCAACCGGCGCAGGCAAAGATGCCCGGGCGTTTTTCGTCATTCAGGGGGCTGGTGAAGGCCCGCTCGGTGCCATCGTCGCGCAGCACACGGAACTGGGCATCGGTCAGGCGGGCGCGCCACTGCTTGTCGTCCAGTTCCAGCTCGCTGCCGGCTTCCGGGGGGGTGAACCCCGCCGGGACAAACTCCCGCCAGCGGGCGCGCATCGCCTCGATGTCGGCATTGCTGCGCGGGGCGGCGAACAGGCAGGGAGAGGCTGCCAGGGCAGGCAGGGCGAGGAGGGCTGAGAGTATGGCTCGTCTTTTCATGAAGGTGTGACTGCCGATTCGCGGATAAATTCCCCTGCTGCCGTTGCGCAGGCCGAATGAATGCGTCCCTGCAATAGCCTGCCTGGGCGTCAGTAGTGTTCGATCAGCCCCTGCAGCTCATCCAGCAGCTGGCTGTAGACCTCCAGCACCGAGCTGTTGCCTGCGGGGCAGAGCGAGGGTTGTTCCTTGAGGGTGGCGAGCCGCTTGCGGACACTCTCAATCGGGTTCGCCATGGAGGGGTCATGCTGCGCGGCGCTTGCCAGCAGGGCCAGTGAATTGTCGAGTTCGGCATGCATGCGCTCGAGCCGCTCCAGGATATCCTGCTGTTGTTGGCTGGATTCCGCCAGTCGACGCTGGGCATTCACCAGATCCGTGCGGGCTGGGTTGTAGATGTCGTGCGACTTGGCGGGGGGCGGGGTATCAGCCAGCAGCGGCATCCCGGCAACTAACGAAAGTAGCAGGGCAGCTAATAGGGGCATGGTCAGAGGGAGCGAAACGCGTTGTTTCTGCATACACAGGGCCGCCTGTTATTGGTCTGGAGATTGGATGTCATCGCAGTGGGTAAGTTCCCGGCAAGCGCTATCAGCTTCGCGAGCCGGGCCCGGAAACAAAAAAGCCGAGCGCTTGGCTCGGCCTTTTGAAGCAGTGGTGCCCAGGAGAGGACTTGAACCTCCACGCCCTTTCGAGCACTAGCACCTGAAGCTAGCGTGTCTACCAATTTCACCACCTGGGCAATAAAACAGCGGTATTGGAGGGCGCGCACTTTACTTTTCTCGCACGGCTTTGTCAATCATCGCGTATACTTGGCCCCACAACTCTTAAGCATCATTGAATTCTCTCACGGAAGAACCCCGACCTATGGCCAAGAAAGGCAAGATTGCCGACCCTCACGCTGCCCGCGAGGCAGCTCGCTACGACAACCCCATTCCCAGCCGGGAAGTGATACTCGACCTGCTCCACGAGGCTGAAAGCCCCCTTGATCACGACGGCATCGCCAGCCGGCTGGCCCTCAATGAACCCGAACAGCTGGACGCGCTGCGCAAGCGGTTGCGGGCCATGGAGCGCGATGGCCAGCTTATGGTCAACCGGCGTGGATCCTATGGCCTGGTAGACAAGATGAACCTGCTCCACTGCCGGGTCCAGGGGCACCGTGACGGCTATGGTTTTGCAATTCCCCTGGCTGGCGGGGGCGAGGACGTCTACCTCAGCGCGCGCCAGATGAACTTCGTGTTCGACGGCGACGAGGTGCTGGTGCGCGTTACCGGTGTTGACCGGCGCGGTCGCCAGGAAGGCAAGGTTGTGGAGGTGCTGGTGCGGGCGCACCACAGTATCGTCGGCCGTTACCAGGAGGAGAGTGGTATCGGCTATGTCATCGCCGAAAACAGCCGCATCAACCACCAGATACTGATACCGCCCCGGGAGAAGGGCAAGGCCGTCTCGGGCCAGATCGTGACCGCCGAGATAACCGATTTCCCCACTCGCCAGTTTGGCGCCAAGGGCCGGATCACCGAGATTCTGGGCGACCATATGGACCCGGGCCTGGAAATCGACGTCGCTATCCGCTCCCACGGCATTCCCTGGGAGTGGCCCGAGGCGGTGGTGGATGAGGCGGGTCGGCTGGAGGCCGAACCGCTGGAAGAGGACAAGCAAAAGCGGGTCGATTTGCGCAAGCTGCCCTTCGTTACCATCGACGGTGAAGACGCGCGGGATTTTGATGACGCGGTTTACTGCGAGAAGCGCACCCTGGGTGGCTGGCGCCTGTGGGTGGCCATTGCCGACGTGTCTCATTACGTTAGCCCCGGCTCCGCGCTGGATGAAGAGGCGGCGCATCGAGGAAACTCGGTCTACTTCCCGGAAAAAGTGGTACCCATGTTGCCCGAGGCCCTGTCCAACGGCTTGTGTTCCCTCAAGCCGGCGGTGGACAGGCTGGCGATGGTTTGCGAGATGGAGCTGAGTCGGGCGGGCAAGCTGACCAAGTACACTTTCTACGAGTCGGTTATTCACTCCCATGCCCGCCTTACCTATACCCAGGTGGGTGAGGTGCTTGAAAAGGGCTCACATCCCGACGTGGACAAGCGCCGGGTCCCAGACCTGCTGCGCTTGCATGCTCTTTACAAGGTATTGCGGGTGGCCCGTGACAAGCGCGGGGCGATCGATTTCGAAACGGTGGAAACCCGCATCATCTTCAATGAAGAGCGCAAGATTGAATCCATCGTGCCGGTGGTGCGCAACGACGCCCACAAGCTGATCGAGGAGTGCATGCTGTCCGCCAATGTCGCCGCTGCGGATTTCTTCGAAGCCAACGGGGTACCGATGTTGTACCGGGTGCACGAGGGGCCCACCGAGGAAAAGCTGGAGAACCTGCGCGGTTTTCTTGGCGAGCTGGGCCTGGACCTGGGCGGCGGTGCCAGGCCGACACCGCTTCATTACCAGCGCCTGCTGACCCAGATCGAGGAGCGCGAGGACGCGCATGTGATACAGACCATGCTGTTGCGCTCCCTGCGCCAGGCGGTCTACCAGGCGGAAAACGGCGGGCACTTCGGTCTGCACTACCCGGCCTACGCGCATTTCACGTCACCTATCCGGCGCTACCCGGATCTGCTGGTGCACCGCGGTATCCGCCGTGTGATTCGCGCCCAGAAGAAGGGGCAGGGCGTGCAGCGGGTGCGGGGTGCCACGCCCATCCCTATGGTCAGCATATTCCCCTACGACGTGCAGGCCATTGCTACCTACGGTGAGCACTGCTCGATGACGGAGCGGCGCGCCGATGACGCCACCCGCGAGGTGCAGGCCTGGCTCAAGTGCGAGTACCTGCAGGACCACGTCGGAGACGAGTTCAACGGCGTGGTCAGCGCGGTAACCAGTTTCGGCCTGTTCGTGGAGCTGGAGGACCTTTATATAGAAGGCCTGGTTCATATCACCGCCCTGCCTGGGGATTATTACAATTTCGATGCATCCCACCAGCGGTTGCTGGGCGAACGCAGCGGTCGCAGCTTCCAGCTGGGCGGCCGGGTGCGGGTGCAGGTCGCCAGGGTGGACCTGGACGACAAGAAAATTGACCTGGAATTGATCGACAGCCAACCACCGCGCAAGTCGGCCGGCGGCAAGGGCCGCAAGGGCAAGGATGCTGCTGGCAAGGGCGGTGGTGGCCGGGACGGTTCCGGCTCCGGGCGCGGAAAATCCGGTGGCGGAGGCAAAGCGTCCGCTGGCAAGGGCCGCTCTGGCAAGAGCACAGCAAAGAAAGATACCTCAGCAGGCGGTAAGGCGGCTGGGGGCGGCTCGGGCAGGAAACGCCCGGCAAAGAAAACGGGGGGTGAGCAGCCTGCCGGTGATGCAAAGCCCGCCGGCTCCGGCCGCAAGTCCAAGGGTAAAACCGGCATGCGACGACGTCGCTAGGACCAGCCGGTATGCACTATGTATACGGCATTCACGCCGTGGACAGCCTGCTGCGCCAGAACCCGAAGTCGGTGCAGCGCCTGTGGGCCCAGGAGGGTCGGGAGGACAAGCGTATCGGTTCCCTGCTGGAGCTGGCCCGGAACCAGGGCGTGCCGGTGGCACGGGAATCCCGCCGGGCCCTCGACGAGATGGCAAAGGGGCGCCACCAGGGCATAGTCGCCGAGACCCTTGACCCGCGGCTGCGCGGCGACACCGCCCAGCCCAACCTCTGGGAGGAGGCGGACCTGCTGCGTGCGGTGGACGAGAAAAATGGCCCTGTGCTTATCCTGGTGCTGGACGGGGTTACCGATCCCCACAATTTGGGTGCATGCCTGCGCAGCGCCGATGCCGCCGGGGTGGATGCGGTGGTGGTCCCAAGGGACAAGTCGGCGGACCTGAATCCCACCAGTCGCAAGGTGGCCTGTGGCGCAGCGGAGGTTGTGCCTTTCGTCCGGGTGACCAACCTGTCCCGTACCCTGCAGGCCCTCAAGGCCCGCGGCGTATGGCTGTTCGGGGCTGCTGGTGAGGCGGAAACGTCTATTTATGACAATGACCTGACCTTGTCCATGGCGCTGATCATGGGGGCCGAGGGCGCCGGGCTGCGACGCCTTACCCGGGAACAGTGTGACTACCTGGTGCGCCTGCCCATGGCCGGCTCGGTGAGCAGCCTGAACGTGTCGGTAGCAACCGGTGTGTGCCTGTTCGAGGTGATGCGCCAGAGGCTTGCGAGCCGCCGGTAAAATCTGTAAACTCCGCGCTCTTCAAAATTTGCCCGGCTGTCCAGTGCGGCCGATCCTCCTTGCTACACCACTTGTATGGGTAGCATTAACCCGTAAGGAGCTTTTGTATGCGACATTACGAAATCGTATTTATGGTCCATCCGGACCAATCCGAACAAGTGCCCGGCATGATCGAGCGCTATTCATCAGCTATCCAGAAAGACGGCGGGCAGGTGCACCGTCTTGAAGACTGGGGCCGTCGCCAGCTGTCCTACCCGATCAACAAGATTCATAAGGCGCACTACGTGCTGATGAATGTTGAGGCGTCCAACGAAGCCATGGAAGAGCTCACCACGACCTTCCGTTACAACGATGCTGTCATCCGCAACCTGGTGATCCGTCGCGACGAGCCTGTTACCGAGGAGTCCTTCATCATGAAGGCCGAGAAGGAAAGTCGTGAGCGCAAAACCCGCTACGAAGAGCGCCAGGCGGTCGTCGAGAAATCTTCAGACGACGATTCCGATGACGATGATGACAACGACGACGACGCAACAGACGAGTAAGTCCACCGGCGTTTGTTTGTAACGAATATCAAGGTTTAGAGGAGAATCACCATGGCACGCTTCTTTCGTCGCCGTAAGTTTTGTCGGTTCACTGCCGAAGGCACCAAGGAAATCGATTACAAGGATCTGGAAACACTGAAGGCCTACGTCTCTGAGACAGGCAAGATTGTTCCCAGCCGCATTACCGGCACCAAGGCCAAGTACCAGCGCCAGCTGGGCACCGCGGTAAAGCGCGCGCGCTTTCTGGCCCTGCTGCCCTACACGGATTCGCACCAGTAGGGATCCCTTGATTCGCGCAGCTATTCGTCCGGATCAGGCCCGGCGAGGGTCGCCGTGAAAGGCCTGGCGTCCTTTGTGATGCGCGGCCGCTTCCAGGCGCTGTTGGTCACTGTGGCCGGCGCGGGAAGCCTGTTGTTTTGCTGGATCAGTGCAGCCGTGCTGGCACTGGTCACCCTTCGCAAGGGGATGGGGCAGGGCGCATGGCTGTTGGCCTGGGCGGTGCTGCCCGCCGGGGCCCTGTTGTACGCCTACGGCGACAGCGGACCCCTGACACTGCTGGTGGGGACTACGATCCTTGCGGCAGTGCTCAGGCAGACAGTGAATCTGCCGCTGGCGGTGCTGGCCTGCGTGCCGGTCGGCGCCATCACCGGACTGGGGATGGTTGCGTTTGGCGGAGAGTACCTCGACCAGATAGTGGCGGTATTCGGGCAGTTTCTGGCCACCATGGAGCAGCAGTTGTCCCAGGGTGGTGAGCAGGTCGTGCTGGCCAGGCCCGACGCCCGGCAGATAGCGGGCATGCTGGCAGCAGGTACCGCGGCCAGCTCGGTATTGTGCCTGCTGCTGGCGCGCTATTGGCAGGCGGCCCTGTATAACCCGGGTGGTTTCGGGCAGGAGTTCAAGGCCCTGCATTACCCGCCGGTGGTTACCGCAGGCCTTGCACTGGCGGCGATAGCCCTGGCGAGCATGGGGCCACAGTACCGCACCTGGGCAGTGATTTGTGTGGTGCCGCTGGCACTGGTGGGATTTGCACTGGTGCACGCCCGCGCCGAGTGGCGGGGGCAGGGCAAGGGATGGTTGATCGGGTTCTACCTGGCCTGGCTGTTTCTCGACCCGGTAAAGCTTTTGTTGGTGTTCGCGGCGATTGCCGACAGCTGGTTTAATTTTCGCCGGCGCTGGACACCGAAGCCCGGTACTGACGTCAGTGAACGCGAAACCGACGAAGACCGATAATTTTGAAGCCGCGGGAGGCAACTCCCCGAACAGAGGAAAGTAAGATGGAAGTCATTTTGCTGGAGAATATCAGCAACCTGGGAGTGCTGGGTGACAAGGTAAATGTAAAGGCCGGTTTTGGCCGCAACTACCTGGTTCCGCAAGGCAAGGCCGTTCCCGCTACTGCAGCCAATACTGCTGAATTTGAAGCGCGCCGCGCCGACCTGGAAGCAGCTGCTGCTGCAACCCTGGCCGCAGCCGAGACGCGGGCCGAGGCAATCAACGCCCTGGGTCTGATCTCCATCACCGCCAATGCGGGCGAGGAAGGCAAGCTGTTTGGCTCGGTCGGCACCCGCGATATCGCCGAGGCCGTGACTGCTGCCGGCTGTGAGGTGGACAAGTCAGAGGTGCGCCTGCCCGAGGGTGCCCTGCGAGACCTGGGTGAGTACGAAATCGCGATTCAGGTGCACGGCGATGTGTTTGCCGCCGTGGCTATCGCGGTCATCCCCGAGTAATGCTGACCGGCCCACCCCCGGGTGGGCCCAAATGAAGTCATCGGTACACCAGTCGCCTGCGGCGACCGGTGTATTTTTTTGTCTGTAGATTTTTCACATCCGGCTGCTGCGCGGTATGGTTAATTTGGTTACTCTGTGCAGCCCGAATAAAACATCGCATTGACTATGGCTGACCCCGATAGCCCCCACAACCTGGCAGAGCTGCCCTTCCGCGGCGACGGTGACATAGCGCGGATCAAGATGCAGCCGCATTCCATCGAGGCGGAACAATCTGTCCTCGGCGGGTTGCTGTTGTCCGCCGACGCCTGGGATTCCGTGTCGGAGGCGGTGGTGGACAGCGATTTCTACCGCCCTGACCACCGCCTGATTTTTCGCCAGATCGCCAAGCTTGCCGAGGCCTCCGAGCCGGTCGATGTGATTACCGTCGCGGACAAGCTGGAAGCCCGGGGCGAGCTGGCCACCGCCGGCGGCCTGCCCTACCTGGCTGAACTGGCCCAGAACACCCCCAGTGCTTCCAATATCAGGGCCTACGCCCAGGTGGTGAGTGAGCGTGCCAGCCTCAGGAAACTGATCGAGGCGGCCCAGGATATCGCCGAGAGTGGCTTCAGCCCGGAGGGCCGCACCTCCGACGAACTGATCGACGAGGCCGAACGTCGCATCATGCAGATCTCGGAGCAGGGTCCCAAGGCCGGCGGTCCCCAGGCCGTGAACCCATTGCTGCAGGCGGCGCTTGGACGCATAGAGGAACTGTTCAATTCAGGTGGCGACATTACCGGCTTGAGCACCGGCTTCAAGGATCTCGACGGCATGACCTCCGGCCTGCAGCCGTCCGACCTGGTGATCGTTGCCGGTCGACCCTCGATGGGCAAGACCAGTTTCGCCATGAACCTGGTCGAACACGCGATCCTCGGGCAGGAGCGGCCCATCCTGGTGTTCAGTATGGAGATGCCCGCCGACTCGCTGATTATCAGGATGCTGTCGTCGGTCGGCCGTATTGACCAGACCCGCATCCGCAACGGCAAGCTGGAGCAGGAGGACTGGCCGAAGCTGAGTGCGGCCGTGGGCAAACTCAAGGATGTCCCGCTTTATATCGACGACACCGCCGCCCTCACGCCAACCGAGGTGCGCAGTCGCTCCCGGCGCGTGGCCCGGGAGCACGGCCAGCTCGGTATGATTATGGTGGATTACCTGCAGCTGATGCAGATCGCCGGTTCCTCGGAGGGCCGCACCGCCGAAATTTCAGAGATCTCCCGCAGCCTGAAAGCCATTGCCAAGGAGTTCCAGTGCCCCGTGGTGGCCCTGTCGCAGCTCAACCGCTCCCTGGAGCAGCGTCCCAACAAGCGCCCCGTCAACTCGGATCTGCGGGAATCCGGCGCCATCGAGCAGGACGCGGATGTCATCATGTTTATATACAGGGACGAGGTCTACAACGAGGAGTCACCCGACAAGGGTGTGGCGGAGATTATCATCGGCAAGCAGCGTAACGGGCCTATCGGTATCTGTCGCCTGGCGTTCATAGGCCAGTACACTCGCTTTGAGAACCTGGCCCGCGGCTCCTACGATAACGGTTAGCAGCCACCGCCGGGGCCCATCTTGCAGCTTGGAAATGATGCTGGCACAGGCAAGCAGTGCGTTTGAAAACCCGCCCTACGCCTCAGGCTTCACCGTATGCATGGCAGTTTGCAGGTAATTCTGCAAACCGACCTTTTCGATAAGGCCCAACTGGGTTTCCAGCCAGTCGATATGCTCTTCCTCTGATTCCATTATTTCCACGAACAGCTCCCGGGAGACAAAGTCGGAAACCGATTCGCAGTAGGCGACGGCATTCTTGAGGTCGATGTGGGCTTTGTGCTCGAGCTTCAGGTCACACTCCAGCATTTCCCTGGTATTTTCGCCGATGTAGAGCTTGCCCAGGTCCTGCAGGTTGGGCAGCCCCTCGAGGAACAGGATACGCTCGATCAGTTTGTCCGCGTGCTTCATCTCGTCGATGGACTCGTGGTACTCGTGGTCGCCGAGTTCCACCAGGCCCCAGTCCTTGTACATGCGGGCGTGCAGGAAATACTGGTTGATGGCAACCATCTCGTTGCCCAATACGATGTTGAGGTGTTCGATTACTTTGGGGTCGCCTTTCACGCTGATGTTCCTCCTTGCCAGAGCGGCAATGATGGACCGTGGCCGGGTGGCTGTCAACTTGGACCGGACCTGGACTTGTCCATAACTGACTGATTTATATAAAAAAAGACGCCGAGCCGTGTTTCTTGGGGCGCGGGCTGTTCGTCAATCGGAGGCAGTGCAGGGCGCTGCTGCGTGATCTCAGCTGACGGCGTAAAACAGCTGCTGGTTGGCCTCGGCCAGTCCGCCCATGGAGTCGCGGACGATATCCCGGGCCAGGATGCCGCACTTGCCGCACTGGCTGGCCACCCCGAGGGTGTTGCGCAACTCGCGCATGGAGCTGGCGCCGTCCTGGACAGCGGCGCGAATCTGGGTGTCGGTAATGCCTTTGCAGAGACAGACGTACATGGTTGTTGCGAACACTCCCGGCGATCTGGATCAGAAGAAACCAGACAGTAATGCTAATGAGAATGATTGTCAACACTGTTAAGGTGTGAAAACTATACGGATCGCTTATTTGCTATCATCCCGCCACAAACCGTAGCGAGAGTCCCGACCTCCATGCCCAAGACCACCCTCCTGCCCCTGCTCGCCAGCGGCGAGTACTGCTCGGGCCAGACACTGGCCGACGCCCTGGGGGTGAGCCGGACGGCCGTTTGGAAACAGCTCAATGCGCTGTCGGACCTGGGGCTGCAGATCGAGTCGGCAAAGGGCAGGGGTTATCGTATTCCCGGTGGCATAGACCTGCTCGATGGCGCCCGGGTCCGGGCGGCTCTTGATGCCACGGCCGCGGGCCTGCTTTCCCGACTGGCGCTGTTTGAAACGATCGACTCCACCAACGCCGAGGCAATGCGCCAGGTCGCGCTCGGTGCGGGCCCGGGGCTGGTATGCAGTGCCGAGCAGCAGACGGCCGGGCGGGGCCGCCGGGGGCGTACCTGGGTCAGTCCCTTCGCCCGCAATCTTTACCTGTCCGTGGTTTGGGAATACCACCAGGGCGCTACCGCGCTGGAGGGCCTGAGCCTTGCCGTTGGCGTGGCGGTAGCCCGGGCCCTCGCCACCTTTGGACTGCCTGCGGTGCAACTGAAGTGGCCCAATGACGTTATTTTTGAGGGCGCCAAGCTCGGGGGCGTTCTGCTCGAGATGACCGGGGATGCCGCCGGAACCTGCCAGGTCATTGTGGGGGTGGGCCTGAATGTCGCCATGCCCGGCGCGGCGGCGACCGGCATAGACCAGGCCTGGACGGATATCGAGACGATCAGCACCGGCGGTCGACCGGGCCGCAACGATCTGCTGGCGGCCCTGCTCAACGAGCTGTTGCCGCTGCTGGCGGGTTTTGAGCAGCTCGGCTTCGGGCCCTGGCGTGATGAATGGCTGGCCCTGGACGCCTTCGCCGGCCAGCCGGTGGTGCTGCATACCGGCGCACAGGATATGGCTGGTATCGCCCGGGGCGTGGACAAGCGCGGCGCGCTGCAGCTGGAAACCGCCGCGGCCGGGGTGCAGTCGATATTTGGCGGGGAGATTTCCCTGAGGCCTGCCCTGTGAAACGGCTGGAGCCATGCCTGCAACTGGATGTGGGCAACAGCGGCACCAAATGGCGTCTGCTGGAACGGGGCCGCGTGGCGGCCCGGGGCGTTTACAGCTCCGGTGACGAGGCCACCCGAACCGCATTGCTCGAGTGCGCGCCCACCGTGCAGCAGATCTGGGTCGCCAGTGTCGCCGGGTCGCACAGCGAAGGCGAGCTTGCAGATATGCTGCTTGGCCGCTGGGGCGTGCAGCCGTGGTTTGCCCGCAGCACGGCGCGCTGTGGCGCCGTGCAGAACAGTTACGCTGAACCCGAGCGCATGGGAGTGGATCGCTGGCTTGCCATGCTGGCCGCATGGCAACGGGTGCAGGGCCGCGTATGCGTGATAGACGCCGGCTCCGCACTGACCATTGACCTGCTGGATGACAAAGGCCGGCACGAGGGTGGCTATATCATTCCGGGTCCGACACTGATGGAGCGCGCGCTGTTACTGGACACCGAGCGGGTGCGTTTCGCGGAGGAGGTCGATTACACCCTGGAGCCGGGCTCGTCCACGGCGGAGGCTGTGCGCCACGGTATCGCGCTCGCCCAGGCCGGGGCCCTGGCGCTGGCGATGGATCGCGCCGGCGTTGCGCCCTCCCGCTTACTGTTTTGTGGGGGCTGGGGTCAAACCCTGTTGCGCCTGCTGGATCGCGGCGGTGAATACATTCCGGAGCTGGTATTCGAGGGTCTGGAATTGCAGGCCGCCGGCGTCTAGGCCCGGGCATCCCGCATTTCCATGGCGCCTTTTGCAGAAGCGCGCTCTACCCGGTCTTTTTCAGCGCCCGGCTCAGGAAGGGCAGGCTGCGTTCCATGCGGTAATCAATGCCCGAGTGGTTGTCGCCAAACTCCTCATAGACATGCTTGATGCCCAGTTTTGCCAGCTCTCTCGAGAGAATGCGTGAGCCGTAGTGAATGTGGTACTGGTCGCGCCAGCCACAGTCGATGAAGATGCCGCGCAGGCTCTTGAGGTTGGCCCGGTATGTCCTGGCCATGTGAATCGGGTCGTGGGCCAGCCAGCGCTTCCAGCGCGCCGGAATCAGCTCGCCTGTCTCCAGGTTGAATGGCAGCCTGAAACCATTGGGCGCTGAGGGGGCGGGATCGTAGCTTGCGGCCATCGCCAGATTCATCAGGCACATGACTTCAGTCCCCGAGGGTTTTGACTTGGCCCAGAACGCATCCAGGAAGCGCTTTACCCTGCCGTCGTCCATGCCCGGCTTGAGCTTCTGCGTTGTCTTCGCAACGTTGACGGCCCCTGCCTTGCGGGCGGGCAGACTGTATTTGGCGAGCTCGTTGAGGGTGTTGGGCCAGTCCGAGCGATACACGAAATCGAAGTAGGCGTCGCCGGAGTGATTCGCCACCGCGCCCCAGTACTGTGGGTATTTCATGCCGTGCACGATAGCGCCGTAACCTCCTGAGGATTTGCCGAAGCAGGCCCGGGAGTCCCTGCTGGCGAGCGTGCGCACTGCGCCGTCCACGAAGGGGATGATTTCCCGGGTCAGGTAGTCGGCATAATTGCCGATGGCGCTTGAATTGATGTACTGGTTGCCACCCAGTGCGGTGAAGCAGTCCGGAAATACCAGGATTGTGGGCGCCATTTTGCCGGCATGAATCAGCCGCGCTGCTCGCTCCGGTACATTCTCATCGAAATTTTTCCAGGCTGTGTGGGACAGGCCCGAGCCGGTGTAGCCAACCAGGTCGTACATGACGGGGAAACGTTTTTTGCCGCTGTTGTATTGCGGCGGCAGCCAGACGTGCAATTTGCGGATATGGGGATCGCCCAGCGGGTTGTCCCGCAGGATGCGTGAGTCGTGCTCCAGTTCGAGTAGTTCACCCGCGGGCCAGTTTGCTCTTTTCAGTGTCATGCATCGGTTCCTGTTCGTCTGCCGCCCGGGTGGTTTGCGCTGCGGCTGTTTTCAATCTGTTACCCCCAGGGCGGGTTGTCACCAGCGCGCATTAGTGAATGCGCCCGCCGACTGAAATACTGGTGCTGATGCCGGAATTCCAGCCGCCGTGCCGATGGCCTCCCCCGTAGCCAGTGGAGATACCGATGCTGCCGTAAATGTTCGGGTCGTTGCAGCCAGACAGGCTGCCAACCAGCGCCGCAACCAGGGCAACACGAGCTACTTTATAGAACCGGTACATACGAGTGTCCCTTACCATACGTTCGCCGACGTTCAGCGTGTCATTCAAGCCTTCCGGCGAGGCGCGCTCCGCCGGGAATGGTGGTTCCATTTCCAAGGGGCGCAACGAAGCGGGAAGGCTTGAATGACGCGCCCTGCGGGAGCTAACAGAAAGCCTCATTTCCGCGTTGCGTCCCTGGCCAATATACCTGATATTACCTGCGGAACGCGCCTCGAACTGAGGCTTTCTGTTAGCTCTGAACATCGGCGAACGTATGGTAAGGGACACTAGTGTTCTCCTTTGCCGGCAATAGTCTGGCGAGCGGGGCCAGCCGGCCAGGTCTGCAATGCGATCACCGCGCCGGAGGGGTCCTCGATCACGGAGACGTAGCCCCCTTCCGGGCGCTCGGTCGCAATCATCAGTACCGAGCCGCCCAGCTCCGGCACCCGCGCGAGGATTGCCTCCATCGCACCCAGGCTTTCCACGCTAAGGTAACTTTGCCACCTCGGCGACGAGTCCGGGACAGGGTTGGAGCGCACGCCCACCCTCGGGCGCCCCTGCGCCGACAGTACCCGGTAGGGCACATTACTGCCCTGGGCATTAAAAGTGAGCTCCTCCAGGGTGTAGGGCGCTATTTGCTGATAGAACCGCGTCGCGCTGTCCACATTTGCGGTCCACAGCTCACTCCACAGAAAACCGCCTGTTGCCACTGCGGCTCCGGCGTCCGCAGGGTCACCGCCGCCTGTCTGGAGCAGTGCCACTATCGCACCCTGGGGATCTGCCACCACGGCTATCTCACCGCGTGACCCCAGCGATGTGGGTGGCGTAAACACCGTGCCGCCCGCCGCCGCTACCGTGTCTGTTGCGGCTGCGACATCAGCCACCGCAAGAATGACCACCCACTGGGAAATGTCTGCAGTGGAAGGCAGGCGGTTCTGGTCGACCATGCCCCCGATCGCCTCGCCGTTGTGGCTGATGATCTCGTAGTTACCACCGACGCTGTCCAGCGACCTGAACTCCCAGTCGAACAGCCCGGCGTAAAAAGCGCGAGTTTCGTCCGGGGCATCGCTGATCAGATCATGCCACACGACTTTGCCGGGCAGGTTGCCACCTTGTCCTGATGTTGTCAGGGCGGGCAGGTCGATACTGGTAGTGCTGCAGGCCGTGAGGGACAGTGCCACGGCCAGCAGGCAGATGCGATTTTGGATGGTCAAGGATTCATCTCCGGTTCAGGCTTTTGCTCTCCATGATAGACCAATGCAGCCGCGGCACAACCGAGCCGGCACTGACTGGATGCCCCGGCCATCAGTCAAGCGGTACCAGCATTACAGTAGCCGGGTGCAGGGCATTTAGCGCCGTGATCGAGCCGCTGTCCTTGATCACCACTTCTATCCTGAGGCAGTGCGCGGCTGCGAGCATTGGCACTGGTACGGCGAACTGCAGGTCGGTCAGCATCTGCCCGCCCGCCCGGATCGAAGTTGTCAGCGGTGTCTCGACCAGTTGGCTGTGCAGGACGGCGCCGTCCCGATCAAGTACCCGGTAAAACAGGTTCAGCCCGGGGAGTGTCCCGGGATCGATATCGGCGTCGCCGAAATTGGCGATCACCAGGCTGGCGCCACCGCGGCCATCGCCGCGTATGCCGGCGTAGCCTTTGGAATAGACGGACAAATTTCGCAGGATCAGCTCCAGGGGTGAAATTGCGGGAGGAAACTGTATTGAAGACAGGCTCGAGGAGAAGCGTTCCGGATCTGCCATGTTGGTATACAAGCCTGCATGCGCTTCCATTATGTGTGTGTACAGTTCGCTGTCTTCCCGAACCAGTTCCTGAATAGTCGCCCTGGCACCGGGTTCACCCAGGATGTGGTCGAGCGTCTCTGAGCGGCTGCGGTTCATTCGCTTTTCCGGCACGTCCTGCCAATGCAGTAGCCCTGCAAGGTAGCGATTGAGCGCCGCGGTATCGCCGGCATTGCCGATCACGCAGGGGGTTTCCGCCAGGGTCTTGATGGCACCCTTGGCATCCGCACCATAGCGACTCAGAAAGCGGCATTGGTAGTTGACCACCTGCTGGCGAAATTCCCGGCAGTTGGCCAGCGAGTTCACGATACTCGCCGGATCCATGCCGCGCTGCAGCCACAGGGCATACTTCTCGTCCCTGTTCCTGACCTGGTCGCGCAGCAGCGGCCGGGTGATGTGGGTAAACAATGAGCAGGCGCGGGCGAC
>JAHEBL010000003.1 GCA_024642265.1 Haliea sp. | reverse complement strand
GGCAGCTGCTTGCGAACAAAGTCTGTGGTCGAGCATGACGGCCCAGCCGGACAGCAGCCGCACCAAGCTGCTGTTCAGGTACTTTGCAGCAATGGTGGCCTCCCCCGATCGGGTGCAGCAGTTGTATGACATCTGGGCCGGCACACTGGTGGTCGACCGGCTCATACTGGAGGAGGACGACCTGATCGAGTTGGCGCAGACCCTGGCGATTCGCCTGCCGGAAAGATCCGCCGCCATTATCCACACCCAGCTTGCGCGCATCAGCAATCCCGACAGTCGCCGCCGACTGGAATTTATCTCGCCGTCCGTGTCAGCCGACCAGGGCGTGCGCGATGCCTTTTTCGCGTCCCTGCGCGATGACGAAAACCGGCAGACGGAAACGTGGGTGAGCGACGCCGTGGCTAACCTTCACCATCCCTCCCGGCTTCGCCAGTCTGAAAAGTACCTGTTGCCGAGCCTGGAGTTGTTGCAGGAAATCCAGGTGACCGGAGATATATTTTTTCCCAGCAACTGGTTGGAGGCAGTGCTGCGCAACCACAATTCCGTGACAGCGGCCGCAACCGTGCGCCGTTTCCTGGCGCAGAGGCCGGACTATAACCCGCAGCTGCGCATGAAAATTCTACAGGCCGCGGATGGGCTGTTTCGGGCAGCCGCGATTCGCGAGCGCAGCGCCAGGTCGGCGCCTGCCCCCTAGCGCCTGGCGCATGGCGCGAGCAGACCCTGCCGGGTCGGTATTCGGGCCCGCACTGATGCAGATCAAGCCTGGCCGCGACCCTACCGTCGATAGCGGGCTACACTTACATGTAGCCCGGCAGGATGGACCAGCGCGGAGCCCGATGCATGAACGCTGTGACAAGACTGGAAGATGGTGCAACCGTCGCTGTTGTCGGTGGCGGGCCGGCCGGTGCGTTTTCAGCGATTCATCTGCTGCGCAAGGCGCGCCAGGCGGGGCGCAGGATCAGGGTTGTTATATTTGAGCCCAGGTGCCGCCCGGTGGAAAAAGCCGCGGGTGGGTTGGCCGGCCCCTATGTTGGCTGCCCGCAATGTGCCGGCGGTATATCACCACGACTGCACGACGCACTGGCGGACCTGGAGATAAGCCTGCCGGCGCAAGTGATCCAGGCTGCCATTTCCTCCATAACCGTGCAGGGTAACTGGAAAAGCGTTTACCTTCCCGTTCCCCCCTCGCGAACAATGTCCTCGGTTTATCGCGGTACCTTGCCTTTCGGACAGCACCTCCCTGAAAGCTGTTTTGATGCTGTACTGCTCGATGCCGCCACTGATGCGGGCGCTGAGATCGTCGGCAGCCGGGTCTTTCGCGCCGTATATGGCAGCGACGGCAAGGTAAAGCTGAGTTACCAGTGCAAGAATATGGAGGCCATAATTGTCGCGGATTTCGCGATTTTTGCCGGCGGTGTCAACGACAAAACGGACAGGGCCCATGCCAGTCCCGCCACTATGGATTTATTTCAGCAGCTGCAGCCTGCTTATGTGCCTCCGCGCCTGCGCAAGGCGGTGATTTTCGAGCTCGAAGCGCAATCCGCCAGCGGTATGGCCGAGGGAGGTGAGCTGCATTACGTTGAGAGCAGTTCGGGGAAATTGCGCCTGGACATGTGTTCACTGCTATCGAAGCGGGGCTATATAACCGTTTCCCTGGTCGGCAAGAGTGTCGACGAGTCGCACAGCCATCAACAGAATCTCAATGTCATAAGGGATTTTCTGGGGCTGCCGCAAATACGCAGGGTACTGCCGCCCCGTATGCAGCTCAGTGTGCGCTGCATATGCAATCCCAGGCTGGTTGTCGGCACCTCGGAATTGCCCTTCGGGGAACGCGTGGCGGCGGTGGGTGACATGGCGACGTCGCGCCAGTACAAGGATGGTATTCTGGCCGCACACAACATGGCCGAGAGCCTGGCTGAAACAGCTATTGCCAGTGGCGTGGACCATCGCAGCCTGGCGCTTGGCTATGGTCGCATGATCGATTCCATCAGGAAGGATAACCGCTACGCCACGGTTATCTTTGTGTTGTATCGCTGGTTTTTTGTCAACCCGCTGTTGAGCCGGATTATCTACCAGACCTTCGTAACTGAAAAGAAAACGCAAACCAGCAGCAGGCGGAAGTTCAGGAACATATTCTGGGCCATCTCCAGTGGCGACCAGAGCTATGAAGAGATTGCCTGGTCCATGTTGCGTCCCGCAACCCTGTGGCTTATTTTCAAGGGTGGTTTCCTCGTTACTTTGCGCAACCTGCTGGCCGAAATCTTCTTCGGTATCCGCTGGCGCGGCACTGCAAGGTTTGCCACGGGTGTGTCAAAGGACGACCTCAGCACAAGGCGAAGTGAATTACTGCCGGCCCTCACCTGGGCTGAGCCAGACAGGGGTTTGCCCGAATTCGAGTGTATCTACTCCATCCGTATTCGTGCAGGGATAGAAATGGTCAGGGGACTGCTCGCCCAGTTTGGCGAGGTAGACCGTCCCTATCTGAACCCGCTTTGGGTGAATATCCGGCGGACAAGTGGTGAGCCCCTGCAAGAGGGGAGTGTCATACGCTACCGGGTTTTCGGCGGCGCTATTTCATTTTCGATCAAGCAGCAGCCGTCGAGTCGCGAAAACCTGATCGTATACAAGGTTGACGGTGGATTTGCCGACGGTGGCCTTTTCTGCTTCGAAATAAAGCCATTACCTGCAGGGTTCTGCCTGCTGACAGTCTACCTGGTGTTCGATTACGCCAGGGGCGACACCCTGGTCGGACGGGCCTGGTGGGGCCTGTTCAGGCGACTTTTCCCGGAATTTATTCATGATGTCCTTTGGAATCATGCGCTGTGCCAGTTAAAGCAAACAGCGGAACTCAGGGACTCGGTTTCCTGGGAAGTGAATATATAGAATCAAGCTCCGCCGCTTGCCCGTACCCGCTTGCTGGCGCAAAACCGGGGGTGCCCGGTCAGTGCCCGGTGCGCCGGCCCACCAGCCAGCGGCGACCGGACTCTGGCAACAACTTGCCCCCCCCCTTGCCCTGCTGCCATGTGGATGGCCTCTGCTGCTTCAATCGCACAGCGCCTGCATCTTCTTGTAGGCGATATTGGTTTCCTGCTCAGTGGCAGCCTTCAGCAACAGCTGCTTGGCCGCGGCACAATCTGCTGAAATCTGCTGCACTGACGCATTCATCTCAGGATAGGCCGGGTGCGACGGGGGCGTGTTGCACATGGCTGACGAGACCCTGCGGATATTGGTGTGGTCGCCCTGTTCCACTGAGACGCAGTCGCCTGCGTCGATGTCGCGCTGGTCGGTCACCACGGAGACCGTATTGCCGTTGACCAGCATAATGGTGTACTGGTTGGCGGTACCCGCGGTTTCCTTGGAAATCAGCGCGCCCAGGCCTGCGCCGGCTGCGGCACCCAGTGCCTGGCTGCCGGCGGAATAATGACTCGAAGCCAGCAAACCCAGCGCGCCGCCGATCAGTGAGCCCGCGGCATAGTCAGGTTTCATCTGCACCTGCTGCACATTCTGCACGGTGCCGTAGGCGACTGAGATAAGGGAATTGCGGCTGGAGCCGGTTCCCGGATCTGTACTCATATCGGCACAGCCGGTCAGGATTAGCGCCATAACGGCAGATCCGTATATTTTTACTGACATCTGGTATAACTCCTGTGGTTATCGCTGTGGTCCCGTAGCCCTGTGGTCCCGGGGGCGCAGGGCAGAAGAATAACCCTAATGCCGCCGGCCGTCAGCCGCCATTGGGCGGGCAGGGACCGGTTTTTGCCCCGCCTTCGCTGCTGGCCCCCAGGGCCCAAGCCGGCCGGCCCAGTGGCGCGGCATTCGCCACCTGGCGGTCCGGCGGGTCGGAAATTGCGGATTTGTTGGTTGATTGGGCCTTCAACTTCACCCGCTATCGCGTAGACTATGCCGCTCTTCCCCTGCTTGAGCTACACTTTGCAGGCATTGTGCACAACGATAGTACCAATCATAAGAGTGAGGTGACCTGATGAATTATTTCGTAACCGGCGGTACCGGGTTTATAGGCCGATTTGTGGTGGAAAGGCTGTTGAAGCGACCGAGGTCCAAGGTCTATGTCCTGGTTCGCAAGGAATCGAAAGAGAAGTTTGAGAACCTGCGTGACTCGCTCGGAGCCGACCCCGCTCGCCTGCTGCCCATGTGGGGGGATATCACCACCCCCGGACTTGTCTCCAAAGCCAGCCTGACCAAGCTCAAGGGCAAGATAGACCACGTCTACCACCTGGCGGCGATTTACGACCTCAATATGTCTGATGAGCAGGGTGACCGGGTCAACAATGAGGGTACCCGCAATGTGGTGAATTTCGCCAATGCGCTGGGGGGCAAGGTTTCGCTGCAGCACATGAGTTCCATCGCCGTCGCCGGTGGTCACTTCCGCGGTGTCTTCAAGGAGAGCATGTTTGACGAGGGTCAGGACACGTCCCACCCTTACTACCGCACCAAGTTCCAGTCGGAGCGTATTGTCAGGGAAGAGTGCAAGGTGCCCTGGCGCGTATACCGCCCCGGCGCCGTGGTGGGGTCCAGTGTCACCGGTGAAATGGACAAGATAGACGGTCCCTATTACCTGTTCCCCACCATCAAGACCATTGTCGATTCCGTGCCCAAATGGTTGCCACTGCTGGGTGTGGAGGGCGGCAAGATTCCCATCGTACCGGTGGACTATGTGGCTGACGCCACCATTGCCATTGCCCACAAGCCCGGCCTGGACGGTAAGGCGTTCCAGCTGTTGCAGGCACCCCAGGACAGCACCGGCAAGATCATGGAGATATTGTTCGACGCGGCTCACGGGCCCGGTTTTGCCAAGCAGTTCGAGCTGCCCAAAATGCCGAAACTGGTGAGCAGGGGACTGCGCGAAACTGCCAAACTGCTGCCCCTTAAAGTGGCCGCGAAGGAGATGACCAAGGCCACGGGTATTCCCGCCGCGGCGCTGGGGTATCTCACCAGCAAGGTGTCTTTCGATGACAGGCAGGCCAGGGAGGCCCTGAAAGGCACGGGCATCAGTTGCCCCAAGCTCAAGGATTACGCACCTGTACTCTGGTCTTACTGGGAATCGCACCTCGACTACCCGAAACCTGCGCGCGGCGGCAAGGCCAAGCTGGCGGGTAAGGTGGTGATGGTCACCGGTGCGTCCAGCGGTATCGGCCTGGAGTCGGCGCGCAAGTTTGCCGCCAACGACGCTGCGGTGATCCTGGTCGCCCGCACCCTGTCAAAGCTTGAAGAGCAGGTGGAGATTATTCGCAAGCAGGGCGGCGAGGCCTATGCCTATTCCTGCGACCTCAGCGACATGGAGGATATCGACCGCCTCGCGCAAAAGGTGCTGGAGGACTTCGGTCGGGTGGATATCCTGGTCAACAATGCCGGCCGTTCCATCCGCAGGGCGGTGATGGAGTCGTTGGACCGCTTTCACGATTACGAGCGCACCATGCAGCTCAATTACTTCGGCTGTGTGCGCCTGATCAATGGCCTGCTGCCGTCGATGGTCAAGCACAAGAGTGGCCAGATCATCAATATTTCCAGCATCGGCTGCCTGGTCAATGCACCGCGCTTCGCCGCTTACGTGGCCAGCAAATCAGCACTGGATGCCTTCTCCCGCAGCCTGTCCTCGGAAGTGAAGCAGGACAAGGTGGACATCTCGACGATCTACATGCCGCTGGTGCGTACCCCAATGATCGCGCCGACCAAAATATACAACTACGCGCCTACCTGGTCGGTCGACAAGGCCTCTTCCCTGGTGGTCGATGCGGCTATGCACAAAACCAAGCGCATCAAGACGGTCCTCGGGCAGACCATGGAAATGAGCTATGCGGTCGCTCCCAAGCTGAATGACAGCCTGCTGGCACGCGGCTTCCAGCTGTTTCCCTCCTCCGCCAAGGCGCGTGGCAAGAAGGACGACGAGGCACCCAGTGGCGAAACCATGGCGCTGGCCTACCTGCTGCGTGGTACCCACCTGTAGCGGCGCCCGGCGTTGGCGCGGTATAGCTGCGAACCGGGTAGTTTCCGGCAACCTGCAGGGGCGAATACATTCGGCCCTGCGGGTTGTGGTTGATACCCCTTCGGGCGGGCTGGGCCGAATTTATGCGGCCGACCCGGTCGGTGCCATCCCGCCAACAGCCATTTTAATTACAGCTGGTATGGAGTAGCATCCGCACCCCGTTTGCGCCTGTATCGCTTTTGCGCACTCGCATCAATTAGCAAGGCAAGAGATCTACCATGACATTCGACGAGCTCGGCCTGTCCGCGCCCCTGCTGCGTGCAGTAAAAGAAAAGGGCTATACCGAGCCCTCCCCAATCCAGGTACAGGCAATTCCCGCAGTGCTATCCGGTCGCGATATTATGGCCGCGGCCCAGACGGGCACCGGCAAAACCGCGGGTTTTGTCCTGCCGATCCTGCAGTTGCTGAGCGCAACGGCCCCCTCGCATCCGCATCGTATAAGGGCGCTTATCATCACCCCGACCCGTGAACTCGCCGCCCAGGTGGCGGACAGCGTGGCGACCTACGGCAAGCATTTGCCGCTCAAATCAGCGGTGGTGTTCGGCGGGGTCAAGATCAACCCGCAGATCACCGCGTTGCGCAAGGGACTGGATATCCTCATCGCTACCCCGGGACGCCTGCTCGACCTGCACCAGCAGGGTGAGGTGCGCTTCAACGAACTGGAAATCCTGGTGCTCGATGAAGCGGATCGTATGCTGGACATGGGTTTTATCCACGATATACGCCGTATTCTCAAACTGCTGCCGGCCCGTCGCCAGAACCTGTTGTTCTCCGCCACCTTCGCCAACGAGATAAGGCAGCTGACGAAAACCATTCTCCACGAGCCTGTGGAAGTGGAGGTTTCGCCGCCCAATACCACTGCCGAGCGAGTGGAGCAATGGGTATATCCGGTGGACAAGAAAGACAAGTCAGCGGTATTGCGACAACTGGTGGTGGAGAAGGACTGGCAGCAGGTGCTGGTATTCAGCAGGACCAAGCACGGCGCCAACAAGCTCGCCCAGCAACTCGAAAAAGCCGGTATCAATGCGGCGGCGATTCACGGCAACAAAAGCCAGGCCGCGCGCACCAAGGCCCTGGCCGGGTTCAAGGCGGGCAAGATCCGCGTGCTGGTGGCAACGGATATCGCGGCCCGTGGCCTGGACATCGCCCAGCTGCCCCAGGTGGTCAACTTCGACCTGCCGAATGTCCCGGAGGATTACGTGCACCGCATTGGTCGCACCGGTCGGGCGGGTGCCGCGGGCAAGGCCTATTCACTGGTGAGTGCGGATGAGATCAAGCAGTTGAACGATATTCAGCAGGTCATCCAGCGGCATCTGCCCCGCGAGTATGTCGATGGTTTCGAGCCTGACCATGAAGTGCCTCCCAGCGCTCCATTGCGCAAGCCACAGGTACATGGCCGGGCCGGGCAGCAGCAGCACAAGAGGGCCGCTGAAGGCCAGCACACCTCCCGCGGCCGCGGCAGCGAGGGCCACAACCGGCCCCAGCAACGCAACCGGCGACCGGGCAGGCGCAGTGTGCGTCCGTCACTGGGTGGCAATACCCGTTAGCTAGTATCCGCCCCTGCCGCTGCTGATTTCCGCGGCGAATGCCGGTTCCAGCCGTTCGTAACGGCTGGAACCCGGCTTCATGACATAGACCGCATCCTTCACCAGTTGCAGGTCGTAAGCCTCCTTGCGCAACTCTCCCTTGACCAGCTTGAAGGTGCCGGTGGTGTCCAGTTCACGCTGTATGCGCAGGAAAATCGGCCGGGCATAAGCGGGAAGACTGTTGCAGACATGGGCCGAGAAACTGGCCAGATCCAGGTCCTGCACGCCCTCGGCGAGCGCCAGCGCCGCCATGCCGGCGCGGCCGTCGGCGCCGGGTATCTCCACACCGTAGACGTTGCAAAAGGCGATCTGCGGATGGCCGTTGATGATCTCTCCCACTTCGTTGGTGGAGACGTTTTCCGATTTCCAGCGGAAGGTGTCGCCCACCCGGTCGACAAACTGGTAGTGCGCTAAACCCATTGCAAAGCCTACGTCCACGGTTTTGAGCAGGTCCCCGGTATTGAACCAGGCGTCTCCCCGTTTGAAGACATTACGCAAAATCTTTTTTTCCGTGGCCTCTTTGCTGGTATAACCCTCGAAGCTGGTCATTGGCGTGATTTTACCCAGCAGCAGGCCGGGCTCGCCCGACGCGACCTTGATGCAGTGCCCCCGCCTGTCGCGCACGATCTCGTCCGCGTCCACGTCGTACTGCACCAGCGCGATCGGCAAGGTGGTGGCGCCAACGGTACAGTCCTTGTTGAGAAAGTTGAGAAAGGCCACGTTGCCCTCACTGGAGCCGTAGAATTCGGAGATGCGGCTGATACCAAAACGCTCCTTGAATTCGTGCCACACGTCCGGCCGCAGGCCGTTGCCCATTATTGTTGCCAGGGGGTTTTTGTAATCATCAGCCTTGCGTGGCGTATTCAACAGGTAGCGACACAGCTCGCCGATATATATAAAGCAGGTGGCGCCATGCTCCCGCACCTCCGGGAGAAAGTTACTGGCGGAAAACTTGCGCCGGATAAACATGCTCGCCCCGGTGCAAAAGGCAGCCCCTACACCAAGGAACAGGCCTGTGCCGTGGTATAGCGGGAGGCAAAGGTAAATGCAGTCGTTGACGTCGCAGCGCAGTCCGGCCTTGGAGGAGGACGCCGCCGTCAGCAGGTAGCGCCGATTGGACAGGACGGCGGCTTTCGGCAACCCGGTGGTGCCGGAGGTGAATATGTACAGGGCGGTATCGCCCAGGGTCATGCGGGCGGTGTCGGCTGGGTTGCCATAGTCTTCATCCGCCGCTTGCTCGACGAGGTCTGACGCCCATGCCGGGCACGCCAGTTCACCGGCATCGGGCACGAACAGGTAACCGGCGACACCCTGCAGCGCTGGATCCTTGCGTACGGCGGCTATCGCATCCAGGCGCTCTTCGCCGAACACGATCATGCTTGAATCCGTGATTTGTATGCAGTGAACGAGTGGCGCACCCGTGAGGTTGGTGTTGATCAACGCGGCAGTCGCACCCAGCTTGTTCAGGGCAACCAGGATGGCCAGGTACTCGATGCGGTTTTCCAGCATCAGGCTGACGGTATCACCGCGTTTCAGGCCCGCGCCGCGCAGGGCACCGGCATAGCGGTTGGCCTCCTCGTTGAATTCGCGCCAGGTGAGTTCCCGGCCCTCAAAAATAATCGCCGTGTGCTCGGGGTATTTGTCGGCGGTGGCCTCGACCCGGGCCCCGAAACAATCACGGGTAGACATGGGGCGCGGTTTAATTTCCCGCGCGAGGCTCAGCAGGGAGGGCACCTCGGCCAGGGTGTCGGCGACTTGTTTGATGCGCATTATTATTTTCCGTAATGGGTCAGTTTAAAAGTGGCACGATAGCCTCTACGTCAGCGGGCGGCAAGACGGGCGAACTGTCGGGTGCCCTCCGACCGGGTAGTGTGTGCGCTGCACGCTAGGGGCCCAACAGGTTGGAGACCTTGCCCGCGGACAGCTTGGAAAACCAGGCTGCATCATAGGAGCGCTGTAACAGGTTGATGGCGGACAGTGCGCTGACGACCCGCTGGGCATAGGCCTCGCGGCGCGCCACGAGGTCGGCGCCACCGGTGAGCAGGTCCAGGTGTTCCACCAGCCGCAAGCCGGTGGAGAACAGGTCCTGGGAGACCGAGGACTCACAACTGATGGTGCGGCGCAGCAGCATTTGCTCGCCCTGCGCCATCAGCCGGCTGATGAATTTCTTGCGCTCCAGCACTGGCTGGGCGCCCAGCTCCAGCAGCGACACGGCAATGATCAGGTAGGACTCCGAGATCGAGCGCAGGATGGCGTGGCCAAAGCGGGGAGGGCGTTCCCGCAGCAGTTTTTGCAGCGAGTTTTCCCCGCTGGCCCAGTTGGGGTAGCGCTGGTCCGCTTCCAGCTGCACTTCCTGCAGGAACTCCTGCGTGGGCTTATAGAAAAATTCAAACTTGTAGAGGTCACGCAGGCTGAGTACGTTGCGCTCCAGCAGCCCGGCGTTGGGCGCATCGATCCCCAGGGCGCAACTGGCCAGGCCGATTTCCGCCAGGGCGGCGCTCAGGAAGTAGTGGGTGATAGTGTTGCGGTAGTACGCTGCGGCCAGCTTCTTGGCCCCCGGAATGTAGTACACCGGGGCATTGGCCTTGTCGAAGCAACGGATCAGCCCCGAGCGCTGCAGTGCCAGCACTGCGGCCCGCACCTGTTCCTCGTCTTCCAGGCTGAACCCGGAGGCCGCCGGCAGGCCGCGCTCGCGCACGAGGGTGGCGATATCCCCAGCCTGTGCGTGAATCTCGGTGGCTGTGAGGGCGCGTCCGTTGGCGCCCAGCAGCACCATGGTGAGCACGTCGGCGGATTTGATAGGCGTGATCTGCTCGATGCGTGAACACACTTCGAACCCCATTCGGGTCACCACCCCGCCATCGGGCCCCTCGCCGCCGGTCATGTCCTCCGACAGGGTCGTGGTTTCGCCCAGCGCCAGGGGCTTGGCGAAGCGCACGTACACTTTGCCGTAGGGCTGCTTCATGCCGAAAATGTAATTGAAAAACCAGCCCAGGGATTCCTTGCGCTTGGGTTCGCCGCGCTGGATAGCGACGTAGTCGTCGATCTCCGCGATGCGGTCGAAGGCGATTGATACGGGCACCAGCAGGACCTTTTTGACCTGTTCCTTCTGGCAGGATTCCACCACCCAGTTGAGGATGCCCAGTTTCGGCGGCGACAGCTTGCCGGTGCGGGAGCGGGTGCCTTCGATGGACCAGGACAGTGGCATCTTGTTGCGTATCAGGTAATCGATATAGCTGCGAAAGACCAGTTTGTAGATGGGATCTTCCTGGAAGGTGCGGCGCAGGAAAATGGCACCCACCCGGCGGGCCAGACTGCCGAAGCCGAGGAAGTTCATATTGATGCCGGCGAAAATCAGGGGCAGCGGCCGGAACTTGTTCTCGTAAAGGGAGAGCAGGAAAACGAAGCTGTCCATGTGGGACTTGTGCGACCAGAGGAACAGCAGCAGGTGATCTTTTGAGTATTCGCGCAGTTCATCCAGCGCTTCGCGGTTGATGTCCAGCTCCCGCTCGTAGCTGCGGGTGTAGATAAAGCGCGCCATTTTCGCCGCCGGCCTGAGCCACGACTCCCTGGGTGTGGCCTCGATTTCGTGCAGGCATTTGCGGGCGTACTTTTGCGCCTGTTCCGGGGTTTTGCCGCTGGCCTGCGCAGCCCGCTGTAATTCGGCGACAAAAGCCGGGTCCTGCAGCAAGTCGGCTGCGCCGGTCGTGGGCATCATAAGCTGAACACTCCATATAGTGCCGCGTGATCGGACAGGTCCCGCCACGGGCCCTTGCACAGGCGCTGGCAGGCGTGGGGCTTGAGTCCCCGGTAGTATATGCGATCCACCGGCAGCAGCGGCGCCCAGACGGGAAAGGTGCGCGCGTGGCGGCCCTGCATCTGCACGAATAATTCCTCCAGTCCAAGGTCCTGGTGCAGGTGACGCTCCGCTCTGCGGCGCCAGTCGTTGAAGTCGCCCGCGATAATCATCGGCTCATCCTGCGGCACGTGCTGGCTGATACGGTCGGTAAGGGCCTGGAACTGCTCGCGTCGTTCCCTTTCCAGCAGGCCCAGGTGCACACATAGTGTGTGCAGTCGAACGGAACGCCCGGGAATTTCGATGATGCCGTGCAGGATGCTGCGGCTGGAGCGTTTGAATATTGAGACGTCGATGTTTTCCCAGCTGGCGAAGGGGTACATGCTCAGGATGGCGTTGCCGTGGTCGCCCTTGCGGTAGATGGCATTGCGGCCGTAGGCGTAGTGCGGCCAGCTCTGGTCGGCCAGGTATTCGAAATGCGGTTGGTCCGGGTAGGAAAAACGGCGACGCTTGGCGTCACTCTTGAGGGCTGTGCCGTGTATCTCCTGCAGGAACACCACATCGGCCCCCGCCTCGTCGATGCGATCACGCATGGAGTCGAGCACGAAGCGACGGTTGCCGGTGCAATACCCCTTGTGAATGTTGTAGGTCAGTACGTGTATCTTGTTACTCACGGAAATCCTTTGTTGCTGTCGGCGTAAGCAGCGGGCTATTGCTTGTCCCGGCGTTGCTGTATGGCTTTGGCCGACCATTTGAAAACGTAGTCACTGCCGCTGGCGCCGGCGATAAACAGCACCGCCATGGCGCCGCCGGTAATGGCGAGCTCCGGTATCCACCCGGCGATCTGTGCGGCCAGCACCAGCACACAGAAGCAGATCTGGATAAACATATTGGCTTTGCTCAGTGGAGTTGCTGAAAACTCAAACGCACCTACCAGCCAGTGATAGCACGCTGCGCCCAGTACGATCACCAGGTCGCGGATGATAACCGCCAGCGCCAGGTACCAGGGAATCAGGCCGGTGATGGCGAAGCAGATAAAAGCCACGGTGATAAGTATCTTGTCCGCGACGGGATCCAGGGCGGCGCCCAGCCTGGACAGGGCGCCCAGGCGTCGCGCCAGAAACCCGTCCAGGGCATCGGTCAGTCCTGCCAGCAGGCCTGTGGCAAGGGCCCACTCATAATTCTGGTGCAGGATGAAATAGCCCAGGGGCCCAGCCAGTAGCAACCGGGAGAAAGTCAGTGCATTGGGCAGGTGCTGCAGCATCGGCTAGTGTGTTCTCTCCGCGCCGCCCCCGTATAGCAGGTAAACCGCCAGTTCGCGTCGCTCGACATCGCTCAGGGGAAAGATAGGCATGGGCGCCTGGGGCGACTTGAGCACATCGATTATTGCATTATAGCCCAGCCGGTTAGCCAGCCCGGCCAATGTCTTGGGATTTTCACCCGCTTCGTGGCAGCCGGCGCAATCGTAGTAAAAATACAGTTGCGCGCCGCGCTCGGCCATCTCAGGCAGGTCGGCTTCAGCCAGCCACGCGGGTGTCTCGGCATCCAGTCGGCTCACGGGGGCGACGGTCTCCATTGACTGCTGCCAGTTCTGGCCCTTGTCGCCATAGCTGACACGGTAGATCGCGCCGGCGTAATCATCCGAGATATAGATGGCGCCGTCCGGTCCCTGTGCCACGTCGACGGGCCGTCCGGCGATGTCACCGTCCTGGTTGAAGCCGGTGAGGAAGTCCCGTTCCTCGATGCCATTGTCGGTCCAATGCAGGGACACAACCTTGTAGCCGTCCGGTGTGCTGCGGTTCCAGGAGCCGTGCAGTGCAACCAGGGCGGCGCGTTCGTAGCCGCGGGGCCAATTGCTGCTATCGATAAACGTCATGCCCAGCGGTGCATTGTGGGCACGAAAACCGTGGACCGGGGCGGTCGGTTCATGTTGCTTGGCCAGCGGATCGCTCCCCATGTCCGGATCGGGCAAATTGGCGCCGTTGTAGTAGGGCCAGCCGTAAAAGCGACCCTGTTCCACCAGGTTCAGCTCGCAGGGAGGGAAGTCGTCTCCCAGCAGGTCGCGACCGTTGTCGGTGGCGTACAGCCCGCCATCCCAGGGCGCCCAGTCGAAACCGACACTGTTGCGCAGGCCGGTGGCGAATATTTCGGCGCCGCTGCCATCGGGCTGGAAGCGCATCATGGTGGCACGCCGTTCGTCTTCTTCCACGCAGACGTTGCAGGTGGAACCCTGGGCGAGGTAGAGCAACCCGTCAGGGCCGACCCGCAGGGTCTTGCTCCAGTGGTTGCCCTCATCGGTAAAGCCTTCCACGACCGGTTTATATTTGCCGGCCAGCTTTCCTCTGGCGCTGTCGAAAGCCACCTTGCCGATGCGGTTTGATTCGGCGATGTAGAGCGTGTCCCCGATGAAGTCCATACCGAACGGTCGCTTGAGGCCGTCAATCAGAGTCATAACCGCGTCCGGCTGGCCGTCGCCATTGGCGTCGTGGCGCAGCAGGACAATGTCGCCCGAGTGGGGCCGGCTCAGCAGCAGGTCGCCGCCGGGCGTAAAGCGCAGGAAGCGCGCCTTGGGTAAATCGGCAGCATACAGCTCCAGCTTGAATCCCGGCGGCAGCTGGAAGCGCTGTTTCACGTCAGTTGCCGTGGCAGGCGGGCCGCCCATACCTGTCATGACATTCAGGATCATGCGCACGCTGCCGCTGTTGATAGTGCCGGTGGCGATCAGGGCCAGCGGTATACAGGCGAGCAATACCACAATCGTCAACAGGCCGATAACTAGTTTTCTCAAGCGAATCTTCTCCCATTACTGGTGGCGCTGCGAAACTGCCGCAGGTCTCAGGCGGCAGACTATATCATAGGCCGCCGATGGAAGATCACTGCGGTTTTGCCCACCATTTGTGCAGGGCCTTGTCAGTTTCTATGGCGATGAAACTGGGCAGGAAACACAGCAGGATCAGTGGCCACCAGTGGACCGGAAACGGGGCAGTGCGAAACAGGGCGGCGGCCTCGGGAACCAGGGTTGGAATAAACCGGATGGCGATACTCAGGGTTATGCCGGCCAGCAGCCAGGGATTGGAAAACGGATTCAGGGTAAATGCCGAACTGTAGATCGAGCGGGCGGAGACGACATAGCCGAAGTGCGCCAGCAGGATGCCCCAGAATGCAGCGGTCTGGGCCTGGGTCAGCAGCAGTTCATCGACAATCTCACCACCTGCCATCGCGGGGGCACCCAAGTGGTAGTAGAGCAGGAACCCCGGCAGCGCAATCGCCAGCCCCATCACCACAACGCGCTGCAAAAACAGGGCATTGATGATGCGGGCGCGGGGCTCGCGCGGCGGGTTGTGCAACAGGTCGGCCTCCTTTGGTTCCATCATCAGCGGCATGGTCAATAAAACGGAATCGAGCAGGTTGATCCAGAGGATTTGCACGGGCTCCAGTACAAAGCGGGTGGCGAACAGCGGTACGAAGGCGGCCAGCAGGATGGCCCCCATGATCAGCAGGGCCTGGGCGGCATTGGTGGGGAGGGTGTACAGGATGGCTTTTTGCAGGTTGTTCCAGGCGTGCCGGCCCTCCTCAACAGCCGCCACGATAGTGGCAAAATTGTCATCTGCCAGCACCATGTCGGACGCTTCCTTGGCCACTTCCGTGCCGCTGATGCCCATGGCGATACCGATGTCGGCGACCTTGAGGGCCGGCGCGTCATTGACACCGTCGCCGGTCATGGCCACAACGTGGCCATTGGCCTGCAGTGCCTGGGCAATCGCCTGCTTGTGCTCCGGGGCGACCCGGGCAAATACCGAGACCGTCTCGGTGACCTCGCGCAGCCCCGCCTCATGCAGTTCGCTGAGCTGCGCCCCGGTCATCACCGTGTCGGCGCTGATGCCCAGCTGGCGCGCCACGGCCTGGGCGGTGTCGGGATGATCGCCAGTGATCATGACGGTGCGGATGCCCGCCTGCTTGCACTGTGAAATAGCGTCAATCGCCGACTGCTTGGGCGGATCGATCATGCCCTGCAGTCCTGCAAAGCACAGCTCCGTGAGGTCCTCGTGGCAGAGGCCGTCGTGACCCGCCGGCAATTCCCTGAACGCAAAGCCCAGGGTGCGCAGCGCGTCGCGGGCAAACAGCCGGGCCGTTGCCAGGGCAGCAGAGCTGTTGAAGGGCTGCAGTTGTCCGGCGGCATCGTGTTCCGTGTTGCACATGGGCACAAGAACCTCGGGGGCGCCCTTGACCAGGACCAGTCGTTTACCCCCGGTCTCGACCAGCACAGCCATGTATTTCGCAGACGAATCGAAAGGTATTTCCACCAGGCGCTGGACGCCATCCACCACCAGCTCTGCCTTCGCCCCGGATATTCTCAGTGCGAGCTCCGTGGGGTCGCCGGTGCCGCCCACACCGCTGATGTGCGCGTTGTTGCAATAGAAGCCGCAGTTGAGCAGTTGCAGCAGGGCGGGCTGCTCCCTGGGGGAGACAGTGCGTTGCCCGTAATGGAACTGGCCCTGGATGTCGTAGCCGGTCCCGCTCACCTCGTAGGTCCTGCCGCCGGCACAGACCCGGGTGACGGTCATGCGGTTTTCCGTCAGGGTACCGGTCTTGTCCGAGCAGATAACAGAGGTGGCCCCCAGTGTCTCCGCTGCCGGGAGTTTGCGGATCAGGGCCTTGCGATGCGCCATCACTACCCCGGACAGGGCCAGGATGGAGGTGACCAGCGCCGGCAGCATCTCCGGAATAGCCGCCACTACCAGCGATACCGCCCCCAGGAAGCTGTAGGCAGTGTTATATCCCAGGTACACCCCGTAGCCGAAATTGAAGGCACCGACAATCAGGATGGCGACGATCAGGGTCTGGACAAATTTCTTCATTTGCCGCTGCAGTGGCGTCAGCCCCTTGTCAGCGGCCTTGACCATATCGGCGATCTGCCCGAATACGGTGTTGCGCCCCGTTTCCACCACGACGGCGCGGCCAGTTCCCTGGCTGAGAAAAGTGCCTGAGAAGCCCATGTTCCTCTGGTCTCCCGGCACCAGGTTGTGGCCTTCCAGCGTGTCTGTCTGTTTTTGTACGGGCACCGACTCCCCGGTCAGGGAGGACTCGTCGACATGAATATTGCTGACCTCGATGAAGCGTACGTCCGCCGGAATCTTGTCGCCCCCTTCCAGCACCACGATATCTCCGGGTACCAGTTGCCGCGCGGGAATGCGTCGTTGTACCCCATCGCGCAGCACCAGGCATTCCTGCACCATCATATTGCGCAACGCATCCAGCGCACCCTCGGCCTTGCCCTCCTGCACGAACCCGAGCACGGCATTGAGCACCACGACACTGGCGATGACGATGGTGTCGGGGAGCATATGGCTGCCCAGCGCGGTCAAGATACCGGTGACGCATGCGGTGGCCAGCAGGATGATCACCATGGGGTCGTGAAACTGGCGCAGCAGGCGCATCCAGGCCGGTGTCTTGCGAAACTCCAGTTCGTTCAGGCCATATTGCGCCAGGCGCTCAGCGGCCTCATCCTCGCCCAGTCCAGCGGTGCCGCTTCGCAGTTGCGCGAGCAGTTCCTCCGTAGACCGGTTGTACCAGTTGCGCTCCATCCCTGCCGCGGCTCAGGCGTAGTGAGGATAAACAGGCTGGAACATATGCGCCTTCACGTCGGCCAGTATGTCCGCAGGTTGCGGCTCCCGGGCCAGGCCCCTGGCGTGGGCTATGGTGGCCACTTCCGCCGCGATCAGTGCCGACACCTCGCGGATACGTGACAGGCAGGGATAGACACGCTCCGCGGCCAGGTCCTCGTCGCTGACCAGGGAGGCCAGCACCCGCGCGGCTGCCAGGAACATTTCGTCGGTCACCGCGGATGCGCCACTGCTGACGGCTCCCAGCCCGACGCCGGGAAAGATGTAGGCGTTGTTACCCTGGCCCGGTACCAGTGTCCTGTTGCCGACAGGAACCGGCGCAAAGGGGCTGCCGCTGGCGAAGATTGCCCTGCCGTCACTCCAGCCATAGGCTTCCTCGGCGGAGCACTCGGCGTTGGCGGTGGGATTGGACAGGGCGAAGACGACAGGGCGCTCATTCAGCTCGGCCATGGTTTTCACCACTTCTTCGCTGAATACACCCGCCTGGCCCGCACAGCCCATGATCGCCGTGGGCCTGAGCTTACGAACCGCCTCGGCGAAATCACCGACCGGGGCGTGCTCGTGAGCAAAGGGCGCTTTCTGCCCGGCAATGTTGTCACGCCCCGCAACCAACAGGCCCCGGCTGTCGAAAAACCAGCAGCGCTGCCGAGCCTGCTCGAGAGACAGACCCTGCTCGCACATCGCCGCCACGATGGTATTGCCAATGCCTATTCCCGCCTGGCCGGCCCCGTAGAACAGCACTCGCTGCTCGGCCAGCTCGCCGCCGGATATGCGCAGGGCGCCCAGCAGACCGGCGAGTGCGACCGCGCCGGTACCCTGGATGTCGTCGTCAAACAGGCACAGCTGCTCACGATACTGGGCGAGCAGGCGAAAAGCGTTGCTGTTGCCGAAATCCTCCAGCTGCACCAGCGCCGCCGGGAAGGTGTCGCGAACCGCGCTGATGAACTCCTCCACCAGTTCGTCATAGGCGGGACCCCGCTCGCGCCGGCGTTCCAGCCCGAGGTAGAGCGGGTCGTCGAGGAAAGCCTCATTGTTGGTGCCCACGTCCAGCATGACCGGCAGACACTGGGTCGGGTGGATGCCCGCGCAGGCGGTGTAGAGCGATAGCTTGCCAATGGGGATACCCATGCCGGCGGCACCCAGGTCCCCCAGGCCGAGGATACGTTCGCCGTCGGTCACCACGATGATGCGCGGGTCCCGGTGCGGCCAGTGGCTGAGAATTTCCTTCACCCGGCCCCGGTCCTGCAGGGAAATGTAAAGCCCGCGGGGGCGTCGGTAGATGTGGCTGAACTGCTGGCATGCCTTACCCACGGTGGGGGTGTAGATCAGCGGCATGATCTCTTCGATGTGGTTGGTCACGACGCGGTAGAACAGGGTTTCGTTGCGGTCCTGCAGCGAGATCAGGGCGATGTAGCGCTCCAGGTCCGATTCCTTGGCACGCAGGTTCCCCAGAACCCGCGCCTCCTGTTCCGCCGGAGAGCATACCTTGGGCGGCAGCAGGCCCCGCAAACCCAGCAGGTCCCGCTCCGCCTCGGTGAAGGCCGTGCCCTTGTTGCGCACGGGGTCGTGCAGCAACTTGACACCCCTTGGCAGCTCCTTTTCCGTCTGGTTCGTCACAAATCCCTCCTGGGCGATGACGCAGTGGTATGGATTGGAGTCAGTCTAGCTAAAGGGCCGGGTATCGGTTTTGAGGCTGATCAAGGAAGGCAAATAAAAAAACACCCGGCTAGGCCGGGTGTGAAGGTGCCTGGCGGGGGGGCCAGGACTTAGTGGATGAATTCTGCGCGGGTGCTGGCGTTGGTCTTGAAGGCACCACCCAGGGCGGTGGTGCGCGTGGTGGAATTGGTATCCATCACGCCACGGGATTTGACACAGTAATGGACCGCGTTGATGGTTACCGCCACATCCTCGGTGCCCAGCAGTGTCTGCAGGGCAACCAGCACCTGCTGGGTGAGACGTTCCTGGACTTGCGGTCGCTGGGCGAAGAAACGCACGATGCGGTTGATCTTCGACAGGCCGATGATCTTGCGGCCGGGAATGTAGGCCACCCTCGCGCTGCCGTCGATGGTTACGAAGTGGTGCTCGCAGGTGCTCACCAGGTCGATGTTGTCTACCTGCACCATTTCCTCCACCTGCATCTTGTTCTCGATGGCGGTTATTTTCGGGAATTTGGCGTAGTCCAGACCTGAAAAGATTTCATCGACGTACATCTTCGCAATGCGGTGCGGGGTTTCGCACAGGCTGTCGTCAGTCAGGTCGAGCCCGAGGGTGCGGGTGATGTCGGTAAACGCTGCGGTGATGCGGCGATATTTTTCGTCCCGGCTGAGGCCATTGGGGGTCATGGGGGTTTCCAGTCCGCGCTCCACCAGGGCGTCTCGTACCATGAGCGCCTCGGGGGACAACTGGCTGGGAAATTTCAACATTTTTTCTACGACAGAAGATTCCATGGTGTTCTCCATTCGGTTTGTAGCAGTAGGTACGCCCAGGTTCGGGGAACGGATTTCTGATGGTGGCAATTTTTTTTGCGCGGCCCGGCCGCCGGGAAGTCAGGCCTGCAGTTTGGCGTGCAGCAGCAGCTCCAGGCGACTCTCGGGCAACAGCACACTGCGGCTGACCGCGAAACAATCGAGCACCCGCTCCAGCTGGCCCTGATTGCGGGGGCTGTATCCCGGCAAGGGTGCCGGTCGGGGTCGGACGCTGATCTCATCCAGCTCTCTTATCCCGTAAACCTTGCCGCTGGGGGGTGTTTTCAGGCTGTGGACGGCAAAACCGTGGGCGCGGGTGGTGTCCTGCAGGTGGGGTCGCAGTGTGCCGACCATGGCCGCGATCGCTGCGCGATCCAGGAAGTTGAACAGGTCCCAGAACAGGCACAGATCGAAGCGTGTTCCGCGGGGAATATGCATCAACTCAAGGAATTTCTGTGCCAGTGGCGGCGTGGCATCGTCACCGGGTACCAGGCTGGGTAAATCGCAAAACAGATCGATAAAATGCAGTTTGCAGCGGTAGCGGGAAAAAAACTCTACCGTTTCGGGCAGGGCGGAACCGATATGCAGTACCGTCAGCCGCTGTCCCTCCTCGATGCGTTCGAACAGGGATGGCAGCAGGACGGAGGACTGGCTGGGAGTCACGGTGGGTTCGTTGTGGGGCGCTCCCTGCGACCGGGGAATGGTCCTAGCCGCTCTTCAGGTCCAGCCGCGGCGCCTTGTTTTCGGGAGTGGGAAAAGCGGCGGGTTCCCTGGCCGCCTGGGGCGAGGCCTTCGCCGCGGTGTCGCCGGGATCCATATCGATGCTGCCCTTGAAGATGGCCCCATCCTCCAGCAGTACCCGCGGCGCGATGATATTGCCCCGCACATTGCCGAGCCTGGATATCACCACGTTTTCCGTGCCGGTAATATCGCCGTTGACCTTGCCGTCTATCCTGATGGTCTTGGCCAGTATATCGGCAGACACCTGGCCCGATTCGCCCACCACGACCTCATGGGCCCTGAGGGTGATGGTGCCTTCCACATGGCCCTGGATCAGCAGGTCTTCATCGCCTGACACATCACCCTTTATTCTGATGCTCGGTCCTATCATTGCGGTACTCCTGGCGGTCTTATGGGAAGCGGGGGGAGGGGAGGATTGGGCGGCGGCGTGCTCGGGGCTCGCGGGAGCCGATGGCTCCGGGGCGCTGGGGGCAGCCGGTTTGTTCCTGTGGCGATCGAACATGGTAGTCGCGTCCCTGGTCCGTAATCGGCTGCTAAGCGTAGCAGCCGGCCCTGGCTTTCTCCAGTGGCTGCAAAGGTTAAGTACACATTTTGGTCATTTCCCCCGCAGTGCCGGGCAACTGCCGGTCAAGCGCGGCTTTCCGCAGGACGTGCCGTTTGCAAAACGGTGTAAAGCGCCTGCGGTTGGGTTAATCTCTGCAGCCCCGGCGGTGGCTCATTTTTGGAGTTTTTGACCGCTGCCAAAACCGACGCGAGCCTCTTATGGAATCATCAGCAGCCCTCTTGCCACTGGTCTTTGCCATGCTGCTCACAGGTGTGGTGGGCGGCTTGCTGGCGGGCTTGCTGGGGGTTGGCGGCGGCATCGTTATTGTGCCGGTGCTGGACACGGCCCTGGGTATCTACGGCGTCGACCCGGCTATCCGCATGCACGTGGCGGTAGCCACGTCCCTGGCGACCATCATTCCCACCTCCATCTCCTCGGTTCGGGCGCATCACAGTAAAGGCGCCGTGGATGGCGCCCTGGCGCGGTACTGGGGCCCCTGGGTTTTCGCAGGTTCGATAGTGGGCGCCACCCTGGCGGCACAATCGGGTGGCGGGGTGCTGTCGGCCCTGTTCGGTGTAGTGGCCCTGCTGGTGGCACTGAAGATGATGTTGCCGCTGCAGGATGTATTTATCCGGGACGGTGTGCCCCGGGGTCTGCTGGGGCCGGCTATTCCCCTGGGTATTGGCGGCTTGTCCAGCATGATGGGCATTGGCGGCGGCACTCTCAGTGTGCCGGTGCTGACCCTGTTGAACCAGCCGATTCACAGGGCGGTGGGTACCGCTGCCGTTTTCGGCCTGCTGATCAGCCTGCCCGGCGCGCTGGGGTATATGCTCTCGGGTTGGGGGGACAGCCGGCTGCCGCCCGGCAGCCTGGGCTATGTGAACCTGATCGGCCTCATACTGATCGCGCCGCTGACTGTGCTCACCGCCCCGCTCGGGGCGCGGCTGGCGCACCGTCTGGGACAGCGCCAGCTCAGCCTGGCCTTCGGGGTGTTCCTGCTGTTGGTGGCTGTCCGGATGCTCTACCGCAGCTTCATCGCCTGACTGTCACACTTTTATTGCCTTTTAGGGCTACACTGTTCAGCTGAGGTGCAGCGATACCACTGAATCCGGAGTGTGTTCCCAGCGTTGCAAGCAATCCTGCAGGCCTGCCGGGTGCTCCCGGGAACACTGCCATTGACGTCGAGCCCACGCTATCGCTCGCCCGGCCGCCGGCGGCAGCGCGCTGCTCAAGTCCCTCGCGGAAGCTGTTACCGGGGCCCGTTTTTGCCCCACAGGCGCATTGCGTCCGGGTAATTTGCGTGACTTCCTCGCACCGTCCGACGTGATTTGTTGCGGTGGATCATGGATGGTCGGGGCCGACCTGGTTCACAATGGTCGCTGGGAAGAGATCGAGGCCCTGGCCCGGGCGGCCATGGCCCAGGCCCTATTAATTTGCATAACGAACGCGCCCGACACCAGGCAAGGAGATCACTTATGTCACAGGACAAGCCCATCAGGGTGGGTATCATGGGTTTCGGCCAGACCGGCCGCCAGATTTATGAGCTCGCCTCGCGCAGCGACGACGTCGAGGTGGTGGCGATAGCCGACATCGGCAAGCCGGAAATACTGCACTACCTGCTGTGCTCGGAGGTTGACGAGCCCGGGCGGCACGAGCTGCACGGTAATTTCCTGGTCAACCCGCGATTTCGCTCGCGGCTGATGCAGATCGACCTCCCGTCGGAAATGCCCTGGGACGTGTTCGGGGTGGACATGGTGATCGACTCCACGGGCAAGTTCAGGGAGGTCCGGCATATGCAGGATCACCTGAATAACGGCGCGCGACGGGTGCTGCTGCGTACCCTGCCGGCGGATGGCATCGACCGTATTGTCATTCCGGGCATCAATGTTGCCGATGCCGATGCCGCGGATTGCATGATCTCCGCCGGCTCCTCGACGACGTCGGCCCTGTGCCTGTTGCTGCATGTGCTGTCAGCGACCTTCGAGATCGAGTGCGGCAGCATGACCACCATCCACTCCTATACTTCCGACCAGGCTTTACAGGACTACGCCGGCAGCGATATGCGCCGCAGTCGCTCCGCCGCCAAGAACATCATTCCCAACAGCCATGAGGCGGGCGAATGGCTTGGGCAGATACTGCCGGCCTTTGAAGGCAAGTTCCTCACCTCCGCGCTCAATGTCCCGATCCACGAGGGTTGCCTGCTGGATGTCAACCTGGTGTTGGCGGATGCGGCGGTCGGGGTGGAGGAAATCAACGAGGCGATGCGCGTTGGTGCCGCCGGACTGTCGGGGATTGTCGGAGTGGTTGAAGACCCGATAGTGTCATCTGACGTGATCGGCAACCCGCTGTCCCTGCTGTTTGACACCAAGGGCACTATCAAGGCGGGCAACAACACCATCAAGACACTCAGCTGGTACGAGAGTCTCGGCCACGCCGCCCGTCTGCTGGACGTGGTGCGGATCTATCGCCAACTGGACACAAGGAAGGAGGCAGCCTGATGAAAATCGGAATTAATGGTTTTGGACGTATAGGTCGCTCGGTCTTCCGTATCCTCGAGAATGTCGAGGGCATCGATGTGGTTGCGATCAATGACCTGTTTGACTACGAGGCCCTGCGCTACCTGCTGGATTACGACACTATCATGGGTCCATTCGGCAAGGCCCTCAAACTCGAGGGCGACCAGCTGGTCACCGACAAGAGCCGGGTAAAATTGCTTAGCGAGCGCAGTCCGGCGGATATTCCCTGGGCGGAGCTCGGTGTGGATGCGGTGGTGGAAGCTACCGGCGTATTCCGCAAGCGCGAGCAGCTGGAGCAACATCTTGCCGCCGGTGCCAGGTATGTGGTGCTGACCGTGCCCGCCAAGGACCCGGTGGATTACACCGTGGTGCTGGGCGTGAATGACGACGGCCTGCAAGCGGAGCACCGCATTATTTCCAACGCGAGTTGCACGACCAACTGCCTGGCACCCATCGCCAGTGTGCTGGATGCCGAGTTCGGTATCGAGGAGGGTGTGATCAACACTGTGCACGCCTATACCAACGACCAACGCCTGGCGGATGTGCCCCATTCCGACTGGCGCCGCAGCCGCGCCGCGGCGGAGAACATCATCCCTACCTCTACCGGCGCCGCCAAGGCGGTAGGGGAGGTGTTGCCGCAACTCAAGGGCAAGCTGCACGGTATAGCCGCCCGGGTGCCGGTACCGGATGGTTCGGTGGTCGACCTGTTCTGCAAACTGGGCAAAACGGCCAGCGTGGGTGATGTGCACGCTGCTGTAAAGGCGGCCTCGGAATCGGATCGGCTGCGCGGCATCCTGCAGTTCAGCGAGCAGCCTATCGTCTCCTCCGATATCATCGGCAACTCCCATTCCTCGATCTACGATGCCGGTTTCACCGGGATAACCAACGGACGTTACCTGCGGGTATTGAACTGGTACGACAACGAGTGGGGCTATTCCTGCCGGGTCTGTGACTTGCTGGCCCGACTGAACAACGCCTGAGGCAATGGTCAGCGACGCCGCCTATACATCCCTGCGCGGCAATGTCAGTTTCCTGGGCCGGTTGCTCGGGGATACCATTGCCGCCGCCGAGGGCCAGCCCTTCCTGGATCTGGTGGAGCAGATCCGCACGCTCTCCAAGAGCGCCAGGGAGGGCTCGGCCGTGGCCAGGGAAGAACTGCAGGCGGTGCTGCACAACCTGGGTAACGAGCAGCTGGTACCGGTGGCGCGGGCCTTCAGCCAGTTTCTCAACCTGGCCAATATCGCCGACCAGCACCACAATGTGTCCCGCGGGACAGATCCCTTGCTGTCCGCTTCCCGCAGCCTGGCCAATGGCCTTGGCGAGCTGCTGGAGCAGGGTGTGGCGCCGGCCGCGGTCATCGACGCGGTGCGCGAGCTGCGCATAGAACTTGTTCTCACCGCCCATCCCACCGAGATTACCCGCCGCACCCTGATCCACAAGCACGGCGAGATCGGTCGTTGCCTCGCGCAGCTGGAGCTGAGTGGCCTGACGGAGCGCGAATGCGAACGCCTGCATATCCGGCTCAGGGAGCTGATCGCGCAGATCTGGTTCGGGGATGACTTTCGCAGCGACCGACCGACGCCCGTCGATGAGGCCAAGTGGGGTTTTGCGGTGGTGGAGGACTCCCTGTGGCGGGCGGTGCCGGAGTTCCTGCGGCGGCTCGACCGGGCCCTGTTTGACAGTTGCGGTGAGCATCTCCCCCTGGAAGTCTCGCCGGTATCATTTGTCTCCTGGATGGGGGGCGATCGGGACGGTAATCCCAATGTCACAGCGGCGGTCACCGCCGAGGTTATGCTGCTCAGTCGGTGGCAGGCCGCAGACCTGTATCTGGCTGATGTAGTGCACCTGGTGGAAGAGCTGTCCATGACCCGTTGCAGCCAGGCGCTGGGGCAATTGGCGGGCGGTGCCCACGAGCCCTACCGGGTGGTACTGCGCCAGCTGCGCGACCTGCTGCGTCGTACCCGGCTTGCCATCGAGGCGGAACTGGCAGGTGACACACCACCGGAAGGTGAGGTGCTGCATTGTACTGACCAGTTGTGGCAGCCCCTGCACGCCTGCTACGAGTCCCTGGTGGATTGTGGAATGCAAATAATTGCAGATGGCGCCCTGCTGGACCTGCTGCGGCGGGTGCGCTGCTTCGGCGTGCACCTGGTGCGCCATGATGTGCGCCAGGACAGTGCCCGGCATACACAGGCACTGTCAGAACTCACCACCTGGCTGGGCCTGGGCGATTACGCCGCCTGGGACGAGGAGGCGCGCCGCGCCTTCCTGTTGCGGGAGCTGGCCAGCCGCCGCCCGCTGGTGCCCCACCATTGGCAACCATCGGAGGATGTACAGGAGGTCCTGGATACCTGTGCCGTGGTCGCCAGTCAGCCTCCCCAGGCCCTGGGCGCCTATGTGATCTCAATGGCACGGCAGGCCTCGGATGTGCTGGCGGTCCACCTGCTGCTCAAGGAGGCGGGCTGTAGCCACAGCCTGCCGGTCGCGCCCCTGTTCGAGACCCTGGATGACCTGTCCCGGGCGCGGGAGGTGGTCGAGGCCCTGCTGCAGGACAACTGGTACCGGGGTCATATCGAGGGCCGGCTGATGGTGATGATCGGCTACTCCGACTCTGCCAAGGACGCAGGGGTGCTGGCCGCCGCCTGGGCGCAGTACCGGGCCCAGGAGGAATTGCTGCAGGCCTGCGGCGACCACGACACCCGACTGACCCTGTTCCACGGTCGCGGCGGCACTATTGGCCGCGGTGGCGCCCCCGCGGGAGAGGCATTGCTGTCACAGCCTCCGGGTTCGCTGCGCAACGGCCTGCGGGTGACAGAGCAGGGTGAAATGATCCGCGCCAAGCTGGGCTGGTCGTCGATGGCCGTGAAGACCCTGGCACTGTATACCGGTGCTATCTGCCGTGCCAACCTGCTCACACCGCCGGCGCCGGAGGCGCAGTGGCGGGAACTCATGTCCACTCTGGCCGCCGATTCCTGCGACGCGTATCGCGCGGTGGTGCGCGCCGAGGCGGATTTCGTGGCCTACTTCCGCCACGCCACCCCGGAGCAGGAACTCGCCAAGCTGCCTCTGGGCTCGCGTCCCGCGCGTCGCGCCGGTGGGGGTGGTATCGAGAGCCTGCGGGCCATTCCCTGGATATTTGCCTGGTCACAGAATCGCCTCATCCTGCCGGCCTGGCTGGGTGCGGGGGCCGCCCTGCGGCTGGCGCTGGACCGCGGCCAGGGCGACATGTTGCGGCAGATGGTGTCGGTCTGGCCGTTTTTCGCCACCCGCCTGTCCATGCTGGAAATGGTGTTCGCGAAAGCGGATACGGATATTTCCGCCTACTACGACGAGCGCCTGGTGCCCGCCGAACTGCGCCACATTGGCGCCGGCCTGCGCGCCCAGCTCGCCGCCGACACAGCGACCGTGCTGGAAATCGGCGGAGGCCGGGAACTGTTGGCGGCGGAACCGTGGATACGCGAATCGCTGCGGCTGCGCAATATCTATACCGAACCGCTCAACATGCTGCAGGCCGAGCTGCTGCAGCGCAATCGCCAGACGCCCGAGCCGGTGCTGGAGCGGGCCATTATGGTTACCATAGCCGGGGTAGCCGCCGGCATGCGCAACACGGGTTGAAAAATTCAGGCGGCGCGATATTGCCTTGAAAATAAGCGCACAACGCTCATGGGCTGTCGTGTACACTTTGCCTGAGGTCGTTGCAGGGGCGCGGCTGCCTGGTATGTCTTGACCCCATGTGCCAGCCAACTCAGAATACGCGCAGCAGGGCTACTTACCACCCACTATCATTATTGAAGGTGCACTGATATGCAGAAATTTTTCAAGGCCGGTTTCGTCCTGCCACTCCTGTCGCTACTGCTGCTGGCAGGTGTACCCGCCCAGGCGGACCAGTACAGCGACACCATTAATTCCTTCCGGAATGCCGGTGAAAGCGGCAAGTTTTTTGAGAGCGCCTATGGTTACGCGGTGTTCCCGACCATTGGCAAGGCGGGCTTTGTCGTGGGCGGTGCCTACGGTGAGGGGCGTGTTTACGCTGCCGGTCAGTATGTCGGCAACACCTCCATGACCCAGCTCACCGCGGGCTGGCAGTTGGGCGCCCAGGCTTACAGCCAGATTATCTTTTTCCAGAACCAGACGGCCTACCAGGAGTTTACGTCCGGCAACTTCGAGTTCAGTGCCCAGGCCACCGCGGTAGCCGTCACGGCGGGGGTGTCAGCCGATGCCAGCACTACCGGTGGCCTGGCGGCTGGCGCCAGCGGCGGCCGCAATGACGCCACCACTGCCCATGGCGGCTATCGCAGGGGCCTGGCGGTATTCACCATTGCCAGGGGCGGCCTGATGTTTGAGGTTGCGCTGGGCGGGCAGAAATTCAAGTACACGCCGCTTTAGGAAGTACCCTGGTTCAGTTGGCCCGCTAGCGCGCGGGCTTCCTCCAGGGCCGTCGCGGGCACGTCACCTATCAGGATGACGTGCCACTGGCGAGGTCCGTGGGCGCCATAGACCAGTTTGCCCTCGATGTCCGCGGTGCTGGAAGGGCCGGCAATAAAGTTGATACCCCTGGGCCAGCCCGATTTTACTGTTTCCCGCCGGATGCGCTCCCAGGCGCCTTCCATGTCGCGCACCAGCCGCGTGCTGTCTACCATCACCAGATGGTGCTCACTGAGCAGGTTGTTCGCCGCTGGATTGGCCTTGCCCGTGACAGTGACGATGGCGCCGGTTTCCGCCACCCCCAGCAGGGCGTAGCTCAGCGAGACGGCCTCACCCGGTTCGACACCGCCAAAACGCGGCAATACGCCAGCTTCACGCCAGGGCATGGCAGCCAGGTGAGGATCGTTGCCGGCCACCAGCCGGTGACTGCGAAAATGCCGGTACAAATAGTCGGCGACTGACTTGACCGCGCTCGAGCGATTGGCGGCGCAGTCCACGGTCCCCTGGTTTTTCAGCACGTTTGTCAGGAACGCGGTACTGATGTCCGCGGCGGGCAAGTCGGCGGTAGGGGCACTGCCCAGCGCCTCCAGCTCGCGCTGGATGGTTGTCGCATCAGCTTCGTTCTGCGCCCGGCTGACGCGGGCAAAAATCCGGGAACGTGGGCTGTCAGTCATGGTCTGGCCTCCGTCTCGGCTTCTTGCCCCGGGGTCCCCCGGGATGTGCGGCGGGCTTTTTGCCGGAGGCCGAGTCGTCACCCTCGCGGCGGGGCCGGGTTCCGCTCGGCTTGCGCGGGTCGGGTTTGCGTGGCCAGTCCACGCGCAGGCTCGGCTCTATGCGCTCTGTCCCGTTGCGTCGGGCCGGGGTGCGACCCTGGGCGGTCCGTCGCGGCGCAGCCGGGCCCGCTTTGGTATTCTGCTCCAACGCCTGAGCCGCCTTGTGCTCGCGGGCTTTTTCCTCGCGATGCATCGCTGAGTACTGGTGCATGAAAGTCTTGCCTTCGGGCGCCGGGAAATCCCTTTGGCTGGTCCATCCGGCCGCCAACGGCAGGCTGGCAAAGCTGCCCTTGCGGCGTCCCAACAGGTGAAGCGTGAAAATGCCCAGCCCTGTAACAGCGTGGTAGAGCGTCGGGTGACGTGCCAGCCAGGCGTGGAGTCGCATGCCCAGACGCCAGCGCGAGGAGGACAACTTCTGCCTGGTTTCATCGTGGCGCAGGTCCCGCAGCAGGTCGGGCAGCGGGATGTCCGCGGGACAGACCTCCGCACATCGGCCGCAGCTGGTGCAGGCATTGGGCAGGGCTTTGCTTTGCTCGAGTGACGTCAGCAGCGGGGTAAGTACTGAACCCATCGGGCCCGGGTACACCCAGCCGTAGGCGTGGCCCCCGACACCGGCGTAGATCGGACAGTGGTTCAGGCAGGCTCCGCAGCGGATGCACTGCAGCATTTCCCGGTAGTCGCTTGCCAGAATTTCGGTTCGACGGTTATCCAGCAGCACTATGTGTGTTTCCAGCGGCCCGTCAATGTCATGCTCGCGCCGGGGGCCGGAGTAAAAACTGGTGTAGCAGGTTTGCGGCTGGCCCGTGGCTGAGCGGACCAGCAGGCGCAGCATGGCGGTGGCATCTTCCGATCGGGGCACTACCCGGTCGAGGGTGGTGCAGACGATCAGTACATTGGGCAGGTTGGCGCACAGGTCGCCGTTACCCTCATTGGTCACCAGCATGCTGTAACCGTTTTCGGCGATAAGCGCGTTGGCACCGATGATGCCGACCTCGGCCTTGAGAAAGTGCTCGCGCAGCACACGACGCGCCTCGCTCACCATCTCCCCGGTGTCGGCCAGTTCGCGCTCTCCCAGGTCGTGCTTGGCAAAAAACAACTCGCGTACTTCCGCGGCGGATTTGTGCAGCGCGGGGCCCACGATATGGCTGGGGGTTTCCCCCGCCTGCTGGATAATGTATTCACCGAGGTCGGTTTCCACCACCTTCATGCCGGCCCGTTTCAGGTAATCGTTGAGGCCCGTCTCCTCGGTCACCATGGACTTGCCCTTGGCGATGCGGCGCGCGCTATGCTGCTGGCAGATATCCAGCACGATACTGTTCAGCTGGTCACCGTCCTCGGCGAAATGCACGTGGTTGCCATTTTGCAGCGCTGCCTGCTCGAACTGGTTCAGGTAGTATTCAAGGTGTTCGAGGCTGTGCTGTTTTACCTGCTTTACATGCTGGCGCAAGTCCTCGAAGTGCCCGAACTGGTCCACCGCCGCATCGCGCACGATGTGCATGTAGTATGCCATCAGGTTGCGGCGCTCGACCTTGCCCGCGTCCTGCAGGGCCTCGTGGGCGTTGTCGAGAAAGGTGTTACTGGTTTGTTTCAAACTGGTGCATCCGTCACTGCTTGCCATGGCCAATAGGTGGGCTGTCGAGATCTCCGGTGAGCAGCTCCGCGATATGCCTGACCTCGATAGTTGCGCCGTTGCGTTTTGCACGCCCGGCTATATTGAGCAGGCAGCCCAGGTCGCCCCCGGCGAGAATCTGCGCTTTGGTGGCGAGGGCGCTCGCCAATTTGTCTTCCACCATCTTGCCGGAAATGTCCGGCATCTTGGCGCAGAAGGTGCCGCCAAAGCCACAGCATACCTCGGTCTGCTGCAGCTCCTGGACCTGTGTGTCGCACAATTTCTCAAGCAGCGCGCGCGGCTGGCTCTTGATGCCCAGCTCCCGCAGGCCGGCGCAGCTGTCGTGGTAGGTTACGCCGGGCAGTTCTACCGGCGCGCGGTCGCCGCGATCGAGGTGGGCGATATCATTCAGAAAGGTGGTGAGCTCGAAGGTTTTCGCCGCAAGGCGCAGGGCCCGCTCGCGCCACTCGCCGTCCAGCAGCTTTGGATAGTGCTCGCAGATCATCCCCGCGCAGGAACCCGAGGGCATAACCACATAGTCGGCACCTTCATACTGCCGTATAAGCTGTTGTGCAAGGGGAATGGACGATTCGAAATCACCTGTATTGTACGCCGGCTGGCCGCAGCAGGTCTGGCTCAGAGGCACGGTCACTTCGCAGCCGGCCTGTTCCAGCAGCTTGATACTGGCAAAGGCCACGGAGGGACGAAACAGGTCGGCAAGGCAGGTCACGAACAGCGAGACCCGAAGTGCGGGTGGCGGGCTCGGCTGATCTGTTGAGGGGGTAGTCATGCAACCGTGGTCCCTGGTGTCTGTCGCGAGGTGGCTGGTCTTTTGCGTGACAGTATATCGAATACAGGGAAGTCCTGTCGCCCCGAACGGTGCCGCCTGTCGCGCTAAAAAATACCCTGCAGTGACAGCAATGCGACAGCGGCGGCAGCGGCGGCCAGGATCGCCACTCCACCCAGTGCGAGGGGGTGGCGCCCCTGCAACAGTTTGACGGTGACGATCTTGCGGTCAACCTTCACTCCTTCGGTGGCAGCAGGTACCACCCGCTGCGCGATACCGGCTGGTGCGAAACCCGGCAGTAATGGTGCTCCCGTGAATACAGTCACGTCGTCCAGCATGAGGAACGGGCCACGCCAATGAATGCGGCTGCCGGTGCCGAGGTGGTACATGCCGGCATGATCTACCAGCACCAACTCCCTGTCGCGGGTGCCGATATGTCCGGGATCGCTGCGCTGCAGCAGCAGCAGGGCCACCGCCGGCCCCGTCAAGGCCGCTAACAGGGCGGCCAGTTGCAGGCTCGATGCTCCCAGGCCTATCGCCCCCAGGATGAGGGCCAGCGTCAGCACGGCATAGGCGATGCCGGTCTTGCGCAGGCCTTCACTGCGTCCCGGGGCGAGCTCCACCCAGTCTATGGCATCGACAATCTCGTCGATCGGCTCGGCACCGCGCTCGCGGCACGATCGGTATACCTGGCTGCGCAGCCGATGCAGGACGCCGATACACAGGCCGGCGACCGCTGCCAGCAGGCACAATGCCAGGCCCGTGCGCCAGCCGAGCTGGACCAGGCTGGCGCGGTGCGCCTGCCCGTCAAGCAGCTCGACCAGAGCGGTTGAGACCAGCGGTGCCTCCGCCGCACCGGTGCTGCTGAAGCGCTGTATCGGTATGCGTGAGCCGTCTGCGACGAGGACCCGGTTACCCCAGCTCGCAAGTTGGGTCGGCCGGCTGCCGGTTGTCAGCGCCGGGCTGTCGACGAATTGCCACTGGGCGTCAAAGCGGTGAAGTTGGCCGCTGCTTGCACCCGCCTGCTCCAGCAGCACCCACCAGTGCTCGCCGCTCCAGACAAAGTCCCTCACCCCGGTAAAACTGGCGAGGTCGGCGTCGGGCGGCAGCAATAGAATCTCATCCAGTTGCTGGCCGAAGGCCTCGTCCTCATAGCGAAGAATACGGACGGCCGGCCCCGCCACGCTGTTCATCAGCAGCAGTCCGGAATCAAGCCGCAGTACCGGGTTTGCAGGCAGATCGAGCGCCGCCCGCGCCAGCACCTCGCCATCGGCACTGACCTTGAGCAGTTCACCGCTGCCACTGTCGGCCACAAACAGGGTGCCGTCCAGCGGGTGAACCGCGAGCGCCGAGACCTTCGTTGCCGCCAGTGCCCCCGGGAACGCTGCGCAGACGCCCTCGTCCAGATTACAACGCAACAGCTGTGCCGGCGCGGCTTGTGCCGCGCCAGCGGGCGTATTCGAGAGCAGTCCGGGAGCCAGCAAGTTGCCGGCGCTATCAAACGCCATTGGTGCGTGTAACTCCGCCAGGCCGAGTTGTCGCAGTTCCAGGTCGGCCCTGGCGGCGCCGGCCCGGTCGTGCAGCAGCAGGTGATCGCCGACCAGCAACAGGGGATTTTCCCGGGGGCTGACAGCGATAGTTTCGGCACCGGTGCTTAGCGGCTCCCCCGCCAGCGTGAACAGGCGCAGGGCGACCAGCAGCGCTGCGGCGAGGGCGCCGGCCGCGCCGATAAAAGCGCGCCGCATCATGTTCTGCGACCTGGCCGCCCTGGCGCGAATTTCCTGGGTATTGCGAAAAGGTGTCAGGCTGTAGAGGTTGGGTGCGCCAGGCTGGCGTCTGCGCCTGGTCCCGTCGCCGGCTTCTGCCGATCGACGCTGGCGCGAGGGCGTTTCCATGCGGGTCCTGACACGCGCATCGACGGGCTTTAGCGAGGGTTTCTGCGCCAATTCGGCGGCGCCCCGTTGTATAGCCTGTTCCTCCATCGCGCGGCGCTGCGCGATTTGCTCTTCCCGCTCCGCCTGCGCCTGCGCCTGCTCCTGCGCCCGCTTGAGCGCCGCCTCTGCGGCCTTGCGCTCGCGCTCGGCCTGTTCTGCCGCCAGTGCCGCGTTCGCGCGCGCTTTCGCCATTTCCTGTTGTGCTTTTTGTCTGACCGCTTCGAGTTTCGCCTTGTGGCTCGCCTCCCGGGCGAGGGTCTGCTGGCGTGCCCGCTCGCTGGCCCTGTTGCGCTTTGCCGCCTCCTTCTGCTTTATTTTCAGCGCTTTTTTCAGCGCTTTTTCCTTGGCTTCCAACTGGGCGGCTTCTTCGCCCTGCAGGCTTTTTTGTGCCGCCAGGTCGGCTCTGCGCGCCTCTGCCGCTTTCCCTGCTGCCTTTGCCTGGGTCGGCGCGCCCTTGCTTGCGGCGGTAGTCCGCACCGCAGGCTTGCGGTCATTATCGGGCGATTTCCCGGCAACGTTTGTCCGCTGTCCGGTTGTGGTCACGGGCGCGGCAGGTGCTTCCTGCACCCGGACCTTGCGGGGGGGCGCCGGCTCGATATGCTCATCGGCCGGTGCCGCTTGCGGCTCCTGTGCTTGTTGAGACGCGACCGAACTACTTTTTTCGCCGCCGTGCAGGTCTCCTCGCTCACCTATCTTTACCAGTTCAGAGTGCACACCAATGCGCCGCAAGCGGGCATAAAGCTCGGCGGCCTCCCGGCGTTCGAGGTTGCGGCGCAGTACGATCCGCTCGCCGGAGAAACCGCGTTGCAGCAAGTCCGAGTCGTCTATCTCGAGCAGCTGTGCCATACGGGCTTTTGCCAGCTCCCTGTCATGGCCCTCGATAAATTCGCCGCTGAAGGTCAGGTTGAACCGGTTCACGCCTGTCTGTCTCGCTCCTGTAATCCACAGAGGGTGGTGCGCGCGGATTGAGGGGGGTGCCGACGCGCCTTACCCATGCCTATTCCGGCTCGACAAACTCGAAATCGATACCCGCATTGCTGGCCAGCCGCTGCTGCAATTGCTCACCCATGGCGGAGGCGGGGGTCCAGAATCCGCCGCCTGTCACCGGTTTGTCGAGAGCGAGGCATACCGCTGACTCGCCCAGCATTTTTGCAGTGGACCCATAACCGGGATCCATATCTCCCGTGACCTTGAGCCGCAGGTCCTTGCTCCGGTCGTCGGGATGCACGCCGTGGAAAAACACCTCCCAGTAACCGTTCTCGCGCTGTCGACGGGAGGGCCCGTCGCCGGGGGAGGGCAGCAGCTTCCCGGCGAGTTTGCGAGCGGGACCAAATCCCAGCGCTTTCATGCCTGCGCCGGCGGCCACAGCCGCCGCGGTCGCCTGGCCCCGGGAACGATTCAGCACTGCCTCGTCGTACTGGAAGTCCTTGCCCCAGGGCAGGCCCAGCAGGGCATGGGTGCGCCGCACCACGCGGGTGTTGACGGCGGCCATCAGAAAGGGCGAGGTCCACTGTCCGAAATCCGGGTCGAAGCGGGCATCGGCCTGGTCGGGGCCATCCCTGCCGGCGAGCACCGCAGGCGGGTTGAGGGCGTAGGGGTCGTCCATTACCTTGCGAATGGATGGGTCATGCTTCATTTCCTCAAGCATGTTGAGCATGCTGGCGATCGTGCCGCCACTGGCGCCGCCGCGGGTGCGACCAACCCGGGTCTTGACGCGGCGAGCGGCCACGCCGTAACGCTCCAGCATTGCCTGCTGCAGGTACCAGGTGCCGATATCGAATGGTATGGAGTCGTAGCCACAGGTGTGAACGATCCGTGCGCCGGATGCCGCGGCAGCGCCCTGGTAGGCGGGAATGACCCGCGCCATCCACTGCACCTCGCCGGTCAGGTCGCAGTAATCAACCCCTTCCTCGGTACAGGCGGCAACCAGTGGAGTGCCGAACTTTGCGTAGGGCCCGACGGTGCTGCATATCACTCCGGTGCGGGCCACCATCCGCGCGAGGCTGGAGGGATCGCCGCTGTCGGCAATCAGTATCGGCAGGCTCTTGCGCCTGGCCTTGGGCAGGCATTCGTCGCGCACCTGCTCCAGTTTTTCCGGGTTACGCCCGGCGATGGCCCAGTGCAAATCGCCATCGGTCCCGTAGGTGCGGGCCAGGTAATCGGCTACCAGGTGCCCGGTGAAGCCGCTGGCGCCCCAGACAACCAGATCGAATTCGCGTTTCGCCATAAATCTTTACCTCAATGTGGCCCCCTGCCGCGCTCCAGCAATTTGTAGTGCGGGCAATCCGGCAGCGGGGGCTGGTTAATGAATACCGTGCATCATTCTCTTCAACACCGGTGTCGCCAGCACCAACAGGGCGGCGCAGGCCAGGCCCGTGTAACACAGGTCCGTGAACAGCTGGGTGTAGCTCGCCAGGGCTATGCTGATGTCGGCCACCGCCCCGTCGAGGGTGTCGATAGCCGCCAGCTTTGCCAGCTGGACCGCGACGAACTCCGAGTAGGCCGTGGCCAGGAACCATGCGCCCATCATGACGCCGACGACGCCTGGTACGGCCAGCTTGGTCACGGCGGAAAGACCTACCGGGGACAGGCACAGTTCGCCCGTTGTGTGCAGCAGGTAGGCCAGCACCATCCAGTAGGCGGCAACCAGGCCGGCCTCGTTGGGTGAGGCCGCACCGTAAACAAGGGCACCGAAGCCCAGGCCCGCCTGGGCAATACCCAGGGAAAACTTCATGGGGGTGGAGGGCTCCAGTCCGCGCCGCCCCAGCACCGTCCACAGCCAGGCAAACAACGGCGCGAACAGAAAAATAAAGAACGAGTTCATGGCGCCAAACTGCGAGGCGGTGAGTTCGAAGCCCAGCAGCGTGCGATCCATGACCCTGTCTGCAAACAGGGTCATGGAAGCCGCGCTCTGCTCGAACAGCGCCCAGAAAACCACCGTCGACATGGTGAGAATAACCAGCACGATCATCCGGCTGCGTTCGACCGCGTTGCACTTGACGGTGATGAACCAGCCCAGCCCCAGCAGTACGGCCACCGACATGATGTGCAGCAGGTGGCCGACGGCGCCGTGGAACTGCAGCATTTGCCAGGCTGCCACCACCCCCAGCAGGCCGCAGAGGTAAATGGTCAGTTCCTTGCTGATGCCCAGCGGTGACTTCTGCCGCAGCAAATCCGGGTCGTGCGGTTCCGCCTGGCCGTGCAGGTGGCGTTGCCCGGCAAGGAAGGAGGTCAGTCCCACCAGCATGCCGACGCCCGCGAGACCAAACCCGTAGCGCCAGCCGAATGTTTCGCCCAGGTAGCCGCACAGCAGGGTGGCGCTGAATGCACCGAGGTTGATACCCATGTAGAAAATCGTGAAGCCCGAATCCCGGCGCGGATCATCCTGGCCGTACAAGCGGCCGACTATGGTGGAGATGTTCGGTTTGAGAAAGCCCACCCCTATGACAATCAGCGCCAGCGACAGGTAGAAAACCTGCAGGGCGCTCTCGTCGCGCAGGATCTGCCCGCCCTCGCTGCGGGCCTGCTCGCCCTCCAGAGCCATTCCCAGGTGACCCAATACCAGCAGTATGCCGCCAAAGACCACGGCCTTGCGCATCCCCAGGTAGCGGTCGGCCAGCAACCCCCCGATAACCGGCATGGCATACACCAGCGCGGCGTAGCTGCCCAGCACCTCAAGACCGCTGCTGTCGGTGAACAGGTGATACTTGGTGAGGTACAGCAACAACAGGTACTTCATGCCGTAGAAGGAAAATCTCTCCCACAGCTCGGTGGTGAAACAGATCAGCAGCCCGCGGGGGTGGCCGAAAAAGCCGGTGTCGGTGGCCGGGTCGGTATAGGGAATGCTGACTGTTGCCATGGTTCTTGATTGTCCCGCTCTATCGGCGCCGTCAGGGGATGCCAGCCGGCTATTATAGGGACATAAGTGGCCCGTGGGCACGTATTGCCGGTAAATACTGTGAACGGTCGGGCATACCGCCATTGGGGTACTGGCCCTTGCGGGTCTCACAAGGTATCCTTGCGCGCTCGCATCAGGAGCTCAGGCATAGTGCCAATAAAAAATACAGGTCTGGCGACTGTCAGAAAGTGTGGCGCGGCCCTCTGTGTAACCCTGGCGTTGCTTGCGGGTTGCGGTGCGCCCCCCTGGAACGACCCCAATCCGCAGTACGATGACGAGTTCATCACCTATCAGTCAGTGATGAGCCCGGCGCCTCCCAAGCACCTCGACCCCGCCACATCCTACGCCTCCGATGAAAGCCTGTTTATCGACCAGATTTATGAACCGCCCATGGGCTATCACTTTCTCAAGCGCCCCTACGAGCTGGTGCCCCTGGCGCTGGGTTCCGAGCCCGTGCTGACGTTCCTCGACGCAGACGGCAATGAAGTGCAGGAGAGCGACGAGGCTATGGCGTTTTCCCGCTATACCCTGCAGGTGAGCGAGGACGAGCGTTACCAGCCCCATCCGGCTTTTGCCCTGGATGCGGCGGGCAGGCCGCTGTACCTGTTCGAGACGGCAGAGGAGGGCAGGCGCTACCGACAAGTCCCCGACTTCCCGGAAACCGGCACCCGGCAGGTGCAGGCCAATGACTTTGTCTACGCCATCAAGCGGCTGGCGGACCCGGAAATCGGCTCGCCGATGCTGGGGTTCATGGCGCACTATATCGTCGGTTGGGAGGACTTCTCGAAACAGCTGGGCGAGGTGCCCCGCAGCGGCTGGCTGAACCTCAATGAATACCCGATGGAGGGGCTGCAGGTGCTTGATGAGCGCACCTTCACCATCACCATCAAGGGCCGGTACCCCCAGTTCAGGTACTGGCTGGCGATGCACTTCTTTTCACCCATCGCGCCGGAAGTGGACCGCTTCTACCACAACCCCGGGTTTGCCGAGCGCAACCTGACCCTGGACTGGTGGCCGGTTGGTGCCGGTCCTTTCATGATGGTGAAAAATGATCCGAACAGCGAGATTGTGCTGGAGCGCAATCCCAACTTCCGCGAGGAGTTTTATCCCAGCGAGGGAGAGCCCGGCGACCGGGAGGCGGGGCTGCTGGATGACGCCGGCAAACAGATCCCCTTCATAGACCGCGCCGTGTTCCGCCTCGAGAAGGAGGTACTGCCCCTGTGGACGAAGTTCCTGCAGGGCTACTATGACCGCTCGGGCGAGGTGCACGGCAATACCAATGGCGTCTACGACCAGGCCTTCGTGGTGGGACCGGACGGGGTGGAGATGTCGAAAGAGCTGGAGGATCACCACATCACCATGTCCCCCGACGTGAAGCCCGCTATCTATTACTACGGCTTCAACATGCGTGACCCGGTAGTGGGCGGCTACACCGAGGACAAGCGCAAACTGCGCCAGGCACTGCAGATTGCTTTCAATACCGAGGAGTACCTGAATATTTTCTACAAGGGCAATGGCATACCGTCCCAGTCCATTATCCCCCCGGGTATTCCGGGCTTCCTCGAGGGCGAAGCCGGCATGAATCCCTATGTCTATGACTGGGTGGACGGCGAGCCCCGGCGCAAGCCACTGGACTATGCCAGGCAGTTACTCGCCGAGGCGGGCTATCCCAACGGGCGCGATGCGCGCACCGGGGAGCCCCTGAAAATATTTATCGATGTGCAGTCACAGGCTATCAGCAACACCACGATGAACTGGATGGACCGCGCCTTTGGTGAGATTGGCGTGCAGGTGGAGTATCGGCCGGCCGACTGGAACCGCACCCGGGAAAAACTTCTCACCGGTAACACCCAGATTTTCTCCCACGGCTGGCTGGCAGATTACCCGGACCCGGAAAACTTCCTGTTCCTGCTTTATGGCCCCGAGAGTCCCCTGGACTGCAAGTGTGATGGTGCCAACAACTCCAACTATTCCAGTGAAGTCTTCGATGAGGCCTTCCGCCAGATCCGTATGCTGCCACCGGGCCCCGAGCGCGACGAGCGGGTCGCGCTCGCGGTGGAGCAGTACCGCAAGGACGCGGTCTGGCTGTTCGCCTACTACCCCAAGGACATCTATCTGAATAACAGCTGGGTGTATAACAACAAGCGCCACGGCGTTTCCAAGGCCAGCCTTATGTATACCCGGATTGACACCCGGGAGCGGGCCCGCAAGCAGGTCGAGTGGAACCAGCCGATAACCTGGCCCCTGTACGCGGGTGCCCTGTTGCTGCTGAGCCTCGTGTTGCCCGGCGTAATTGCCTATCGGCGGCGCCAGAAAGCCACTGCGCGCGTGGCGGAGGACAGCTGATGTTAGCCTATATTATCCGCCGCCTGATCTATGCCATCCCTATTCTCATCGGGGTGAACCTGCTGACCTTTACCCTGTTTTTCGTGGTGAACTCGCCGGATGACATGGCGGCCTCACAGCTCGGTGACAAGTATGTCACGCCCGAGGCGATAGCGAACTGGAAGCGCAAGAACGGCTACGACAAACCGCTGTTCCTCAACGACGATGCCAGCGGGGTTGCCGCGCTGACCGACACCATTTTCTTCACCAAGTCGGTCAGGCTGTTCGCATTCGATTTCGGTCGCTCCGAGAGTGGCCGTGATATCACTACCGACGTGTCCACCCGCATGTGGCCCAGCCTGGCGGTAGCCCTGCCCAGCTTTGCCATTGGCATCTGGGTGAATATCTGCGTTGCCCTGATGGTCGTCATGTTCCGGGCCACTGCACTGGATCGCTGGGCTGTGTTTGTCTTCGTGGCACTGATGTCCATCTCCTACCTGTTTTATATCATCGGCGGCCAGTACCTCGTGGCCAAGCAGTGGATGCTGGTACCTATTTCCGGCTTCGACCCTGACTTCAAGCCCTGGAAGTTTCTGATCCTGCCGGTGCTGGTCAGTGTGGTGTCGGGCATCGGCTCCGGGGCGCGCTGGTACCGGACCCTGTTCCTGGAGGAGGCCGGCCAGGATTATGTGCGCACCGCGCGGGCCAAGGGCGCCAGTGAAATCAGTATCCTGTTCAAGCATATCCTGCCCAACGCGCTTATTCCGATTCTTACCGGCATCGTGGTGCTCATACCCTCGCTGTTCATGGGTAGCCTGCTGATCGAGTCTTTCTTCGGCATTCCCGGACTCGGCAGTTACATGCTCGATGCCATCCGCTCCCAGGATTTCGCCATTGTGCGCACCATGGTGTTCATCGGATCCATCCTCTATATCCTCGGCCTGATTCTCACGGATATTTCCTATACCTGGGCCGACCCCAGGGTGAGGCTCAGCTGATGTGGGAGCTCGACGCAAAGCCGGTCCTGCTGTGGTCAGACGCGCTGGTCTTTATGCTGGTCGCGGTGCTGACGACCTTTTTCTATCGCCTGCGTAACGATCCGCAATCCAGGGAGCGCTGGAGCCAGGTGTTTTCCTCGCGCCTGGGCATGGTCACCTTCACTATCATTATGGTCTACGTGGGCGTGGCCCTGCTCGACTCACTGCATTTTCGGCGTGCGCTGCCGCCGCCCGATGGCGTGGAGACCAATGAGGTGTTCTACGACAACAAGGTGACCAGCGTACTGGATGTGATGCTTGACGGCATGGGGGATCGCTTCGAGCGGACCTACTCGGCACCATTTGCCCTGAAATCCTTTGAAAAAAGCAATATGAAGGATGAGCAGGGCAATATGGTGCGGGACTTCGACTGGCTTGAACACGCCGGCCAGCACCTGGCCGAGCCGGCTCACCGCTGGCCGGACGTGCTCCGCCTCAGTGCCATCGCACTGGGCTGGGGCTTACTCGCATCCGCGGTCGTCGTGGGTTTGCAGTGGCGGTTGCTGCGCAACAGCGTCTATCCGTGGTACGCCTCCTGGACCGTGCAGACCTCGGTGATCTGTTTCATGGTCTGGCTCGTGTATATCAGTCACTACTACCACGTGCTGGGTACCGACCAGGGTGGTACCGATGTGGCTTACCAGAGCATCAAGGGTATACGTACCGGCGTGTTGCTGGGCACCCTGTCCACCCTGGTGATGTTGCCCATCGCCGTGACCCTGGGCGTGATGGCAGGCTACTTCAAGGGCTGGGTGGATGACGTGGTGCAGTATCTCTACACCACCCTGAGCTCGATTCCCGGCATCCTGTTGATTGCCGCCTCCGTATTGCTGTTCCAGGTATATATCGACCTCAACCCGGACTTTTTCTCTGTCGGCATGGAAAAGGCGGACGCGCGCTTTATCGCCCTGTGTTTTATTCTCGGCCTGACCAGCTGGTCCAGCCTGTGCCGGCTGATTCGCGCGGAGACCCTGAAAATAAGCCAGCTGGGCTATGTGCAGGCAGCCCATGCATTCGGGGTAAGCCACACTCGTATCCTTGCCCGCCACATCCTGCCCAACGTGGTGCATATCATCCTGATCACCTTTGTGCTGGATTTCAGCGCACTGGTTCTGGCCGAAGCGGTGCTGTCCTATATCGGCGTCGGTATCGATCCGTCGATGGGCAGCTGGGGCAATATGATCAATGGCGCCCGCACAGAGCTCTCGCGAGAGCCGGCAGTGTGGTGGACCCTGACCGGGGCATTCTTCTTTATGTTCGTGCTGGTGCTGGCGGCCAACCTGTTTTCCGACCTGGTACGCGATGCCTTCGATCCGCGCAGCAGTAGCGGGAGGTCAGAAGCATGAGTACCCCGGCCGATATTCGTATGCAGGTCCGTGACCTGAGGGTGGTGCTCGGCGAGACGGGGGAGGAGATCCTCAAGGGTGTCAGCCTGGCATTGCGTGCTGGCAGGATCTTTGCCCTGGTGGGTGAATCCGGCAGCGGCAAGTCGGTGACCTCGCTGGCGGCGATGCGCCTGCTCCCGGATGCGCTGCAGATTACCTCCGGAGCGGTGCTGGTGGGCGAGCAGGACCTGTTCGACCTGCCCGAGGCGAAGATGCAAAACGTGCGCGGACGACGGGTCGCCATGATCTTCCAGAATGCCATGAGCGCCCTCAACCCGGTCCAGACTGTGGGCCAGCAGGTGGCGGAAACGCTGCGGCTGCATACGCCACTGCGCGGCGACAGCCTGCGCAAGCGTGTAGTGCAATTATTTGCAGAAGTCGGCATTCCCGACCCCGACAGCCGCTTCAGCTTTTACCCGCACCAGTTATCCGGTGGCCAGCAGCAGCGCATCATGATCGCCATGGCGCTGGCCTGCGAACCGGATATCCTGATAGCCGACGAACCTACCACAGCGCTGGATGTGACGATCCAGGAACAGGTGCTGAAGCTCATCCGCGAACTGACCCAGTCGCGACGGCTGGCGGTGCTGCTGATCACCCACGACATGGGTGTCGTGCGCAATACCGCCGACGAGGTGGCGGTGATGTACCGCGGCGAGATTATCGAACAGGCCGAGGTGGACGAGTTTTTCCACAACCCGAGGCAGGAGTACAGCCGCCGCCTGATCGATGCGCTGCCCGACCTCACCCACTTCCAGAGCGTCGCGGTGGAAGAGCCGCTGTTGCAGCTGGATGACGTCAAGGTCTATTTCCCCATCCGCAAGGGTGTACTGCAACGGGTAGTTGACCATACCCGGGCAGTGGACGGTGTTTCCCTGTCGATCGGTCGCGGCGAGACCTATGCGCTGGTTGGCGAGTCCGGCAGCGGCAAGTCCACCCTGGGACGCGCGATTCTCAACCTGGAGGAAATCAGCGGCGGCCAGATTCGCTTCAAGGGTCACGCTATCGGTTCGCTGGCCCGGCGCGAGATGCTGCCCTATCGCAAACTGATCCAGGTGATTTTCCAGAATCCCTTCTCTTCCATGAACCCGCGACTGACAGTGGGCGAGATCATCTCCGAGGGCATGGTGAGCCTGGGTATGGGCCTGTCCGCCGAGGAGCGCGAGGAGCGCATCGGCCTGTTGCTCGACCGGGTACAACTGCGTCGCGAATACAGCCAGCGCTATCCCCACGAATTCTCCGGCGGCCAGTTACAGCGTGTTGCAATTGCCCGCGCCCTCGCGGTTGAGCCGGAGCTTATCGTCTGCGACGAGCCCACCAGCGCGCTCGACGTGTCGATCCGGGCCGAAGTGCTTGGCCTGCTGCAGGAACTGCAGCGCGAGTTCGGGGTGTCCTACCTGTTCATCACCCACGATCTCTCCATTGTACCCAGCCTGGCCCATCACGTGGGCGTGATGCAGGCTGGCAAGCTGGTGGAGCAGGGCAGCGCAGAGCAGATTCTCACGGCGCCCCAGCATCCCTACACCCGGGCGCTGCTCGATTCCGTGCCGAGACTCGATCCGGCGTAGCGAGTCCGTCGGCTATGCCCTATGCTTGTCGGAGGGAATAACCAAAAAAAACGGAGCGCAGTCCTATGAACGGTGCCGAGAGCCTGCTCACCACGCTGGTCAACAACAATATTGATGTGTGCTTTACCAACCCCGGTACATCGGAGATGCACTTCGTCGCCGCCCTGGACGAGGTGGAGGGAATGCGCTGCATACTGTGCCTGTTCGAAGGGGTGCTGAGTGGGGCCGCCGACGGCTATGCCCGCATGGCACGCAGGCCGGCTTCTACCCTCCTGCATCTGGGGCCGGGCCTGGGTAATGCCCTGGCCAATATCCACAACGCCAAAAAAGGGCATGTGCCCATGGTGAATATCGTTGGCGATCACGCCACCTATCACCTGCAGTACGATGCGCCGTTGACCGCGGATATCGAGGGTATTGCCGGCCCGGTGTCACACTGGGTTCACACCTCCGCGGCGGCAGGGGAGATCGCCCGGGATGCCGCCGAAGCAGTGCGGCAGGCCGGCATAGGCCAGGTGGCTACCCTGATGCTGCCGGCGGATGTGTCCTGGGGAGACAACCCGGGTGGCGCAGAGCCCGCCGTGGCGGTTGCGCCACCTGCGGAGGTAGCCGCATTCCGGGTGAAAGAGGCACTCGCCCTGCTGAAGTCGGGTGAGAAATGCATGATCATGATCGGCGGCAGGGAGGTGGACAGCCAGCGCGGCCTCATGCTGAGCCGCATCGGCAAGGCCGCCGGGGTGCGGATCTGCACCGAGGTTTTTCCCGGCCGGGTGGCGCGCGGCGCCGGTACGGCGGTGATCGACCGGCTGCCCTACCTTGCCGAACTGGCTATCGACCATATCAAGGACATCGAAAACCTCGTGCTGGTGGGCGCAGCCCCGCCCGTGTCGTTCTTTGCCTACCCCAATGTACCCAGCGCGATTGCCGCGCCCAATTGCCGGCAGTTTGTCCTGGCCGGACCCAATGACGATATAGACCAGGCGCTGGAGGACTTGCTTGAACAGCTCGACGCGGTTGATGCAAAGCCCGATGTGCACCCGCTGACCATACCCGACCTGGGGGCCGGACCGCTCGATGCCGGCAAGGTTGCCCTGGCCGTTGCCCATTACCTGCCGGAGAATGCCATCGTGGTGGACGAGTCCATCACCTCCGGGTTCGCGCTGTTCCCGGCGACTGCCACAGCCCAGCCCCACGATTGGCTCAACCTTACCGGCGGCAGCATCGGCTGGGGCCTGCCCGCCGCCGTTGGCGCGGCGGTCGCATGCCCGGAGCGCAAGGTAATCTGCCTGGAGGGCGACGGCAGCGCCATGTATACGATCCAGTCCCTGTGGACCATGGCCCGTGAACACCTGGACGTGACGGTGGTGATTTTCAACAACACCAAATACAGTGTGCTGGAGATGGAATTTGCCCGCACCGGCGCCCGTGGCGGCAAGCCGGGTCCGAACGCCGCCAGTGTGCTGGATATCGGCGGTCCGGACATGGATTTTGTCGCGATTGCCACGGGTATGGGCGTCGAGGCCACCCGCGCCACTACTGCCGAGGAGTTCAACGAGCAGTTTGCCGCGGCGATCAGCGCAACAGGCCCCCGGCTTATCGACGCCATTGTCCCCACGCTTCTCTAGGGAGAAGGTTCGGATGAATAGGAAGTGGTGTATAGCACTCGGTATCTCCCTCGTTACCGGCCTGGCATCGGCGGATTCAGCGGGCGAAGATGATTCCTTGATGCGACGCCTCACCCGGCAGTTCGAGAACAGCGACATCGAGTTCCAGCGCGCCGCGTCGAATATTCCCTTTTTGCCGGTAGCCTTTCTTGGCGCCTCGTATTACGGCGATGCTGATGTCGACACCAACCGGCGCGGGGCGAAGGATATCAGCTATGACGTGACCGCCGTATCCCAGGCAGCTGGCATGCCGTTCCTGCTCACTGAGCGCGACGCGCTGATAGTCGGCGAGTACGTGAGTATTGCCGATATCGACATTGAAACAACGAATACTGACTCCTTCACGGTTGCGACACTCGGTCTGCCGGTGGGCTGGTTGCGCCAGATCGACCCGGACTGGCAGTCAGTGGCTTTCGTGATGCCCATGGGGCACCGCGACGACAGGGACGGCTCGGAATGGACCTGGCAATACATGGGCGGGGCGTTCGCCCGGTATGTCCAGCACGATCGACTCTGGTGGGCCTTCGGCTTCTACGCCGATGTCGGACCCGGGGACGATTTCTATATTCCCTATGTAGGCGCTTCCTGGAGTATCAATGAACGCTGGACCGTGAGCGCCATGATGCCCTGGCCGGCCATTCTCTACGCGCCCGACAAGAACTGGCTGTTGCGCCTGGGTGCGTCCCCGTCGGGGGCGTCCTGGTCTTTCAATCCACAGGGAAGTGGTGACACCACGGTGAACCTGGATGCCTGGGACTTCGGCCTGTCCGCCGAGCGAAGACTCGCCAAGGATCTGTGGTTGTCGGTGGAGGCCGGGGTGGGCGGTTTTCGTGGCCTGCGCCTGAGCGGCACCGATGTTGACGCGCCGGACCTGGATGTCAGCACGGCGCCCTACGCGGAGATCGCCCTGAGATTCAGGCCGTCTCTGCAGTTCTGAGATCCGCCCCTGCCGTTTGCGATTCCGTCAGCAACACCCCGTGCATCTGCGCGGGATCGCGCAGTCGCTTGACCCGTTCGAACAACAGCGCCGCCTGGGGAAAATAGGCGCGCAGGTAGGCCAGCCACTGTTTCACCGTATTGGGTGCGTAGCGGTCGTCATAGTGCGCCAGGTTCAGTTCGAAAAAACGCAGCAGCAGGGGCGGAATGTCGGGCCAGTGCAGGGAGGACCGGGGCTTGCCCGCCACGGCTGCCACCACCAGGCGCGGCAGGTCCGGCCGGCACAGGGCGCCGCGACCCAGCATCAGGTCCTCGCAGCCAGTTACCTCGCGGCAGCGCAGGGCGTCGGCGGGGTTCCAGATTTCACCGTTGGCGATGACATTCAGTGAGGTGATTTCCCGCGCCCGGGCTATCTGTTCCCAGTAGGCTGGCGGTCGGTAGCCGTGGCGTCGGGTGCGGGCGTGCACAGTGAGTTCATTGATACCCGCCGCGTCGATGCCGCGCACGATATCCAGGAACAGGCTCTCGTCCTCATAGCCCAGCCGGGTTTTTACCGTCACGGGTACCCGGGCAGGTACTGCGGCACGCACTGCGCTGGTGATCGCGTGTACACGATCCGGCTCACGCAGGATGATGGCGCCGCCGTCCGAGCGGTTGACGGTTTTGGCAGGGCAGCCAAAGTTCAGGTCGATACCGGGGGCGCCCAGCTCTGCGGCGCGCGCAGCGTTGTCCGCAACAACCGATGGCTGCCCGCCCAGCAACTGGATATATACGGGCACCCCTGAGGCAGTGGTGCCGCCATTGGCGAGCTCCGGGCAGAGGCGATGAAACACCTTCGCGGGCAGCAGGCGCTCGGTGACGCGGACAAATTCCGTGACACAGCGATCGATACCACCCAGCGACGTCAGCAGGTCGCGCATGGTGTGGTCTATCACGCCCTCCATAGGGGCGAGCATCAGCCGCATAAGCGAACCGCCAGGCGGGTGTTCCCGGGACTGTTATTCGAACTTGCCCAGGCGCGCATCCCATTTCTCTATAATCGCCTGCAGCGAACCATCCTTGCGTGTTTCCGCGAGGGCGCGATTGAACTGTTCAATCAGCTTTTCGTGCCCGGGCAGGTCGCGGCTGGCGGCCACGTGCCGCTGCACATCCGGCAGGGGGATATCGACCACGGCAAAGTCGGTAATCCTGTCTTTCATGTATTCATTCAACTGCATGATGATGGAGCGTCGATCGCCGATGATTGCATCGACCGAGCCATTCTGCAGTTTGAGCAAATTCTGGATCAGGTGGTTTTCCTCGACCAGCGTCAGGTTCGGTATCGCCGCGAAATCGATGCCGTAGGCATAGTCCACCCTGACCCCGAGTCGTGCCCCGGCCAGGTCCTGCAGCTTGCTGTACTGGCGCGGGTTGCTGCGCAGTTTGAGGATCATGAGCCTGCTGTTGAGGTAGGGCTCGCTGAACAGCAGGTCCTTGTTGCGGTCTTCCGAGTACCAGGCCGCTGCCAGGCCATCGTAGACACCCAGGCGCGCTCCTTCCACGGCCCGTGACCAGTTTTCAATGGTGATGTCCGGCTTGTACTCGGTGCGCTCAAAAACATGCTTTACCAGTTCTACGGCGAGACCCTCCCCGGGCAGTTTCTGGTCGGCATAGGGCGGTGAGGTGTTGGCCATCAGGCGCACCGTCTGCTCGGCGCTGGCCGCGCCGCTGTAAAGCGCCACCGCTGTAATCAAAAGCCAGGCAAATCTCAACATCCGTGTACCTCTTTAATGAAGAATCGGGAACATAGCGAGGCAGCAGGATAAACCGCATGTTGGGGAATATCCACGCCTTTATGGCCCGGCGGCGGGGCTGGCGCGAGCGGTGGCTTAACTGCGGATTCCGCTCCGGACGCCATGGCGCCCCTTCCTTTACTGCTTTAAACTTACTCGCTCGGCGCCCGCCGAATGGGCGGGCCGTGGTGACGGGTAACAACATGCAGGGCGATATTGTTGCACAGGGGATCGAGCTCATGCTGTATGGCATGGGTACCGTGGTGATATTCCTGGCCCTGCTGGTGTTGGCCACTACCGGTATGTCGGGGCTTATTGCCCGCTACTTCCCACAGCCCGAACCCCCTCCGGTCACGACCCGGGAGCGCAGCGCTGGCAAGGCTGTCGCTCCCCAGCTCGACCCGGGCGTCGTGGCCGTTATTACCGCAGCGATTCACCAGCACCGCAAGACAGATGACTGATGCCCTCTAACAGGGCGCCAGGTTTCACCAGGCAAAAGAGGCTTGACTGCAATGGACCAGAATAACCGCCCGCTGGGTATCACCGACGTGGTGTTGCGCGACGCTCACCAGTCCCTGTTGGCGACCCGTATGCGCCTGGACGACATGCTGCCCATTGCCGCGCAGCTTGATGAGGTGGGTTTCTGGTCACTGGAAACCTGGGGTGGCGCCACCTTTGATGCCTGTATCCGCTACCTTGGTGAAGACCCCTGGGAGCGTATCCGCGAGCTGAAAAAAGCGATGCCCAGGACCCCCCAGCAAATGCTGTTCCGGGGCCAGAACATCCTGGGTTATCGTCACTATGCAGATGACGTGGTGGTGAAATTCGTCGAACGTGCCGCCCATAACGGCGTGGACGTATTCCGCGTGTTCGACGCCATGAACGATATGCGCAATCTCGAGGTCGCGCTAAAGGCTGTCAAGGAAGTCGGCAAGCATGCCCAGGGCACTATCTCCTACACGCTGAGTCCGGTACACACGGTGGATACCTGGGTAGAAATGGGCAAGCGGATCGAGGACACCGGTGCCGATTCCATCGCGATCAAGGATATGGCGGGTTTGCTGCACCCCTATGTCGGCTACGAACTGGTCACCCGGCTCAAGGCGGCCTGTGCAATACCCATTCATATGCAGTGCCACGCGACCACCGGACTGTCCACTGCCACCATTCTCAAATGCGTGGAAGCCGGCATCGACAATGTGGACACCTCTATCTCCTCCATGTCCATGACCTATGGCCACTCACCCACCGAGTCGGTGGTGGCAATGCTGGCGGCGACCGGTCGCCAGACCGGCCTGGACATCGTCAAGCTGGCGGAAATAGCCGCGTATTTTCGCGAGGTACGCAAGAAGTATGCGGCCTTCGAGGGGTCGCTGCGTGGCGTGGACGCCCGCATCCTGGTGGCACAGGTACCGGGCGGTATGCTTACCAATATGGAAAGCCAGCTCAAGGAGCAGGGCGCGGCGGACAAGATGGACGAGGTGCTGGCGGAAATCCCGCGGGTGCGTGAGGACCTGGGCTTTATCCCGCTGGTGACACCCACCTCGCAAATCGTCGGCACCCAGGCGGTGATCAATGTGCTTACCGGCGAACGCTACAAATCCATTTCCCGGGAGACCGCCGGTGTACTCAAGGGTGAATACGGCGCCACCCCGGCGCCTGTCAACGCCGAGTTACAGTTGCGGGTGCTGGAAGGGAAGCCCGCGATTACCTGTCGCCCGGCTGACCTGCTGGAGCCGGAGATGGACAAGCTTACCGATGAGCTGCGCATCCTGGCGGGGGAGAAATCCATTGCGCTGACACCCGGCGAGGGAGAGATCGACGACGTACTGACCTATGCCCTGTTTCCCCAGATCGGGCTGAAGTTCCTGGAGAACCGTGGCGATCCCTCGGCTTTTGAACCGGTACCGGGGGGCGCGGAGGCTGCGCCGAACACGGCAGCAGTGACAGCCCCGGCCGGCGCGCCGGCGGCGGTTGGGCAGCCCGGCATCTATACGGTGAAAGTGAATGGCCAGAGTTACGTGGTGGAAGTCGCAGAGGGCGGTGATGTTTCCTCTATAAGTCCGGCGGCCAGTGCTCCGCCGCCGGTCGCGCCTGCCTCTGCCGCACATCCGCTTTCTGCACCACTGGCCGGCAATATTTTCCACGTCAATGTGATCGTGGGTGACGAGGTGGAGGCGGGCGATGTAATCGTTGTGCTGGAGGCCATGAAAATGGAAACCGAGGTCAGGGCCCAGCGCTCCGGCACCGTGGCCGAAGTCATGGTGAAAGTGGGCGACAAGGTCGCGGTCGGCGATCCGCTGATCAGCGTGGCCTGACCCCGCATGGATAATCTGCTGCTGCTTTGGGACTCCTCCGGTGTGGCCCAGATCCAGGCCGGCCAGGCCTTTATGATTCTGATTGGCCTCGGACTTTTGTTCCTGGCCATCCGCAAGGGTTTCGAGCCCTTGCTGCTGGTACCCATCGGCTTTGGCGGCATCCTGGCAAATATCCCCGGGGCCGGCCTGGCGTGGTCCGCGGTGGAAAATGCCGTGTACGCCGGCGATCCCGCGCTGCTGGGTGAATTCGCCCGCACCCTGGGTACCGCCGTCGGGGCGTCGCCCGGGGAATTGCTCGCCGCCTACCATGCCGCTGGCGCGCCTGTGCAACTGGCAATGACACAAGTGGCCGAACACGCCAGCTACAGCAACGGTATGCTCTATAACTTCTATACCGTTGCGATTGCCAGCGGTGTGGCGCCGCTGGTCATTTTCATGGGCGTTGGGGCAATGACCGACTTCGGTCCCCTGCTGGGCAACCCCAAGACCCTGTTCCTGGGTGCCGCCGCCCAGTTCGGTATCTTTGCCACGGTACTGGGCGCGGTCGGTTTGAGCAGCATCGGCCTGATGAACTTCAGTCTCAGCGATGCGGCCGCCATCGGTATCATCGGCGGTGCCGACGGCCCCACGGCCATCTACGTTGCCAGCCTGCTGGCGCCGGATCTGCTGGGCGCCATCGCGGTCGCCGCCTATTCCTATATGGCATTGGTGCCTCTGATACAGCCACCCATCATGCGCGCTCTCACCACCGAGGCGGAGCGTCGCATTGTCATGGTGCAGCTGCGGCAGGTGTCCAGACGCGAGAAAATCGTGTTTCCCCTGGTACTGTTGATCCTGGTGGCCTTGCTGTTGCCGGCTGCCGCGCCACTGCTGGGTATGTTCTGCTTTGGTAACCTTATGAAAGAGTGCGGCGTGGTGGAGCGCCTTAGCTTTACCGCGCAGAACGCCCTGATCAATATCACTACTATTTTTCTCGGCCTTTCGGTGGGCTCAAAGCTGGTGGCGGACAAGTTTCTTGACGTCAATACCCTCGGTATTCTCGGCCTGGGCATTGTCGCCTTTGCCATCGGCACCGCATCGGGTGTGCTTATCGCCAAACTCATGAACAAAATGGGGGGCTCACCGGTCAACCCCCTGATTGGCTCGGCCGGTGTGTCGGCCGTGCCGATGGCGGCGCGGGTCAGCAACAAGCTTGGCCTGGAAGCGGATCCCCATAATTTTTTGCTGATGCACGCCATGGGGCCGAATGTTGCCGGGGTTATCGGCTCGGCGGTGGCGGCCGGGGTGATGATCAGCCTGGTGGCGGGCCGCTGACCGTTTTTGCCCTGTAGTATTCCATTTTGATTGCGGTAATTTTGCGCCCATGCCGGGCTTGAGTCGGTTCCGGCGGGCGTTAAGCTGGCCTCACAGCGATCCCTGCGAGACGCTGCCAAGTTGATGAGAGCCGGGCCACCGGCTGCACGGCTCAACCAGACCAGGAGTTATCAATGAACAAATCCATGCTTACCGGCACTGTACTCGGGGTCGCTGTGGCGACTGCAGCGGGGGGGTTCGCCGGCTACAACATGCTCTCTTCGGGGCCGGAGTTCGCCCAGGTGACGGCGGTAACGCCGGTGACGGAAACGGTGAAAACACCACGTGAAGAGTGTAAGGACGTTGTGGTCACCCGCCAGAAGCCGATCAAGGATGAACACAAGATCACCGGCAGCGTGCTGGGTGCAGTGGCGGGCGGCCTGGCCGGTGATGCAATAGGCGGGGGCGGCAAAAACAAGGGCGCGAAAATCGCCGGCGCCGTGGTCGGCGGCATTGCCGGTAACAAGGTCCAGGGCAGTATGCAGGAAAACGACACCTATCAGACCACCGAGCGCCAGTGCAAGACTGTGACCGACACCAGCCAGCGCACGGTTGGCTACGATGTGCAGTATCGCCTGGGCGAGGAATCCGGCCAAGTGCGCATGGATTATGATCCCGGTGCGGTCATTCCTGTGCAGGATGGTCAGCTGGTGCTGTCGCGTTCAGGTCGCTCGTATTCTGAATGAAACGCCGGTCGGCTTGCCGGAATTTTTTAACGGAGTGAATTTTGTCGTCCCCATATTCCATCACCATCAGTCCACGGTTTTATGAAACGGATGCCCTCGGGCATATCAACAATGCCTCCATTGCCGCCTGGTTCGAGGTGGCGCGGATTTCCTTCGTGGAATCGCTGGGTGAGGAGGGAACGGAGTCGACACTGCACTGGGTGCTGGCGTCACTGCATATCGACTTTGTTGCAGAGACTTTCTACGGCAGCGATGTCATTGCCACTGTCACCGATGCCAGGGCCGGCAACAGTTCCCTCACGATAGTCTGTGAAATGTCGCAGGGCGGTAAAGTCACCGTGCGCGGGACCGCGGTGCTGGTGCATCTGGATGCAGCCACTAAAGCGCCATCGCGTCTTCCCGAGGGTCTGCGGGAGCGGCTCGCCGCTCGCTAGGGCAAAGAGCACAATAGCGCTGGTTTATCTGCGGCGATTCGTTCGACCAGGATCAGCTGCGCAGGGCCGTCTATTTACCCAACGCTTTCTGGTATGCCGCAACCGCATTGGCCAGGCCCATGCGAATGGCATCCACGGTCAGCGCGTGGCCGATGGAGACTTCCAGCAGGCCGGGAACGGTAGCGAAGCGTGGCAGGTTATCCAGGTCCAGGTCGTGGCCGGCATTCAGCCCAAGGCCTTCCTGTGCTGCAGTCTCAGCTGCGCTGACAAACTGGTGCAGAACGCTGTCCACGTTCGTGCCTGTCCTGAACGCCCGGGCGTAGCTTTCGGTGTAGAGTTCGATACGGTCGGCGCCCACCTGTGCTGCGAGGCGAATCTGTTCCGGCTCGGGATCCATGAACAGGCTGGTGCGGATACCGAGGGATTTCAGCTCGGATACCAGGGGCGCAACCTTTTCGCCATCTTTTTTAAGGTCGAAACCGTGATCTGAGGTGAGCTGATCGTCACCGTCGGGTACCAGGGTGCACTGGGCGGGGCGCAGCGCTTTTACCAGTTCCATGAAGCCCGGGTAGTCGCCGACACCGGCGCGTTCGCTGCGCCGGGGACCGGCCATCGGGTTCCCTTCAATGTTGAATTCCACCGTCAGCATTGCGGCGAGGTCAACGCAGTCCCGGGCGCGAATATGGCGCTGGTCGGGGCGGGGGTGAACCGTTATGCCGTCCGCGCCCGCCGCGATGCACATGCGCGCGTGTTCAGTGACGCTGGGGTTGGTGGTATCCCGGGAGTTGCGTATCAGGGCTATTTTGTTGAGATTGACGCTGAGCGCGATCATAGGGCCTTGGCGCGCACGATTTCTTTTATCATGATCGGCTGCAGCGGCACGTCGTCCAACATGCCCACTTTACCGGTGGGCGCTGTAGCGATGAAGTCCACAATATTCATCCCCAGGATGACTTCGCCGAACACCGTGTAACCGTCGCGCCCCGGCGCCCAGTCCAGCTGCAGGTTGTTGCGCTGGTTGATGAAAAACTGCGCGGTGGCGGAATCCGGATCATTGGTGCGCGCCATGGCGATGGTGCCGCGAGTATTGTGCAGGCGATTCCGGGACTCGTTGGGCACCGGGTCCCCGGTGGCTTTTTGGCTCATGTCCGGGAGAAAGCCGCCGCCCTGGATCATGAAATTAGGAATCACCCGGTGGAATATCGTGCCGTTATAAAAACCCGCGTCGACGTAGGCGAGGAAATTATCGACGCTGAGAGGGGCCTTGTCGCGGAACAGACGCAGGGTGATATCGCCCTCGCTGGTCTTGATTATCACCTGCGGATTGGGCAGGGGCGTCTCCTGTGCAATGGCCAGAGGAGCCAACAGGATGGCGAAGCAAACAAGCAGCCTTTTCAGCACGATGTATTTCTCCAGGATGAGACAGGGCTTATGCCCAGCTTGAACTCTTGCGGCGCTTGGGCCACAGCCGCGGTACCACCAGGGTGATAATGACGCCGAGTAAAACCGCCAGCGCCCCGTTGAGGAAATCCTCGCTGTCCACCTTGTCGTGCAGGCGCTGGTTTTCAGCCTCCAGCATGTCGAGCTCCGCACGCAGCTGCTCGGAGCTCACCACCAGGCGGCGGTTGTCCTCATCCAATTGCACGGCTTTGCCCGAAATCTGTTTGAGCTGGCTCAACTCATCGTTGACCGTACCCAGTTGCAGTTCATACTCGGCGACCTGCCCCAACAGCGTGTCCCGCTCGGTCTCGAGGGTCGATACTTCCTGCTCCAGTGCTTCGGTCAGCCCGCCGGCCTGCCTGGCTTTCTGTGTGATTTCGTCCAGGCGCTGCTGGGCCGGGACCTCCTTCATCAGGTACTGGGCCCGTATCCAGCCGCTGGTGCCATCATCGGTGGTGATTTCCGCCCACTCGCCGTTCTCGGACACCTTCGACACCTTCAGGCGTGTGCCGGTCGGCAGGCCCCGGTGGATAATCTTGAATTCGTTGCCGGCACCGCGGCGCACGGGAATGTATTGCTTGTCACTGATATAGCGTACGTCCTGGGCGTGGACTTCGATGTTGGAACCCAACAGCCCGACAAGCAGCAAAAAAGACAGTGCAAATTTCAAAACGGATTCCTTCATATTGGCCTGGACGATATCGGGAGCGCGCGGGCTGCCGAAAAGGCCGCCAGTGTAACCCCGTTTGCCGGTAAATTTAAGCTCAGGGCAGCACCAGCTTGTAGGGTTTGACGATCACGCGACTGAAAACACCCGCGTCCACATAGGGGTCCGAGTCCGCCCAGGCAGTGGCGCCCTCCAGGCTGTCAAACTCGGCGATGATCAGGCTGCCGGTAAATCCGGCCTCCCCAGGGTCCGCGGTGTCGAGTGCGGGGTGGGGGCCCGCCGCGAGCAGTCGGCCCTGGTCCACCAGCTCCTGCAGCCTTGCCAGGTGGGCCGGGCGGGCGCCCTGGCGCATCGGCAGGCTGTCCTTTACGTCTTCACAGAGAATTGCATAGTACATCGAATTATCCTAACTGATTGATAGTTAAAGAGTATATTGCGGCAAAACCAGCGCGGCTATCATGCGGCGGGTTTTTTGGCCCCCAACGCCAGCAGGTATGGTATCACCGGGCAGCCCGGCGCGTGACGACCGCGGCCCCCAGCAGGACCCCGAGGGTGTTTGCCAGCAGGTCGTAAGCCGACATGTGCCGTCCGGGAACATAGGATTGCCCCAGCTCCAGCAGCGCACCGTAGGCAATAATGCCAAGACACAGGTAGGGGTAGTAGCGCTTGTTCGTCAGCGCGCGGTGGCCGAAGACCGCGAAGATATAGTAAACCAGCAGATGGACGACTTTATCCATGGGATCGATATTCATATCACCAGCAGGTCGCAGTGAGGTAATGGCCACGATGCCGGCGTAGGCATAAAAAATCAGGCTGTGCATGCTTCAGTCCATTGGTTTGAGCTGTTGATGCCGGGGCGGGCCGGGATTCGGCGGCCAGGCGCAGCAGGGTTTGATCGGTACCATTCCTGCCTTCCCCTTGTTGGCGTGAGGACGAATCGACGTAATAGTATCCGCAACTGGGTTCGAAGAGCCAGAAAGTAGCGGCAGTGCACAGGGTGGTCGCTACATATGTATGGGCGCCCCGGTCAGGCCCAACGCGGCTTCCATCACACCCTCGGACAGCGTCGGATGTGCGTGAATCATCCGGGTTATATCCTCCGGCAACAATTCCGCCGTCTTCGCCAGCAGTATCTCATGCAGGATCTCGGTGGCGTTAAGCCCCACCACATGAGCTCCGAGTATCTCACCGGTGTCGGGGTCGGTGATTATTTTTACCAGCCCATTCGGCTTGCCTACGGCCACTGCCTTGCCGATACCCCGGTAGGGGAATACCGACTTGCGAATAGCGATACCCTTGCTCTTCGCCTCGTCCTCCCGCAGGCCGAAGCCGGCTACCTGGGGTTCGCAGTAGATGGCCGACGGTACCGCCGCCGTATCAACCTGCTTCATCTGGCCGCCATGGCCAGCAATGAACCCGACTGCCAGCTCGCCTTCCCGGGACGCCACGTGGGCCAGCAGGGGGGTACTGGTCACATCGCCAATGGCGAACACGCCTTTGGCGGAGGTCTGGTTGTAATCGCCGACCGGAATGTAGCCGCGCTCATCGGTTTTCAGGCCCACGGAGTCCAGTCCCAGTTCCTCGGTATTGGGGCGCCGGCCGAATACCACCAGTGCCTTGTCGGCCTTGACGGCGACGTCGCCCGCAGGGGTACTGAGTGACACGCTGACGCCCTTCGCCGAGCGGGTCAAAGCGGTGGCCCGGGTGTCGGTGAGTACAGTAATACCCGCCTTTTCGAATTCCGCCTGCAGTACCGCGGCGCACTCGAAGTCCTCTGTCGGCAGCAGGTGGTCCGTCATTTCGACCACGGTGACCGCTACACCGAAAGCATTCATCACAAAAGCGAACTCACAGCCGATCGCGCCCCCGCCCAGTATGACCAGTGACTCTGGCAGTGTTTTGAGATCCAGGATGCCGGTAGAGGAGAGCACCTGCTGTTCGTCGAATTCAAAGCCCTTGACGTCCATCGGGCGCGAACCCGTGGCGATCAGTATATTCTTCGCGCTGAGGGTTTCTCCGCCCTCGATGACCACCTTGCCCGCGCCCGCCAGCCGCGCGCGGCCCTTGATGACCTTTACCTTGTTTTTGCGCAGTAGTCCGGTGACGCCGCCGGCCAGCGTATTGGCTGCCGCTCGGGAGTTTGCGTGCACCTTGCCGTAGTCAAGGCCGGAGCGGTCTACCTTTACCCCCAGTTTTTCCATCCTGTGGAGCACATGGTAGTCCTCGGCCTGCTGGATAAGGTTTTTCGAGGGGATGCAGCCCCAGTTGAGGCATACGCCGCCCGGGGTATCCATTTCGACAACGGCGACTTGCAGCCCCAGTTGCGCCGCGCGGATCGCGGCGACGTAGCCCCCCGGGCCGGCGCCGATAATGGCAATATCAATTGTCGGTTCGGACATGGTTTGCTCCCGCAAGGGTTATGGTTTCTGGTATGCCGCCGGGTGAAAGTCATCCCGGAACAGCCCGCGTTCAATACCGAGGGCGAGTGCCTGCTGGACATCGACAACTCGCGGCCCCCGGGGGTCGTAGACAACCTCCCAGCAGAATCTATCGTCAATGGCCATTTCCCGCTCCCCGTCAAAAGCGAACACGCCCTCACTGGTGTTTACACCGGCCCGCTCGCTGAAGCGCGCGAAGTCCCTCACCGCGATCCTCACCACCAGGCCCGGTGCCATGGGCGCGGTAACGTGGGTGCAGGTGGGGTCATCAACTTCTCCAAGCTGCAGGTGCAGGCCCTGGCCACAGCCGGGTTCCAGCGGTGCCAGGCAGCCGCCAATCGCGGACAAGCCGATACTGTCGGGCCTGGCCTGGGCCAGAAATAACTCGCGAACAGAGTGGCCTTCCCAGACCGCGATCGCACCGCTGTCAATTGTGTCGATCACCGCGATATCCACCAGCGCGTGTGACACTTCCTCACCATCGGCGAGCAGGCGCAGCATCGGGGCCTGCACCAGTGCCTCTTCGCCATGCAGGGCGCGCACCGCGCAGGCCGCTGCCATGCCCGCAAGGGTTCCCTCGAGCATGCGGGGGAAGGCGTTGTTGGTGCCTGTGGATATGGGTATCAGCGGCACATCGCCGCAGTGGCTGGCCACCGCCCGGCTGGTGCCATCGCCCCCCAGTACCAGGATGCAGCCAAAGTCCTGCTCGCGCATGAGTGTGGCGGCGCGTTCGGTATCGCTGCGACTGCCCAGCAGCCAGGGCAGCTCCAGGCAGGCGGCGTCGATAGATACCAGCTCATCGCCGATGGCCCCGATAGCGCGCTGGCCGAGGTTGGTCGGGTCCGGTGCTATGCGCACTCGTTCCACGCCCAGTGCATCGAGCGCCCGCAGGATGCGCACCACCGCGTTGACCTTTTCACTATGGGTGGCGGTTGAGCCAAATGCGACCAGGCGCCGCAGGTCCTTGCCCGCGGCCGGGTTGACGATAATACCGACGCTTTTCAAGCAAGAGCCCGGGTTGCTCAGGCCAGCATCAGTTCGGGCGACTGCAGACAGCGACGCAGCGCGATGACAAAACCCGCCACCGGGTCACCGTCGAGCACGCGGTGGTCGAAGGTTATGCTCAGCGGCATCATCTCGCGCTTCCTGATCTTGCCCTTGTGTACCGCTGCACGCGGCATGATCATGCCCGGCTGGACGATGAGTGCCTGGGGCAGGTTGAGTACCGGCGTGGACCAGGAGTACATGGCCTCGCCGCCCATGGCCGCGGTGGTGGAGAGGGTGATGGTGCCGCCCTCGGTTTCTCCTGGCAGCAGCCGCCCTTCCCGGGCACGGGTGGCGAGGTCGCGCAACTCGGTGTCTATCTGCACCAGTCCCTTGCGTTCCGCGTTGCGCAGCACCGGTACAATCAAGCCGCTGTCCCACTCACCCTGGCCGGGCAGGGATACGGCTATGCCCACGTTAACCTCGTTCCACAGCACGATCTGGTCATCGACGATACCGGCATTGGCGATGGGAACCGCCTGGCAGGCTACTGCCATGGCCTTTACGACAAATGCGTTGACCGATACCCGGGTGCCGTAGGCGTCGGCATTGGCGATAAAACGCTTGCGCGCTTTCAGCAGCCGGCTGGCATCCACCTCGGAAAATTGTGATAACTGGGCGGCTGTCTGCAGGCTCTGGGTCATGCGCCGGGCAATGGCGCCGCGCATGCCTTTCAGGGGTACCGTACCCTTCACCGTAAGCGCGCCTGGTTCAGCCACTGTCGCCGCCGCGACGGTCAGCGGCGCCTGGGCTTTCGCCGCCAGTACATCGCGTTTTACGATGCGTCCTTCGGGCCCTGTCCCTGTCAGTGTGGCGAGATCGATGTCGCGGTCACGGGCCAGCTTGCGTGCCAGCGGGGAGGCTTTGATACGGCTACTGATCGCCGCTGGTGCCGCTGCGGTCGGAACAGATCCCATCACAGCACCGGTGGAAGTGAGCTTGTCGTTGAATGTCACTGCCGGGGTGGGGGCGGGTGCAGCCGGCGGTGTCGCACCGCCTGTTATTTCTGCATATTCCTCCGCGCTCGCGGCAAACTGGCCGATCACCGACTCCACCGGCACGGTATCACCGGCGGGTACCAGAATATGGAACCAGCCGCCCACTGGCGCTTCCACGTCATACGCGACTTTCTCAGTCTCGACCTCCATCAGGGGCGCGCCGCGCTCGACCTGCTGGCCTTCGGTCACCAGCCACTCGACCACGGTGCCCTCGTTCATTCCCATCGCCAGTTTCGGCATTAGATAATTCGTGGCCATGATCCCGGGCTCCTATCGGCAGACGTCGCGAACCGCCGCCTCGATGGCGTCGGGGTTGGGGGCCACGTAGGGTTCCATATGACCCCCCGGCAGGGGGATATTGGGAATGGTTACCCGGCGGATAGGAGCATCGAGCAGGTCGAAGCCCACATCGACCACCTGTGCGGCGATTTCGCTTGCGGTGCTGCGGCTTTCCCAGCTCTCGTCCACCACCACCAGTCGTCCGGTTTTTTCCAGCGATTTGAGGATGGTGTCGATGTCCAGCGGGGAGAAGCTGCGGGGATCGATGATCTCCACGCTGATCTCGCCCGCCAGCTTGTCGGCGACGATCTCGGCATTCTTGTACTGGAAACCGTTGGCAACCAGGGTGACATCGCTGCCCTCGCGTTTCACGTCGGCTACGCCCAGTGGCACCACATAGGGCTCCTCGGGTACCGGCCCGCGGTCCATCATGGTGCCCAGGTGCCAGATGAAGGCCACCGGGTTGTCGTCGCGGATTGCCGCCGTCATCAGCCCCTTCGCGTCGTAGGGAGTGGAGGGCATGCAAACCTTGATCCCCGGTACCTGGGCGATCATGTTGTGTACCAGCATGGCGTGCTCGTTGCCCAGCCGCATACCCGCGCCGCAGGCGGCGGTAATCACCATTGGCAGGGACATCTGGCTGCCGTGGATAAAGCGGAACTGGGCGGTCTGCGCCAGGATGGGGGAGGCCGCGTTCAGGAAGAAACCGGCAAACATGAAATCAACGATCGGGCGAAAGCCCTCCATGGCGGCACCGAAGGCGGTGCCGTACATGCCGACCTCCGCCAGCGGGGTGTCGACGATGCGGTCGGTGCCGAATTGCTCCACCAGGCCCTTGGTGTGGGGAAAGATGCCGCCGGCGATATCCTGGCCGACCATGAACACGCGCTCGTCGCGCTCCATCTCCTGTCGGTAGGCTTCCCTGATGGCTTCTACCAGGGGTAATTCACGTACTTCACTCACTGGGATTCTCCTCGACTCAGGCCACGTAGACGCCGGCTAGCAGTTCTTCAATACTCGGCTGCGCAATGGGGCTGTCGTCGGCGAACTTCTCGATCGCGGCGACTTCCTCTTTTGCCTCCTTGTAGATCTCGTCGATCTGTTTTTGCGTCAACACCTTCTCCGCCAGTACGCGGGTGGTGGCGAGCACCACCGGGTCGCGCTTTTTCAGTTCCTCCAGGTATTGCGCATCGCGCGGTTCGGCCCGCGCCAGGTCTGGCGTGCCCACGTCGTGTTCGCGCAGGCGCAGGGTCTTGGCCTCGACAAAAGTCGGGCCCTTGCCCGCCAGCGCATGCTCGCGAGCGGCGATTACCGTCTCCGCCACCGCGAATACATCCTGACCGTCGATCACCACTGCGGGCATGCCGTAGCCCTGGGCCAGGCTGGAGATATCGGGCATGGGGTGCATATCGGAGATGGTGGAATGGATGGCCATGCCATTGTTCTCGCAGAAGAAAACGATGGGCAGCTTCCAGTTCATGGCGAACAGCATGGCCTCGTGGGCACCGCCCTGGCCGTAGGAACCATCGCCGGAGGCCATCAGCACCATCTGGTTGCCCTTGCGTTTCGAGGCCCAGCCCCAGCCCACCACCGGGCAGAAATGCCAGCCGATAAAACCGGAAGCGCCGTAGAGTTTTTTCTCCGGGAAGGACCAGTGGAAGCTGGAACGGCCGCCGCAGCAGCCATCCACCTTGCCGGTGTGTTCCGCCAGGTAGCGGCCCACGTCTATGCCTCGACCGGCGGCGTAACCCAGCCCGTGGGCCCGGTGGTGGGGGTTGAGGATGTCGTTGTCGCCGAGGAAGGTGCTGGCGCCAACGCCGGCAGCCATGGCCCCGTCGCCCGGGTGATAAAAACCAATCAATTTGCCCTGCATGATGCGGTTCATCATCATCTTGTCGAAATGATCCGCCCGTATCAGGTTGCGGTACAGCAGTGCCATTTGTTCCTTGCCCAGAGCCATGGGATTCCTCCTGCAGGATCGCGGCCGCCACTAATCTGGCGGAGAGAGAATTATTGTTACGGTGTGCCCGCGCGCAGATACTGATTTTCTGAGTCGGAGCGTACGCAGTACAACCGCCGATATGAAGCTGATATCGGGCCAGCCAACAATCATTTCCGGCCAATGCCTCACCCAAGAATAGTAGTGCATTGCTTTCCGTGTACCCTGTCCAGATCAATGTTTTGTCTGTCATTTGCAACTGATTGCCCCGGCGTGGCGAGCTACCCAGGTGCCCAGAACCACCCGCTTTACCCGTGGCAGGGCCAAAAAACGGCCGGGCCGGTTCGTCGCATGTGATAATCTCTATCAGTCGCGGTTAACCGACCCCAGAGAAATGAAATGAAAGTATTTCGAACGCCGGCAACACGATTTACCGATCTGCCGGACTTTCCCTTCGAGCCCCGTTACCACCAGGTGACGCCGGAACTGCGACTGCATTATGTCGATGAGGGACCCGGCGACGCGCCGCCGGTTTTGATGCTGCACGGTGAGCCCACCTGGTCCTACCTTTACCGACATATGATCCCACCCATAGCCGGGGCCGGGTTGCGCGCGCTGGCCCCGGACCTGGTCGGTTTTGGCAAGTCCGATAAACCGGCGGCGCGATCGGACTACAGCTATGCTGGACAGGTTGCATGGATCCTCCACTGGATTGAAGCCCTGGACCTGCGCGACATCACCCTGGTTTGCCAGGACTGGGGCTCACTGATTGGCCTGCGACTGGCCGCGGAAAATCCTGAGCGGTTTGCAGGCATAGTGCTCAGCAATGGCGGGTTACCGGTGGGGACCGGATTTTCACGGCCCTTTGCCCTCTGGAGAGCCTTCTCCCGTTACAGCCCGGTATTCCCGGTCGGCCGCATCGTGCAACAGGGCAGCAAGCGTACCCTGTCCGCAGCAGAGGTGGCGGCCTACGACGCGCCCTTTCCCGGCAGCAAATACAAGGTGGCAGCCAGGGCCTACCCATCAATGGTACCCATGGAGCCGCACATAACCGGGGTGGCTGAGAATCAGCGGGCCATGGCAGTTTTCGAACAGTGGCACAAACCCTTTATCTGTTGCTTCAGTGATGGCGACCCTATTACTCGCGGCGGTGACGCGGTATGGCGGGAACGTGTCCCCGGCGCGGCGGGCCGGCCCCACACCACCCTGCATGGCGGCCACTTCATCCAGGAAGACGATCCCGTGAATTTTGCCCGGCTGGCGATTGCGGCCTGTGGCCTTGGCGTGGCAGCGTGAGTGCCTGTGGCGGGGAGGCGCCAGTAGGCGACTTGTCTGCCGTTTTTGCAACAGTCCGGTCAGTGGCGATTTACATCACCGCAGGATTTTGTGATTGCAGGGCTGGCGATTTCACTGCCAGTAACTATCATATCGGTGTCGTCGACAATTCGAGCTATGGGCTACAAGTGAAGAAAGCAAGGTAATGGACTGGATTTACGACCTCCCGATTCGAACGCTGGCCATTTGGGTAGCGGTCATCTTCGTCGGTTATTGCTGGCTGGGTGGCACCATCCTGAGACCGCTTCTTCGTCCCTTCGTGCGCTCGCGTACCAGTGGTAATGAAATAGTGGGCTACGTACTGTCCTCTTTCGGCGTCTTCTATGGTTTATTGCTCGGGCTGATAGCGGTCGCTGCCTACCAGAATTTCAGTCGTGTAGAGTCCAACGTGGTGCAGGAAGTGTCTTCGCTGGAAACCCTTTACGAAGGTGTCTCGACGTTTCCCGAACCCCATGGGCAGAACTTGCGCTGGTTACTTCGTGACTACACCCGCTGGGTCATCAAGTACGGCTGGCCTGAATACAGGGTTGGCAGGATCCCGAAACAGGGAACAACAAAGCTGAAAGCGTTTCAGGAGCGAATGCTGGCATTCGAGCCCCAGTCCAAAACCGAGGAACTCATTTTTTCCGAGACACTGAGCCAGTTTAACGTGTTTCTCGACAAGCAGCGGGTACGTGAGCAGTCGGTCAAGACCGGTATTCCGGCAATCATGTGGTACGTTGTGATCGTGGGGGCGATCCTGAATATTGCATTATTCTGGCTGTTCGATATTCGCTACATCACCATGATTTTCCTGGGCGGAGTGCTGTCGTTCTTTCTCGGCGCGATGATCCTGTTGATCGCGGTGATGGATAATCCCTTCAGGGGCGCAGTCAGTATTTCACCGGAACCGTTCGAGCAGTTGTACTGGGACAGAATGCGGGATTAATGATCGATGGCCAGCTTTGAGGTGCATGAAGTCGAGGGGGTAAACTATGTCGACATCATTCTGGATAACGAAACCGTGCGTGCCGAGGCGGGCTCATTGTCCTATCTGAAGGGCGATATCCGTGTTCATTCCAAGCTGATCCCCTCGATTCCATCTGCCATAAAGTCCATGTTGGCGTTGCAGGCGATTTACCGGCCTACCTATACCGGCACGGGCACCGTGACACTGCTGTCCTCGGTGGGGGGCTTTCATGTCATGGAGCTCGACGATGAGGCCTGGATATTGGAGCGCGGTACCTACTGGGCATCGGAAGGCAGCGTCGATGTCAGTTTTCATCGGGTGGGTTTCTGGACGGCATATCGCGCTCAGGAGCCGATTATATATTTGCAGACCAGGGTCGGAGGCACTGGCAAGGTTGCGGTGCGTACCCGTGGACCCATCCAGGAAATGACCCTGGCCGAGGGTGAAAAGGTCGCCGTGGACGGCAAGAGCGTGATCGGCTGGAGCTCGGATGTGCAGTTCAGGATCCGTCGCTCCACGGATAACTTTTTCGGCAAGTTCACCTCCGGGCAGGGTCGTTTGCGAGTATTTTTCGGTCCCGGCCGGGTGCTCCTGAACCCCTCGCCGAACTGGCGTTATCGGCTGTTTGCAAATAGTGAGGAAGACAAGCCGTTCATTCCCTGGCAGGAGTAGACCGGGTAACAGTGTTGGCGGGATTGACTGGGGGCGAGCAGGATATGGATCACACCTTGAAAAACAGACATGGCGCGCTTACCCGTCGCCAGGTCCTGCGCCGCGGCGGGGGTGCGATCGGCCTTGTGGCCGCGGCACCCCTGGCGCCGCTGATGTTGGCCGGTTGTGACGAGCAAAGCCCCCCCGAGCAGGATGTGGTGAAAGTCGGCATTTTGCACTCCCAGACAGGCACCATGGCCATCAGTGAGATTTCCCTCGTCGATATGGAGATTATGGCGATCGAGGAAATCAACGCTGCCGGGGGTGTGCTCGGGAGAAAAATCGTGCCGGTGATCGAGGATGCGCGCTCTCGCTCTGACGATATTTTCCCCAAGAAGGCCACCCAACTCCTTACGGAGGACAAGGTGGCCGCCGTGTTCGGTTGCTGGACCTCCTCGAGCCGCATATCGGTGCTGCCGGTTTTTGAAGAGTACAACGGCCTGTTGTTCTATCCTTTGCAATATGAAGGGAATGAATGCTCCCGCAACATAATTTACACCGGGCTGGCACCCAACCAGCAGATCATTCCGGCGATACAATGGCTGGCCAGCGGGGCGGGCGGCGGGAGAAGGCGGTTCTACCTGCTCGGTTCCGATTACATCTACCCCAGAACGGCGAATCTCATAGCCAGGAAGTATGCAGAGGATGCCGGCGCCGAGATTCTCGGTGAGGCATACACGGCACTGGGAGAGCGGGATTACTCGGGTATCGTCGACGAAATAGTGGCTTTGAACCCGGATATCATTTTCAGCACTCTCAACGGTGACACCAACGTCTACTTCTATCGGGAGTTGTCTGCGCGCGGCATTCTTCCCCAGCAACTGCCTGTCTTTGCCACTAGCGTGGGCGAGGATGAGTTGCGCGGGCTGCTGCCGGCGCACGTTGAGGGTCACCTCGCCGGGTGGAGTTACTTCCAGAGCGTCGATACCCCGGCCAATCGCTCGTTTGTGGCAAGGTTCCAGGCAGAGCACGGCGAGGACCGGGTGGTCAGCGACCCGATGGAAGCCGCTTACTCCCAGGTCTACCTGTGGAAACTGGCGGTGGAGAAAGCCGGTAGTTTCGATGTGGACCGGGTGCTCCAGGCATTCGGCGATGGCATAGAATTCGAGGCGCCCGGTGGCCGGATCATGGTCGACCCGAAGACGCACCACACCTACAAGCCATTTCTTATCGGCAGGATTCGCCAGGACCGTCAGTTCGATATCGTTTATGAGACGCCCGAGTGGATAGCGCCCGAACCCTATCCGCAACTGGTCTTTCCCGGCTGGCAATGTGACTGGACCGGGAGCGGGATAACGGCGGGGGAGAAGGTGATAATACGGCAGTGACAGCGGTAACGGTTCCCCGCCCGACTGCACGTTGCCAATGGCGTCGTCGCGGGCTTGCTCCGATAGCGGCCCCAAGGGCCGGGGGGCAAATCCGTCAGACGCTCGATAAAACCCGCCATCAGAGCTGAATCGCCGGCGGGACACTAAAACTGCCTGCCTCTTAACCGATATGAGCCGCCGCGAGGCCCACCCGCCTGACCCGGGGCAGTTCCAGCTGCAGCAGCGCGTCGCCGCCAGCCTCTGCTAGCCACGCCCGCACCTGCCCCTGATCCTCCACTGTCGTGGCGGCGTAGGCCTCAAGCAGGCGTTGCGCCATCCACACCGGGTAGCTCGGGGCGGGGCGGCTGTGAATACCTCCGGCCATCGGGTAATTTATTGTCTCGAGGAAACGGGGCGCGGTGCGCGTGTCCGCCGGCAGTATGGGTGTCTTGCATACCTCGGCACCGCAGGCCGCGAGGAACGGCAGCATTTCGTCGAAGATCGAGCGCAATGCCGGCATCAGCGTGGCAGGCAGTTTGTCTTCCGGCCAGAATTCGCCGCCGGTGGATAAGTCGGGATTGAACATGCGCTCTGTCCAGGCTTTCAGGTGTACTCGCGGTGCAATCAATTCGCGCCCTGACCAGGGGTCCCGGGCAAGGTGTGCGTATAGCGGAGCGATCAGCCCATAGTCACCCAGGCAGGGACGATCCCCCAGTAAAAATCGGTGCTGTGCAAAATGTGCGTCCAGCCCATCCAGCTGGATTTGCAGGAAGCGATCGAGTACCGGCGCCATCCGGGGTGTCACGCCGACATTCGCTGCGTGACTTTGCATAAGGCGTGCGTGTTTATTGCCCAACAGGGTTTTGAACCAGCGCGGGAATCCGGGCAGCAGGCCGTCCCCGGCCTCGGCGACGAAGAATGGCACATTCTCGGGGTGGCTCCAGCGGGTGTGCATGGCCAGCGGCAACCAGAATTCATCGCCCCACAGTTCGAACAGGTAGGCCGCTATACGCAACACGGGGGTGGCTGGCAGGACCGGCTGTTTGGGAAAACGCTGCTCGAGCGTGTCTATAATGACTGTTGTGTCCTGGAGCCAATCGCCCTCGGGCGTAATCACAACGGGAATGGCGGCGGCGTTGTTGCGGCGGCGAAAGCGGTAGAAGAATTCCCAGGCGTTGGTCCCGCGCTCCACAAAGGGTATGTGTTTGTGCAGCAGGTAGCTGCGCGTTTTGCCGGAGTACATCGAAAGCTCCACCCCGACCTGGGTGTAGTTTGTTTTATCCCGCTGCACTAGTGCGACTCCCTTGCTCCGACCCGGCTCGCCACGGAGGACGAAATTGAAGATCCGAGTATGCGCCGGCCCAGCCCCGGCAGCCTATCCTGTGGGCCGAACCTGTTGTCCCGGCAACGCGGCCTGCCAGGGTGTGCTACAGGATAGATCCGGCCGCAATCCATACTCGAAAAGCCGGGCTTTCCGGCTGAAGTGACAGGTTGACGGTACAAATGTGTACTATCGTTGTACGCTGGGACGCAGCTTGTCCTGGCGCAAGTCGTGGCGTGTATTTGTAAATCACCATCAACGGAGAAAAGGATGAAAAGCTCGTCGTTCATGCCCAAGCTGGCACTCGTCTTACTATTGCTGTTTGGCGGTTTCTGGGCATGGCAGACGCCGGGCTCGTGGCGTGGGCATCTCACGTTGGAGGAGGTGGACTTCCATTATCAGATGATCGAAAAAAACCTCGCCATGCCCGCCGAAAAGAAAGCCGAGGTGCTGGCCAGGTTGCGGGCCTGGGCCCTTGCTGATGACGGCAGGCCGGTGTTTATGCTCAACTTGATGCGCTACTACCCGCAGCTGCGCCGGTTTGAGGGCGCGCCGGCGTTTGATGGCACGCCGCTGGAGTCCAACCAATACTATGAGACCTCAGTGATGCCACTGGCCTTCGCCCACGGCTCCTACCCCCTGTTCGCGGGAATGACCCAGGGCCAGAACCTGATCGGACACGCCGCCGAACTGGATGACTGGAGCCGGGTGATTGTGATGCGCTACCCCAGTCGGCGCGCGGTGCTGGAACTGTTTGCTGACCCGGCGTATGCGCCCTTTGAGCCATATAAGATGATGGCTCTGCAAGTGGTATTGACCCCGACCTACGGCGGCATCGTGGTGCCGGAGTTGCGCTGGATGGTGGGCGGCGCGTTGCTTATTTTGTTTATGGCAATTGGCTGGTTGCGGGCGGCGATTCGCAGGTAATACTTTTTGATGGTTGTCAGCAGGGAGCGTACAGGATGAAAGTAATGCGAACCCCGGATTCCCGCTTCTCGGGATTACCGATAACCCGCAGTGGCGATGCGCAGTTCATACAACGGCTGCCGGGCGCCAAAGGCCAGTCCCATGTCACCCAGCGCGGCGGCCACTTTATCCAGGAGGATGATCCGCAGAACTTCGCGCGCCTGGCCATAGAGGCCTGCGGTCACGCAGAGGAAGCCCAGCAATGAAACAGGTTTGGATTACGGCCAAGGGTGCCCCCGAGACCCTGCAGGTGCGCGAGGCGCCGGACCCCCAGGCAGGCGCGGGCCAGCTGCGCATCCGCGTCGCCTGTGCGGGCGTCAATTTCGCCGACATCCAGGCGCGCATGGGCCAGTACCCAGACGCCCCGCCCGTGCCCTGCGTGGTGGGCTATGAGGTCGCCGGTATCGTCGACCAGGTCGGCGCTGGCGTCAGTGGCTTCGGCGTGGGCGACCGGGTGCTGACCTTCACCCGCTTTGGCGGCTACAGCGATACCGTGGTAGTCGATGCCTCATGGGTGCACAAGGTGCCGGCCTCGGTGTCACTGGAAGCTGCCGCCGCGGTGCCTGTGAACTACGCCACTGCCTGGACCATGCTGATCCGCCTGGGCGCGCTGCGGCCGGGCGAGACCGTGCTGGTGCATTCTGCCGGGGGCGGCGTCGGCATCGCCGCCCTGCAGATATGCCAGTGGCGCGGGGCCACCGCGATCGGCACCGCCAGTGCGGGCAAGCACGCGCGCCTGAAGGAACTCGGTTACGCCCACTGTATCGACTACCGCAGCCAGGACTTTGAAAAGGAAGTCATGCGCTACACGGCGGGACGTGGAGTTGACGTGGTGCTCGACCCCCAGGGCGGCAACTCATTTCGTCGCAGTTACCGCTGCCTTGCGCCGCTGGGTCGCCTGTTCATGTTCGGCATGGCCGACAGCGTGCAGGGCGAGCGTATGAATGTATTGGCCCTGTTGCGAGCGGTGGTCACCACGCCGTGGTTCCACCCGCTGTCCCTGCTCAACAATAATCGTGGCGTATTCGGCACCAACATGGGGCGCCTGTTCGAGGAGTTTGATCGCCTCACCCCTGACATGGTCGAGATCGTGCGGTTGCTGGGGGAGGGTGTGCTGGCGCCGGTAGTGGACAAGGTGTTCCCCTTCGAGGAGGCCGCAGCCGCCCACCACTACCTGCAGGACCGCAGGAATTTTGGCAAGGTGCTGTTGCGGGCCAGGAAAGCGGGTAGTTAATGAGTCCGCTGCCAATGGCGGCACCGTCAATCAGGTCAGGTAATCCAGCAACAAGGAGTTGATACTATCCGGCGCGTCCAGCTGTAGCCAGTGGCTGGCGCCGTCGATCTGCTCATAGCGCCAGGGGGCATCTACATACTCGCCGGAGAGAACCATCTGTTTGCGCGACAGGGCGTGGTCGCCACTGCTCCAGATGCCCATTACCGGCACAGTCACTTTGGGGTACTTGCGTGGCAGCACCAGATGGAGGTTGTCGCGATAGAAGCCGATCCCCGCGTACAGTCGTCCGGGGCGCGACATCTCTGCCTGCCAGTGAGGAAATTCGGCAGGGTAGTTCAATACCATGCGAAACATACGCCAGTTGAACAGCCTCAGGAACCACTCGCCGATGGGCGAGGCACAGATCAGTACGTAGTAGCCCTTGAGCTTCTGCGCCAGTCCGCCGCGGGGGTAGGCCGCGGGGTGTCCCACTGACATGGCGACAAGGCGGTCCACCCGCTCCGGATGCGCGATCGTGAAGGCCCAACCGACGACGGCGCCCAGGTCGTGACTCACCAGCCGCACCTTGTCGATTTCCAGCGCATCGAGCAGGGCGACCATGTCAGTCACAAAATTTTTCACCCGGTACGCACCCTTGCCAGTGGGGGCCTCGCTCTCGCCGAAGCCGCGGATGTCCGGAGCAATGACCCGGTAGCCGGCCGCCACCAGCGCGGGAATCTGGTGGCGCCACACCTGGTGGCTATCGGGAAAGCCATGCACCAGCAGTACGTCGGGGCCTTCGCCCTCGATGATCACGTTGAGGGTGAGGCCGTTGACGGCGATTTGCCGGCCGTCGAAGCGGATGCGGGGTTGGGCCATCATGTCCTCGTCGCAGGCGGTGTCATTGGCGGTTTGGCGGTCGGCATGGTAAAAAAGAGCGCAGAGCTACAGACGATAATACTAATGCTTGAAAATTATGCTTGGCTTTTTGGCCCGGGAAGTTGTCATTGCGGCGCCCAACCTGGCACCGGTTGGAGCGGTTGTGCATGAGCCGGCCCAGGTCTTCCGCTGAACCCACCACCCTTGCGGGCTATACCGAGGCTATCACGCGGGCGCTGGAGGCCGCCGGAGCAGATCCCGTCGAAATTTTGCGGGATGCCCACGTGGAGCGAGTGCGCAGCAATGACCCCATGCTGCGCATCACCGACTCGGATATTAACGCCATCTACGCCCGGGCGGTGGCGGCTACCGGCGACGCCTATTTTGGCCTGCGCGTCGCTGACTGCATTCTGCCGGGCATGCTGCACGCGCTGGGCTACGCATTGCTCGCCAGCGAGACCCTTGAGGATTTCTGCAACCGCCTGGTGCGCTACTGGGCGCTGGTCGCGCAAAGTGGTGCCTACAGTGTCAGTGAAGACGGCACGGAACTGAGGCTGGCCGCGGTACCCAGAAGTTCCAGCCTGTGTTTTGAAACCGAGGATACCTTTGTCGCCCTGATTCTGCGCCTGATGCGCATGGCCTACCAGGGCGACCTGCACCCCCTGCGTGTGGAACTGCGCAGACCGATGCCGGCTGCTGGTGACGCGCCCTATCGCGAAAATTTCGGCTGCCCGCTATTGTTTGAGCAGGCGTCGCTCAGCCTCTACTTCGATCTGGCCACCATGCGCGAGCCCCTGTCCGGGGCCAGCCGGGAGCTGGCCCAGCACAACGATCAGATAGTGATGAGTTATCTGCAAAAGCTCGACCGCGACGATATTGTCACCCGGGTGCGGGCCAATATTGTCTCCGGTCTCAGCGGCGGGTCAGTCAGCCGCGGGACCATAGCTTCGAGCGTCAATATGAGTGCCAGCACCCTGCAGGTGAAGCTTGCCCGGGCGGGACTGTCATTTCAGCAACTGCTGGACGAGACCCGGCACGAACTGGCCCTGGGGTACATCGGGCAGAGCCGGCTGTCGATCACCGAGATCGCCTTCATGCTGGGCTTTTCCGATCTCAGCAATTTCATTCGCGCCTTCAAGCGCTGGACCGGGAAGTCGCCCACTGAGTTTCGCGCCGGCGGCCATTAGGTCCCGTGGCTGCCCTGTCTCACATTGTTTACCGCGCCGTGCCGGCGTTCCGTGCCATCGCGGCCTGTGCTAACTTAGCGCCTCCAATAATCGCCCGGGATAATCTTTATGTCGCAACTTGAAGGCAAGGTCGCCATTGTAACTGGCGCTGCACGAGGCCTCGGCCGCGCTTATGCAGAGGCGATGGCGCGCGAAGGCGCCGCTGTTTTCGCCTGTGACATCAATTCCTGTGACGATACCGTGGCCGCCATTGTCGCTGCCGGGGGGCGTGCGGTGGGGGCGGTGACCGATATCGCGAATATGGCCAGTTGCACGGCCATGGCAGAGCAGGCGGTGAGCAGTTTCGGCAGGATCGATGTGCTGGTGAATAATGCCGCCCTGTACGCCGGACTGAAAGGCGCCCGCTTCGAAAACCTGGATGAGGCCCAGTGGGACGCGGTCATGACGATCAACGTCAAGGGATTGTGGCAATGCTGCAAGGCTGTCGTGCAGCCGATGCGGGACGCTGGCGGTGGCTCCATCATCAACATTTCGTCCCTGGCGGCGGTTTATGGCCTGCCCTATGGCCTGGATTACGTGGCTTCCAAGGCTGCGGTGATCGGCATGACCCGGGGCATGGCAAGGGAGTTGGGCCAGGACAGGATCCGGGTCAATGCGGTGGCCCCTTCGGCCGTGATGACCGAGGGCACCGAGGATTTTTTCGGCGAAAAGCTGGAAAAGGCCAAAAAGGTGATCGCCGCGGGACAGCTTATCCAGCGCAATCTCGAGACCGACGACCTCACCGGCACCATCATTTACCTGGCCTCTGACAACAGCGCTTTCGTAACAGGCCAGACCCATATGGTCGACGGCGGTTCCTGGTTCCTCTAGGGGCAACGATGTCCGGTCACTGCTGCGCCCCTCAATGACAGCGGGGCGCAACCATCCCTGCGCTGCTACTCCTTGGCGACCTGTTCCTGTTCGTCCTTGAGGTGCGGGCTGATCAGCAGGGCGGTGAGAATGGTGAGCAGCAGGGTGAAGCCAATCGAGGAGTACAGCTTGTAGCTCACCCAGGTGTCCTCGCTGTAGCCGTAGGCCACCACCAGATTGAGGCCGCCCACGATCACGAAGTTGGCGACCCACAGCAGGTTCAGCTTGCCCCACACGGCTTTTGGCAGGTGTATCTGGCTGCCGAGGGTGCGCTCCATCAGGTTCTTGTCGCCAATGTACTGGGAGGCACCGAAGACCAGGGCCAGCACCCAGTTGAAAATGGTCGGCTTCCACTGGATAAACATCTGATTGCGAAATACCAGGGTGGCGCCGCCAAAGACCATGACGGCGAGCAGCAGCCACAGCAGCCGCTTCTCCAGGGTGCGGGTGAATGCGAAGGTGATGGCCACCTGCGCCACCGTGGCTGCCATCAGGATGGCCGTCGCGGAAAAAATGCCGTCGAAGGTGTACTCCCAGCCGGCCAGCTCAACGGATGTACCCTTGAGTTGGTAGACGATAAAGAACAGGGCGATGGGGAGGAATTCCGCTAATTGCTTCATGGATTCCGCGGTGCTCCGGCTGTTACCATGTGTTTTTTCTCCGGGTTGTGCCAGCGCCGTTACGGCTGCCGGGCATCAAGTGTAAAGATTGTGCTGATTGACTTCCACACCCATACCGCCGCTTCCGACGGCGCGTTGAGTCCCCGCGAACTCGTGGCGCTGGCGCGTGAGCGGCAAATCGGCATGCTGGCCATCACCGATCACGACACGGTCGCCGGTTACCTGGCGGCGGCGGGTGACCTGGCCCGGACTGCCCGGGAGGAGCAGTATACGCACAATACCCCCGGTTTGCGGCTGATTCCCGGCATCGAGTTTTCCTGCCGCTGGTCCGCCACCACTATCCACATCCTGGGGCTGGGCATGGATTGCGATCACCCTGCCATGGGCGAAGGGCTGGACCTGCTCAACGCGGCCCGCATCGAGCGCGGGCGGAAAATAGCGCAACGGCTGGAAGCCCTCGGCTTCGACGGCGCGCTGGAGGGCGCCCTGGCGGAGGCGGGTGACAGCCAGCTGGGTCGGCCGCACTTCTCGGCCTGGATGGTGGCCAGCGGGCACGTGGCCGACCACAACCAGGCCTTTGACCGCTACCTGGGCCAGGGCAAGACCGGTGACGTCAAGGCGTTCTGGCCGGAACTGGCCCAGGTGGTGGCGTGGATTGTCGCTGCCGGCGGGGTGGCCGTTATTGCCCATCCCCTGAAGTACAAGTTTACCCGGATGAAACTGCGCCGGCTGGTGGTGGACTTCATGGCCGCCGGCGGCACGGCGATCGAGGTCACCAGCGGTTACCAGACGCCGGACCAGACCGCGCAGCTGCGCAAGCTTGCCAGCGAGTTTGCGCTTGAGGTATCGGTGGGTTCGGACTTCCACCGCGATGGCCCCTACAGCCCGCAGCCCGGGGTGGAACCGCCGCTGCTGGATGGTCTGCGCGGGGTCTGGGAACGCTGGCTCCCCCGGCCGGCAGATGCGGATACAGCGGGGGCGCAGCAGCAGCCATGAGCCAGTTTTACCAGATTCATCCCGACAACCCGCAGGCGAGGTTGATCCGCAATGCCGCCGATATCATTCGCGCCGGCGGTGTGGTCGTCTACCCCACCGACTCCGCCTATGCGCTGGGCTGCCATATCGGTGACAAGAATGCGCTGGACCGGATTCGGCGTATCCGCAAACTGGACGACCGCCACAATTTCACCCTGGTCTGCAGCGATCTGTCGGAAATCGCCGCCTACGCCAAGGTCGACAACGCGGCCTACCGGCTGCTGCGCCACTGCACGCCAGGGCCGTATACATTCGTCCTGAAAGCCACCTCCGAGGTGCCCAGGCGCCTGATGCACCCCAAGCGCAAGACCGTCGGCCTGCGGGTACCCGATAATCGCATAGCCGCTGCCCTGCTGGCGGATCTGGGTGAGCCCCTGATGAGCGTCACCCTGATCATGCCGGGCGAGGAATACCCCATGATCGACCCCTACGATATCCGCGACACACTGCAGCACGAGGTGGACCTGGTCATCGATGGCGGATACTGCGGCATGGAGCCCACCACCGTGGTCGACCTGGCCGATGGGACACCCATGGTATTGCGGGTTGGCAAGGGAGATACCGCGCCTTTTGAGGATTAAATTGGTATACTGCCGGCAGATCCGCAGGCCCCGGTGCCAGCCGGTTGCCGCCAACTACAGGTAGGGCCCCGTGTCAGCTAACGAACACTCATCCGATATACCCGCAACGCCAGCCGCAGCCGAGACACCCCAGGGCGCCGATCAGGCCGTTGCACCCGGTGTTGCCGCTGGTCCGCTGCGCCCCCAGCAGGGCGAGATGCCCTTTGCGGTGGTCATGGGCAAGACCATGACCGAGTTCCCCCGTGATCTCTACATCCCGCCCCAGGCACTGGAAGTATTCCTGGAAGCCTTTGAGGGCCCGCTGGACCTGTTGCTCTACCTGATCAAGCGCCAGAACCTGGATATCCTGGAAATCGACGTTTCCGCGATCACCGAGCAGTACATGCGCTATGTCGAGTTGATGGACGCGATGCAGTTCGAGCTGGCGGCGGAGTACCTGCTGATGGCGGCCATGCTGGCCGAGATAAAGTCGCGCATGCTGCTGCCGCGCTCCGCCGAGCTGGACGAGGACGAGGAAGACCCCAGGGCCCAGTTGATCCGGCGCCTGCAGGAGTATGAGCGTTTCAAGAAGGCCGCGGAGGATATCGAGGAAATGCCGCGCATGGAGCGCGACACCTGGGTGGGCAGCGCCAATCCCCCGGACCTCAATCGCACCCGGACGGACCCGGACGTGGACATGCGGGAACTGCTGGTGGCGCTGGGCGAAGTGCTGCGCCGCGCCGATATGTTCGAGAGCCACCATATCCAGCGCGAGGCCCTGTCGACCCGGGAGCGTATGTCGCAGGTCCTGGAGCGCCTGTCCGGACAGCAGTTTGTGCCTTTCGTGGCCCTGTTCTCCGCCCGCGAGGGTCGCCTCGGCGTGGTGGTCACGTTCCTGGCGATCATGGAACTCATCAAGGAGTCGCTGGTGGAAATCGTACAGACCGAAAACTTCGGTCCCATCCACGTCAAGGCAAGGGCGGAGTAAGATGACAGAGATTGGTTTGTTGCAGATTGTCGAGGGCGCGCTGCTGGCGGCGGGCAAACCGTTGACGGTCGCGCAGCTGGGTGAATTGTTCGAGGAAGCCGAGCGCCCGGACAACGCGGCCATCCGCGCTGCCCTGGAAGAGGCCGCAGCGCGCTGCGAGGGGCGGGGGTTTGAGCTGCAGGAAGTGGCAAGCGGTTTTCGCTACCAGGTGCGCCAGAGTCTCAGTCCCTGGGTTGCCAGGCTGTGGCAGGAACGTCCGCAAAAATACTCGCGGGCCCTGCTGGAGACACTGGCACTGATCGCCTATCGCCAGCCGATCACCCGTGGTGAGATCGAGGAAATCCGCGGTGTCGCGGTCAGCTCCAATATCATCAAGACCCTGCATGAGCGCGAGTGGATTCGCGTGGTAGGACACCGCGATGTGCCGGGCAGGCCAGCCATGTACGCCACTACCCGGCAGTTCCTGGATTATTTCAACCTGAAAACCCTCGACCAGCTGCCCGCACTGGCGGATATCCGCGACCTGGAAACCCTGAACTCCGAGCTGGGCTTCAGCGAACCGGTGGCAGGTGCAGGGGAGGCGGACGCTGCCAGTGGCGGTGCGCGCGGCCTGACCCTGGTGGGCGGTACCGAGCACCTTGCGGGGGAGCGCCCCGCGGAACAGGAGGCAGTCAGCGGTCCTGATCAGGAAGCCGGTGCCGACGCAGACGCACAAGCGGCATCCGATACCCCGCACGACAGTGCGGAACAGGAGGATGCGGTGGCAGAGCGCGACACCACGCTGATGGATCTCGCGGTAACCGCCGCGGAGCTGGTCGATGACGACGCCGGGCTGCCTGAAGCAGACGAAGAGAGCACCGGCGCGGCAGACGCCTGCGACCTGGTCGACGCAGATCCGGATTCGGCTGCAGCCGGTCCTGACAGTCGCGCCTGATTAATATTCAATGAAAAAAAAACCCACCTCCGGCGACACCCCGGTCGCACCGGCCACCAAGCCCGATGAGAAACTGCAGAAAGTGCTGGCCCGGGCGGGCCTTGGCTCACGCAGGGAAATGGAGCGCTGGATAGAAGAGGGCCGGGTCACCATTGATGGCAAGGCCGCCAAGCTGGGTGACCGGGTGGATGAGCGCACGCGCATCACGGTCGATGGCCGGCCACTCGAGCCTGCCCCCGCCGTCCAGACCCGCTGCATCCTCTACCACAAGCCCGCGGGCGAGGTCTGTTCCCGCAAGGACCCGGAAGGCCGGCGCACCGTGTTCGAGCGGCTGCCGAAACTCAAGTCGGGGCGCTGGATATCGATCGGCCGTCTCGATTTCAATACCTCCGGCCTGCTTCTGTTCACCACCGATGGTGACCTGGCCAATGCCCTGATGCACCCGTCCTCCAATATCGAGCGGGAGTACATGGTGCGGGTAATGGGCAAGGTGGAGATGGAGATGCTGCACCGCATGGTGGAAGGTGTGATGCTCGAGGACGGCATGGCGCGTTTCACCGATATCACCGACGCCGGCGGCGAGGGCATCAATCACTGGTTTTACGTGGTGATCATGGAAGGCCGCAACCGCGAGGTTCGGCGCCTGTGGGAATCCCAGGGCCTGACCGTGTCGCGGCTCAAACGCGTGCGCTACGGCGAGGTCTTTATCCCCTCGCGGGTGAAGCAGGGCCAGTGGACCGAGATGGAACCCGCCGAGATCAAGAGCCTCTACCGGATGGCCAACCTGCCGATGAAGGAAGTGCGGCGCTCCACGCTCAAGGAGCGCGAGGTCATGGAACGCCAGTTCGGCAAGCGCCAGGGGCGCGGGGTCGCGAAGAAGGGCTCATCGCGCAGGCACAAGGCGCCTTAGGCCAATTCACCATCAATCCCGCTCTCCGCCGCGGCTGGAAAAGCGCACTACTGCGCAATGCGCCAAACGCTCCGGTTGCTAGCGCGCGTTAAACGCCCGGCCGGTAATCCCCGCGCTGTCATCGCCCATCAGGAACAGGTAGGTCGCCATGATGTCTTCCGGCGCAGGGTTGTCGGTTGGCCGTTCGCCGGGGTAGGCCGTGCGGCGCATGGCGGTGTTGGTGGGGCCCGGGTTGAGGCTGTTCACCCGCACCCTGGAGGTATTCTCCAGCTCGTCGGCCAGCACCTGCATAAAACCCTCGGTGGCAAACTTGGAGACCGCGTAGGCGCCCCAGTAGGCCCTGCCGTTGCGCCCGACGCCGGAGGAGGTGAAGATAATCGACGCGGCGGGCGCCGCCTGCAACAGCGGCAGCAGGTAGCGGGTCAGCAGGAACTGGGCGTTGACGTTGACCTGCATTACCTCCTGCCAGGCGGCGTAACCGGCGCTCTCCACCGGGCGCCGCTCTCCCAGGATACTGGCGTTGTGCAGCAGGCCGTCGAGGTGCGGAAACTCCTGCGCAAGGCCGCTGGCCAGGTGGATGGCGTTGTCCTCGCTGGCTGTGGCCAGGTCGAGCACGACCAGGCCTGGTCTGGGGCCACCGGCCGCCTCGATCTCGTCGTAGACCGCTTCCAGTTTGCTCTCGGTGCGTCCCAGCAGGACCACGGTGGCGCCGTGGGCAGCGTAGGCCAGTGCGGCACTGCGCCCGATGCCGTCGCCGGCGCCGGTGACCAGAATAGTCTTGCCCTGCAGCAGGGTGGGTGAGGGGCGGTAGTCGGCGGGTGCGCTGGGAAAGGACATGTTCGGTTCCTGATGTGTGCTGGTTTCAAGAGTCTGCGCCGGGTGAGCGGCCAGGCGGAGTGTATCAACCGCCCAGTATCATGTGCAGCAGGTCGGCACTGTTGTCGGCGTGGGCGTCAGCGCCCCAGCTGTAGGGATCGTCGCCGGGCTCGATGTAGCCGTACGCCGCGGCGATGGTGTACATACCCGCGCGCCGGCCCGCCTCTATGTCGCGCAGGTGATCGCCGATATAAATGGCCTGGTCGGGGGTGCAGCCCAGCTCCCGGCAGTTGCGCAGCAGGGACTCGGGATGAGGTTTGCGCTCGGTGACATCGTCCGGGCACACCACGCTACCCGGTTGCGGCTGCAGGTTCAGGCGTTCGAGGAGGGGGGCGGTGTAGGCGCGGGGCTTGTTGGTGGCGATACCCCAGGACACGTTCCGGCGCTCGAGCTCGTGCAGCAGGTCGCCGATGCCGGGATAGAGCCTCGCCACGCTGCCCAGTACCCCGCTGTACAGTTCCAGCAGCCGCAGGCGCTGGGTTTCGAAGCCCTCGGAATCCTCCTTTATATCCAGCGCCAGGCTCACCAGCGCCCTTGCCCCATTGGACACCGAGGCGCGGATACGCTGTGGGTCCATTGCCGCGCGGCCGTGTTCCGCCCGCAGGGCCTGCACAATCACCACGAACTCGTCGGCAGTATCCACCAGGGTGCCGTCCAGGTCGAAAATAACCGCCTGCAGGGATTCTGGAGGCGACATCACGCGGGTTTTACCGCCCGCACCATGTAATTCACGCTGACATCCCGGGGGTTGAGCCGGTAGTGTCGGGTGAGCGGGTTGTAGGTCAGCCCGGTCATACCCTCCACCACGAGATCCGCGTCCCTGATCCAGCCAGCCAGCTCCGACGGCTTGATGAATTTGGCGTAGTCGTGGGTGCCGGCGGGCAGCAGTTTCAGGATGTGCTCGGCTCCCACTATGGCGAACACGAAGGCCTTGGGGTTGCGGTTTATGGTGGAGAAGTACAGGCTGCCACCCGGTTTGGCGAGCTCAGCGCATGCCTGGATTACCGAGCCCGGGTCCGGGACATGTTCCAGCATCTCGAGGCAGCAGACGATGTCAAAGCTGCCCGCTTCCTGCTGCGCCAGTTCCTCCGCCGTTGACTGCAGGTAGCGGACATCCACCCCGGATTCCTCCTGGTGCAGCCGGGCGACTGCCAGCGGCGCCTCTCCCATGTCGATACCCGTCACCGTGGCGCCGCGCTGGGCCATGGCTTCCGCCAGGATGCCGCCGCCACAGCCGATATCCACCAGCTGCCGGCCGGCGACCGGGGAGTGCTCATCGATATAGTTTGCGCGCAGGGGGTTGATCTCGTGCAGCGGGCGGAAATCGCCGCTGCGGTCCCACCAGCGGGACGCCAGCGCTTCGAACTTGGCAATTTCCTGCGGGTCTACATTGCGTGTGTCAGTCATCCGGGAACCTGTTCCGTATCCGCTCCTGCCACACCCGGGTGCGGGAGCCCAGTGCGGTGAGGTCAATGTGGGTAAGCTGTCGCTGCTGCATCACTTGTACGCCGCCGATCCAGCTGTGGGTCACCTGGCTGCCGTTGCAGGCATACACCAGCTGCGACAGCGGATTGTAAACCGGCTGGGTTTCGGGCTGGCTGAGATCGACGGCGATGAGGTCGGCCAGTTTGCCGGTCTCGAGGCTGCCGATCCGGTCCTCCAGGCCCAGTGCCCGGGCGCCGTTGATAGTCGCCATTGCCAACGCATCGAAAGCGGGCAGGGCGGCGGCATCCTCGCTGTGCAGTTTGGCCAGCAGCGCCGCCGACTGCATTTCCCCGAACATGTTGAGGTCGTTGTTGCTGGCGGCACTGTCGCTGCCCAGTGCCACGTTGACGCCCTTCGCCAGCAGGCGGGTCACCGGACAGGTGCCGGAGGCCAGCTTCATGTTTGACTGCGGGCAGTGCACCACGTGGGCGCCGGTAGCCGCCAGCAGGGCGATGTCCTGGTCGCCCAGGTCAGTCATGTGCACGCACTGGGTGCGCGGTCCGAGCAGGCCCAGCCGGTGCAGGCTGTCCAGAGGGCGTTCGCCATTGCTCTCCACCGCGAGCAGTACCTCGCCGCGGGTCTCATGGAGGTGGATTTGCACCGCCACATCGAGTTCGGCTGCCAGGGTGGCAACCTTGATGAGATTGGGTTCGGACACGGTATAGGTGGCGTGGGGGCCGAAGCCCACCGTCACCAGTGTGCTGTGCTTGACATCGTCCCGCAGGGCGAGGCCCTTGCTGATGTATTCGTCCGCCGAACGCGCCCAGACGGTGGGAAGGTCCAGGATGGGAAAGGTGATCTGGCAGCGCATGCCCAGCCGTTGGGCCGTCTCCGCGCAGGCATCGGGGAAAAAATACATGTCGCTGAAGGTGGTGGTGCCGGCCCGGATCATCTCCGCAATAGCCAGCTCCACGCCGTCGCGAACGAAGCCGGCACTGACGTGGGCGGCTTCCGCCGGCCAGATGTGCTGCTCCAGCCAGCTCATCAGCGGCTGGTCGTCGGCATACCCGCGCAGCAGGCTCATGGCGGCATGACCGTGGCTGTTCACCAGCCCGGGCATCAGCGCATGCCCCGGCAGTTCCAGCACATGCCGGGCTGTGATGGCCTCGGCCTCCCGGCGCGGCAGCAGGGCGCTGATGCGGTCGCCGGTCAGGGCGATACTGTAATTTTCCAGCACCGCTCCCCGGGGGATCACCGGCACTATCCAGCCCGGGTGAATCAGGGTGTCAGCGGTCTGTGCTTGCGGGTCCATCGGGTGCCCTTCCCTGTAAACGGCGGCAAAAGTGTGCGGGCGGCGCGCGCTGCAAGCTGGTCAAAATATCACCAGTTTATCGGGTCTGCGGTGCCGGTGGCGAATTGGGGCAGAAGTATAACCGGAAATTCCCCGATGCCACCGCAGTGGCGCCGAAATACTGCAAAAATATGGTGATATGGCGCCATATTCCGTATAATCGGCGGTTTGTGTTCGGGGCGAGCAAAACCGTTTATTCGGCCATTCAGGGGTGCGTTTTCAGCGCCTGGCCGCAGGGATAATAAAGCCCTCCGCTGGTAGTGAAGGAATCCGTTTTACATGGGTGAAATAGCCAAAGAAATTCTTCCCGTCAACATCGAGGACGAGCTCAAGCAGTCGTACCTGGATTACGCCATGAGTGTCATCGTGGGGCGCGCCCTGCCGGATGTGCGGGACGGTCTCAAGCCGGTGCACCGGCGCGTGCTGCACGCCATGAACGAGCTCAGCAACGACTGGAACAAGGGCTACAAGAAGTCCGCCAGGGTGGTGGGTGACGTCATCGGTAAGTACCACCCCCACGGGGACTCGGCGGTGTACGACACCATCGTGCGCATGGCGCAGCCCTTTTCCATGCGCTACATGCTGGTGGACGGCCAGGGTAACTTCGGTTCGATAGACGGCGACTCCGCCGCGGCCATGCGCTACACGGAAATTCGCATGCGCAAGATCTCCCATGCGCTGCTGGCCGACCTCGATAAGGAAACGGTGGATTTCGTCGACAATTACGACGGCACCGAGCGCATTCCCCACGTGCTGCCCACCCGTGTACCTAACCTGCTGATCAACGGTTCCGCCGGGATCGCGGTGGGCATGGCCACCAATATCCCGCCCCACAACCTGACGGAAGTGGTCAGCGGCTGCCTCGCCCTGATGAGGGACCCGGAGCTGACGGTCGATGACCTGATGGAGTACATCCCCGGGCCGGACTTCCCCACCGCGGCCATCATCAATGGCCGCGCCGGCATCATCCAGGCCTACCGCACAGGCCGTGGCCGCATCTACGTGCGGGCGCGGGCGGAAGTCATTCACGACGAGAAGCGCGGCAAGGACATCATCATCATTCACGAGCTTCCCTACCAGCTCAACAAGGCGCGCCTGATCGAGCGCATTGCCGAGCTGGTCAAGGAGAAGAAGATCGAGGGCATCACCGAGCTGCGCGACGAGTCCGACAAGGACGGGTTGCGGGTAGTCATCGAGCTGCGCCGTGGCGAGATCGGCGATGTGGTGCTCAATAACCTGTATGCCCAGACCGGCCTGCAGTCCGTGTTCGGCATCAATATGGTCGCCCTGGTGGACGGCCAGCCCCGCACGCTCAACCTCAAGCAGATTCTCGAGGCCTTCATCCGCCACCGCCGCGAGGTGGTGACACGGCGCACGGTGTATCTGCTGCGCAAGGCCCGTGAGCGCGGCCACCTGCTGGAAGGCCTGGCGATCGCCCTGTCCAATATCGACCCGGTGATTGCCCTGATCAAGGCGTCTCCCAGCTCCGCCGAGGCCCGCGAGAAACTGCTGGAAGCCGCCTGGGAGCCGGGCGAGGTGACCGGCATGCTGGAGCGCGCCGGTTCCGACGCCTGCCGCCCGGACGACCTCGAGGCGCAATACGGCCTGCGCGACGGCAAGTACTACCTTTCCCCGGCCCAGGCCCAGGCCATCCTCGACCTGCGCCTGCACCGCCTGACAGGGCTGGAGCACGAGAAACTGCTGAACGAGTACCAGGAAAAGCTGCGCGAGATCGCCGACTATCTCGAGATACTGTCCGACCCGGAGCGACTCAAGCTGGTTATCCGCGAGGAACTGGAAGAGATCGTCACGGAATTCGGCGACGAGCGCCGCACTGAAATAACCGCGTCCCAGCACGATCTCACGGTGGAAGACCTGATCACCGAGGAAGACCGGGTGGTTACCATCTCCCATGGCGGTTATGCCAAGACCCAGCCCCTGTCCGATTACCAGGCCCAGCGCCGGGGCGGTATGGGCCGGTCGGCCACCGCGGTCAAGGATGAGGATTTCGTTGAGCACCTGCTGATAGCCAGTACCCATGCCACCATTTTGTGTTTTTCCAATATGGGCAAGGTGTACTGGCTCAAGGTCTACCAGATACCACTGGCGGGGCGCAATTCACGCGGCCGGCCGATGGTCAACCTGCTGCCGCTGGAAGAGGGTGAGCGGGTCACTTCTATCCTGCCGGTGAACGAGTACACCGAGGGTCACTATATTTTCATGGCCACCGCCAACGGCACGGTCAAGAAGACCGCGTTGACCGATTTCTCCCGGCAGCGCAGCGTCGGCTTGCGCGCCCTGGAACTGGATGAGGGCGATGTCCTGGTAGGTACCGCCATCACCGACGGCGACTGCGATGTCATGCTGTTCAGCAGCGAGGGCAAGGCCGCGCGCTTCAAGGAGGCGGATGTGCGGGCCATGGGTCGCACCGCCCGCGGCGTGCGCGGTATTCGCCTGGGTGAAGGGCATCGGATGATATCGCTGATCATTCCGCAGGTTGACGGCAAGGTACTCACCGTCAGCGCCAACGGTTATGGCAAGCGTACTGAAATCGATGATTTCCCCAGCAAGGGTCGTGGCAACAAGGGCGTTATCGCCATGTCCACCAGCGCCCGCAACGGCAAGCTGGTAGGCGCGGTGCAGGTATTTGACGGTGATGAGCTGATGCTGATCTCCAACCAGGGCACCATGGTCAGGACCCGTACCGACGAGGTGTCGATCCTGGGTCGCAATACCCAGGGTGTGCGGGTTATCAGGACCAAGGAAGGGGAGTTCCTCGTGGGCGTCGAACGCATTGACGAGCCCGCCCCGGACCCTGAGCTGTTCGGCCCTGAAGATGCAGACACGGACGCCGCGGCGGGCACCGATCCTGAAAACGGTGATGCGCAGACCAACGACGAAACAGGGGACGACGGCGCCGATTAGGTGCTGAACCTGCCCCACAACCCAGGAAGCCAAGCAAGATGAGCCGTTGTTACAACTTTTGTGCCGGACCCGCCGCCCTGCCCGAAGCGGTGCTGGAAATCGCCCGCGAAGACATGCTGGAGTGGCACGGCAAGGGTCTTTCCCTGATGGAGATGAGCCACCGCAGCCCGGAGTTTGTGGGCGTCGCGGAGCATGCCGAGCAGAGCCTGCGTGAATTGCTGGGCATTTCCGCGGATTACGCCGTGCTGTTTTTGCAGGGCGGCGCCAGCACCCAGTTCGCCGCGGTGCCGCTGAACCTGATGGGAGACAAGGGCGCTGCCGATTACGTTAATACCGGGCAGTGGTCGAAAAAAGCGATCGCCGAGGGCAAGCGTTTTGGCAGGGTCAATGTCGCGGCCACCTCCGAGGACACCAACTTTTCCACCATCCCGCCCCAGGACAGCTGGCAATTGGGCGCGGACGCCGCCTACCTGCACTACACGCCCAATGAAACCATTGGCGGGGTAGAGTATTTCTGGACCCCCCGGGTGGATGTGCCGCTGGTAGTCGACATGTCCTCCACGATCCTGTCCCGGCCGATTGACGTGGCGGATTACGGCGTGATCTATGCGGGCGCCCAGAAAAATATAGGGCCGGCGGGCCTGACCCTGGTGGTCGTGCGGCGTGACCTGCTGGGTCGTGCCAGTGCCGGCTGCCCGACCATGCTCGACTGGAAGGTCGCCGCTGATAATGAATCGATGTACAACACGCCGCCCACCTTTGCGATTTACCTTGCAGACCTTGTGTTCACCTGGCTGCAACAGCTCGGTGGCCTGCAGGCGATGGAGCTTATCAACCGCCGCAAGGCCGGCAAACTTTACGATGCCATCGACAGCAGCAGTTTTTACGCCAACCCGGTGGAGCTGGCCAGCCGCTCGCTGATGAACGTGCCGTTCACCCTGGCGGACGCCTCCCTGGACAAATTGTTCCTGCAGGAGTCCGAGGCGGCGGGTTTGCTTAACCTCAAGGGCCATCGCTCCGTTGGTGGTATGCGCGCCAGCCTGTATAACGCGGTCAGCGAGGAAGCGGTGGACGCCCTGATTGCCTTCATGCAGGATTTCGAGCAACGCAAGGCATAACCGGGCGGTTGGCGGCGATGGCGGATACCAGGAATCTCGAACAGGTCAGGGCTGACATTGACGCCATCGACCAGGAAATCCAGGCGCTTATCAGTCGCCGGGCGCAGTGTGCCCAGCGGGTGGCCGCGATCAAGCTCGAGGACGCCGAGGCGGCGCGGTCCCGCGGGGAAGCTGAAAAAGAAGCTGTTTTCTACCGACCGGAGCGGGAGGCGCAGGTGTTGCGGCGGATCATCGAGCGCGACGCGGGCCCCCTGGCCGGGGACAGCGTTGCCCATGTATTCCGTGAAATCATGTCGGCCTGCCTGGCGCTGGAGCGCCCCCTGCAGGTGGCCTACCTGGGGCCGGAGGGTACCTTCACCCAGGCGGCGTCCATCAAGCACTTCGGCCATGCCGCGATCTGCGTGCCGCAGACTACTATCGACACCGTGTTCTCCCAGGTAGAGTCGGGGGAGTGCAATTACGGTGTGGTGCCCGTGGAGAATTCCACCGAGGGCATGGTCAGCCACACGCTGGACAATTTCATGGACTCGCCGCTGAAAATCTCCGGCGAGGTCGAGATGCGCATCTGCCATCACCTGCTGGTGGCGCCGGGCACCCGCGAACAGGATGTGGTGCGCATCTGCGCCCACCAGCAGGCGCTCGCACAGTGTCGTAACTGGCTCGACCGCCACTGGCCCAAGGTCGAGCGCCAGGCCGTCAGCAGCAACGGCGAGGCGGCCAAAATGGCGGCGGCGACACCCGGTGTGGCGGCGGTGGCCGGGGATATGGCAGCGGAACTCTACGGACTGCAGCCGCTCGCCCAGCACATCGAGGATTACCCCGATAACACCACCCGATTCCTGGTGATCGGCAGGGAGGAGGTGCCGCCCAGTGGCAGGGACAAGACCTCCATCATCGTATCGAGCCGCAACAAGCCCGGTGCCCTGTTTTCCCTGCTGGATCCTTTCCGCCGGGCCGGCGTGAGCCTGACCCGTATTGATACCCGGCCCTCGCGCACCGAGAAGTGGGCCTATGTCTTCTTTATAGAATTTGAAGGGCATTTGCAGGACCCCGGCATTGCCGCCATCGTCACCGAGCTGGAAGAGCAATCCATCCTGTTGAAACCGCTGGGATCCTATCCCCGGGCTGTGCTCTAGTGGCGAATTATACCAGCGCGGGCAAATACCCCGCGGACACGGTCGTCATTCTCGGCCTGGGCCTGATTGGCGGCTCACTGGCAAGGGCGCTGCGCGACAGCGGCTTCAGCAAGCGCTTCGTCGGCTGGGGCCACCGCGAGCCGTCCCTGCGTCGCGGGGTGGAACTGGGGGTGATAGACGATTTCACCCTGGATCTGGACGCGGCTATCGAGCAGGCGGACATCCTGGTGGTGTGCACGCCGACGCTGATTGCCGCGGATATGCTGAGGCAGATTCTGCCGCGGCTGCCGCGCGGTGACCGCGGCCCGGTGATCACCGATGTGGCCAGCGTCAAGGGTAACCTGCGGGACGCGGCTATCGGTGCACTGGGTGCCATGCCGCCGCAGCTGGTGCTGGCGCATCCCATTGCCGGTTCCGAGCGCAGCGGTGTCGATGCCTCGAATGCCGAACTGTTCATCAACCATCGGGTAATCCTCACCCCGGTAGAGGGCAATGACCCGGCGGCGGTTGAACTGATTCGCGCCATGTGGGCGAGTACGGGGGCTGAGGTGGTCGATATGGCAGTGGCGGAGCACGATGCCGTGCTGGCGGCCACCAGCCACCTGCCGCACGTACTGGCCTACACGCTGGTCGATGCGTTGGCGCAAGCCCCCGCCAGCCAGGACATATTCCGCTTCGCCGCGGGGGGCTTTCGGGATTTTACCCGCATAGCCTCCAGCGACCCGGCCATGTGGCGGGACATCGCCATCGCCAACAAGCCCGCCCTGCTGGAGTCTATCGACCTGTTCAGCGAGCACCTGGCGCAGCTGCGCCAGGCAGTGCAGGTAGAGGATGGGGAACAGTTGTTCAGCACGTTCACGCGCGCCAAGCGGGCCCGGGATGAGTTTGCCGCCATTCTTGCCGGGCGCAACCAGTCCAAATCCTGAGAGCCCTGAGCCCAAGAGAAAGCCTATGGAATTCAAGTTACTGCCAGGTGGCGATATCACGGGGGAAGCGCGCGTCCCGGGCGATAAATCCATCTCCCACCGCTCGATCATGCTGGGTGCCCTGGCCGAGGGCGTGACCCGCGTCAGCGGTTTCCTCGAGGGCGAGGATGCGCTGGCCACAGTCGCGGCCTTTCGCGACATGGGTGTGCAGATCGAGGGCCCGGAGGATGGCCGGGTGACCATTCACGGGGTGGGACTCAATGGCCTGCGCGCGCCCGAACGGCCCCTGGACCTCGGCAACTCGGGTACCAGTATCCGCCTGCTGGCAGGCCTGCTGGCGGGGCAGCCGTTCAGTTGTGACCTGACCGGCGATGAGTCCCTGCGGGGTCGACCCATGGGCAGGGTTATCGATCCGTTGACCCTGATGGGCGCGGATATACACGGCGCAGATGGCGGACGGCCGCCACTGCATATCAGCGGCGGCAAGCGGCTCACCGGCATCCGCTACGACCTGCCCATGGCCAGTGCCCAGGTGAAGTCCTGCGTTTTACTGGCCGGGCTCTACGCCAGCGGGACCACCTCGGTCACTGAGCCGGCCCCGACCCGTGATCACACCGAGCGGATGTTGCGTGGTTTTGGCTACGACGTGACGAACAGGGACGGCGTGATCTCGCTGGCGGGGGGCGGTAGCCTGCAGGCCGCCGCAATTGATGTCCCGGCGGATATCTCCTCGGCGGCCTTTTTCCTGGTAGCCGCCAGCATCGCGCCGGGTTCGGATCTGTTGCTGACCCACGTTGGCATCAACCCGACTCGCATCGGTGTCATCAACATTCTCAAGCTGATGGGCGCGGACATCACCCTGCGCAACCAGCGCGAGGTGGGCGGTGAGCCGGTGGCTGACATCCTGGTGCGCCATGCGCCTCTCAGGGGCATAGAAATTCCGCAGGACCAGGTCCCGCTGGCGATAGACGAATTCCCCGCCCTGTTCATCGCCGCCGCCTGTGCGCAGGGGCGCACGGTGCTGCGCGGTGCCGGCGAGTTGCGGGTCAAGGAGAGCGATCGTATTGCCTCGATGGCCGAGGGCCTCACCACCCTGGGTATCCACAACGAGGTACTGGACGACGGCATCATTATCGACGGCGGCACCATCGGTGGCGGGGTGATCCGCACCTTCCACGATCACCGCATCGCCATGTCATTTGCCATTGCGGCACTGCGGGCAGAGGAGGAAATCCGGGTTCTCGATTGCGACCACGTGGCGACTTCCTTTCCCGGGTTTGACGCCCTGGCCCGCGGCCTCGGCCTGCAGATCTCGGCGATGACAGACTGAATCATGGCGGATATCCCGGTAATCACAGTGGATGGGCCCAGTGGCGCCGGCAAGGGCACCCTCAGCCACATGCTGGCGGACACGCTGGGCTGGCACTTTCTCGACAGCGGGGCCCTGTATCGGGTGACCGGCCATGCCTGCCTGGTCGAGGGCGTCAGCTGGGACGACCACCCCGGTGTGACCGAAGTCGCACGCCACCTGCAGGTCAGCTTTCACACCGCGCCCAGCGGCGAGATCCTGGTGTCCTATAAAGGACGGGATGTGAGTCGTGAGATCCGCACGGAGGAGGGCGGTCGCGGTGCCTCCACCGTGGCGGCGATTCCCTCGGTGCGCGAGGCACTGCTGGCGCGCCAGCGGGAGTTCTGCCAGGCCCCCGGGCTGGTGGCTGATGGCCGCGATATGGGAACCGTGGTTTTCCCCTCGGCACCCCTCAAGATCTTCCTCACCGCCAGTGCCCTCGAGAGGGCCGAGCGGCGCTACAAGCAGTTGATCGCAAAGGGAGAAAATGTTAGTCTCCCGCGCCTTCTGGAGGACATACAGGAACGTGATGAGCGCGACAGCAGTCGTGACGTGGCGCCACTGTTACCTGCGGAAGATGCCATAGTCATCGACAGCACCGCCGCTTCCATCGAGGATGTGTTCGCACAGGTGATGCAAAAGGTGAAGGAAAGAGGGTTTGTCGCGGCCTGATCTGCGTCGATATTCCTGAAAATGGCATAAATCCTGTTGTTCCCGCTGAATCCAGTCAGGGTGGGGGGCAGCAGTTTACAGTGGATGACCCGGGTCGGCTGGAGGCGCGGTTAGAGGTGGGTAACCACCGATCATTTTTTACAGGTAATGTGCAATGAGCGAATCTTTCGCCGAACTTTTTGAAGAGAGTCTGAAAACCGTCGATATGCAACCCGGCGCCATCGTCACGGGTGTAGTTATCGACATCGACAACGAGTGGGTCACCGTCCATGCGGGCCTCAAGTCCGAAGGTGTTATCCCCCGTGCCCAGTTCGTCGACGCCAGCGGCGAATGCACGCTGAGCATCGGTGACGAAGTTCAGGTGGCGCTGGAAACCGTGGAAGACGGTTTCGGCGAGACCAAGCTGTCCCGCGAGAAGGCCAAGCGTTCCGAGGCGTGGAAGGAGCTCGAGGCTGCTCACGAGGCGGACGAGATGGTCAAGGGTGTTATCAACGGCAAGGTCAAGGGTGGCTTTACCGTCGACATCAACACTATTCGCGCGTTCCTGCCCGGCTCTCTGGTGGACGTGCGTCCGGTGCGCGAGACCGTGCACCTGGAAGGCAAGGAACTCGAATTCAAGGTTATCAAGCTGGACCAGAAGCGCAACAACGTGGTGGTTTCACGCCGCGCTGTGATGGAAGAAGCCAACAGCGTAGAGCGCGACGCACTGCTGGAGTCGCTGCAGGAAGGCATGTCCGTGAAGGGCGTGGTGAAGAACCTGACCGACTACGGCGCGTTTGTGGACCTGGGCGGCGTGGATGGCCTGCTGCACATTACCGACATGGCCTGGAAGCGTATCAAGCATCCCTCCGAGATCGTGGAAGTCGGCCAGGAAATCGACGTCAAGATCCTCAAGTTCGACCGCGAGCGCAACCGCGTATCGCTCGGCCTGAAGCAACTGGGCGAGGATCCCTGGGTCGCCATTACCGGTCGCTACCCCGAGGGCAGCCGCGTCAAGGCCCGTATCACCAACCTCACCGACTACGGCTGTTTTGCCGAGCTGGAAGAGGGTGTTGAAGGCCTGGTGCACGTGTCTGAAATGGACTGGACCAACAAGAACGTACACCCCTCCAAGATCGTCCAGCTGGGCGACGAGGTAGAGGTGATGGTGCTGGATATCGACGAGGAGCGTCGCCGCATCTCGCTGGGTATCAAGCAGTGCCAGCAGAACCCCTGGGACGCCTTTGCGTCACGTTATGCCAAGGGCGCGAAGATTTCCGGCAACATCAAGTCAATCACTGACTTCGGTATCTTCATCGGACTGGAAGGCAACATCGACGGTCTGGTGCACCTGTCTGACATCAGCTGGAACGAAACCGGTGAAGAGGCGGTTCGCAACTACAAGAAGGGCGACGAGATCGAAACCGTCATCCTGTCTATCGACCCTGAGCGTGAGCGTATCTCCCTGGGTATCAAGCAGCTGGAAGACGACCCCTTCGGCAACTACGTGGCCGAGAACGATCGCGGTTCCATCGTGACCGGTGAAGTCACCGAGGTTGATGCCAAGTCCGTGATCATCAAGCTGGCGGAAGAAGTCGAGGGCGTACTGAAAGCCTCTGACATCAGCCGCGACAAGGTGGAAGACGCCCGCAGCATGTTCAAGGTTGGCGACAGTGTTGAAGCCAAGATCATCTCCGTTGACCGCAAGAACCGCGGCCTGGGCCTTTCTATCAAGGCCAAGGACTACGAAGATGAGCAGGAAGCTGTGAAGTCACTCAAGGACCAGGAGGTTGAATCTGCGTCCCCGGGTACTATCGGCGACCTCATCAAGGCCCAGATGGCCGAAAAGTAAACCTGCCACTCCGGGCCCTGTGCCCGGATCCGCAGCAAAAGGGCTCGCTTCGGCGGGCCTTTTTTTTGCCTGTCCGATAGTAAAGTCGAACGTACTGTTCCATTCGCGGTGGAGGGCGGGGATTGCCTCGCTCCATGGCTGCGGCCCTCTCCTGATTCTCTTTGCCTGGTTCGTTCCTGGCCAAACGCAACGGCCGTTGGGTATGCATGCGCAGGACACGCTGCAAGTACATCCATGTAGGCTCGTGTCGGCCATCCATGGCCTCCAACGGTCCTGCCCATGCATACCCAACACCCGCTGCTCTGCCGTGGGTGTCGCTAGCTCGAGCGAGTTTTGATCTGGCAGGCGCCTTAGAGTATTTGCAGTTCCTTAATTTTCTTGTGCGCGATGTCAGGCGCGTGTCCAGACTCTGTGCCTTCTGTACCGTTGGAGGCCATGGAGGGCCGACACGAGCCTACATGGACGTATTTACGGCGTGTTCAGAAGGCACAGAGTCTGGACACGTGCCGGCGCAGGATATGCCCCATAAATCCACTTTTTCGTTAAAAAATAACAACTTGCGAAAATAACTCCCAGAGGCCACAATAGCTTTCCAACGGCAATGATCGATAATAAAACCTCTGGGTAAGGAGGCTCTGTGACAAAAAGTGAGTTGATAGAGGCCATCGCGGCCAGGCAGACACAGTTGTCCTCCAAGGACGTGGAGCTCGCGGTGAAGACCGTACTCGAGCATATGTCCCAGGCGCTTGCCTCGGGCGAGCGTATCGAGATCCGGGGATTTGGAAGTTTTTCCCTGCATTTTCGCGAACCGCGTCGCGGCCGCAACCCCAAGACCGGCGATTCCGTAGAGCTGACCGGCAAGTATGTCCCGCACTTCAAGCCCGGGAAAGAACTGCGAGAGCGCGTTAACCTGGGCTTGCAGATGGGGCTGTGAGCCTGCCGCTTGTAACAGGGGCTGCCCGGGTGAGGTACATGCCGCAGCCCTCGCATCGTCAAATCTGAAGCGGATGACACCATGAAACAGCTGCGTACCATATTTACTGTCCTTATCCTGCTTGCCGGCATCGGCGTGGGCGTCCTGTTTGCGCTCCAGAATAAACAGGCAGTCCCGCTGGATATGCTTGTGGTTACATTCCCACCCCGCAGTCTGGCGCTTTGGATCCTGGCGGCGTTTGCCCTGGGCGGGCTCGCCGGCCTGCTGATTTCCTGGTTGTATTTGTTGCGTGCGCGTGCGTCCCTGGGCTCTGCCCGGCGGCAGCTGGCGCGCACCCGGGCGGAGCTGGAGCAGGTGCGCAGCGCGAATATGCGGCCGCGGAGCACGGAACTGACGGTCAGTGAATGACCTTGTAATATTTGGCTTCTTATTTGCTGCGATTGTCATCGGTTGGGCGCTGGGCCGGCGCAGTGCTGTCCAGGCCGCTGCAGTCAGTGACTATTTCTCGGGTCGACGAGGCGCACCGCCCGGCGAGGGTCACGCTCCGGACAGTATTGCCGAGGGGCTGGCGGCGGATGGCGGCAGCGCGCACTCCCGTATAGCGTTCGGCGTTCAGCTGCGCAGGCGCGGCGAGGTGGACGGCGCCGTGCGCGTTCACCAGGATGTACTCGCGCGACCCAGTCTGCCGGTTGATGACGCGGTTCGTGCAAGTCTTGAACTGGCCCGGGACTATATCAGTGCGGGCCTGCTCGATCGGGCTGAAGAGCTGCTGCTTGAAATAGTGCGGGATTTTCCGGGGCATTCCCTGGCCGGCCAGAGTCACCTGCTGGAAATCTACGAAATTGAACGCGACTGGCGGCGCGCCATCGATGTGGCGAAGACACTGCTGCCGCGAAAATCAGGGCGCGACCGGGGAACCCGGAGCGGACTGCCCGAGCGCGGCCAGAAGCCGGCTCTGCGGCTGGCACATTATTGCTGCGAGTTGGCGGAGGAAGCCCGGTTCGGCGGTGACCCCGGGGCGGCGCGCCAGCTGCTGCAGGACGCGCTGGCTCACG
>JAHEBL010000153.1:4927-7163 GCA_024642265.1 Haliea sp. | reverse complement strand
CATGAAAGCCGACGGAGTGCAGATCTGCTTCGACGCAACTTCTGCTTATGTGCACGCCGAAAACAGCCGCAAGGTAAATGAGCAGGGGGCGGTGATGATCGACCTCACCCCGGCCGCCATCGGCCCCTTCTGCGTGCCGACGGTAAACCTGGCCGATGCGGTGGCGGCGCGGGCGATGAATGTGAACATGGTGACCTGCGGCGGCCAGGCGACCATACCGCTGGTGGCGGCGGTGAGCCGGGTGCAGGCTGTGTCCTACGGAGAAATTGTCGCCACCGTAAGCAGCAAGTCGGCTGGCCCCGGTACCCGCAAGAACATCGACGAATTCACGCGCACCACCGCCAGCGGCATCGAGAAAGTGGGTGGCGCGGCCAGCGGCAAGGCGATCATCGTGATCAACCCCGCGGAACCGCCGCTGATCATGCGTGACACCGTGCACTGCCTCACGGTGGATGATCCCGATGAAGAGGCGATCACCCGTTCGGTGCTGGAGATGATCGAAGAGGTGCAGAAGTACGTGCCCGGCTACATCCTCAAGAACGGTCCGGTGTTTGACGGCAAGCGGGTGTCCATTTACATGGAAGTGGAGGGGCTGGGTGACTTCCTGCCCAAGTATGCCGGCAACCTCGACATCATGACTGCGGCGGGACTGCGTACCGCGGAGATGTACGCTGAAGAAATACTGGCGGGAAACTTTGTGCCACAAGCGACTGCGGCGGCCCGGGCGAATTAGGGAGACTATGACAATGGATCTGAAAGGCAAGAAAATCACCGTACACGACATGTGCCTGCGCGACGGCATGCATCCCAAGCGACACCAGATCACGGTGGCGCAGATGGTCGACATCGCAAAAGCCATGGACGAGGCGGGTATTCCGATGATCGAGGTGACCCACGGCGATGGCCTGGGCGGCGCCAGCGTCAATTACGGTTTTCCAGCTGCATCCGACCAGGAATATCTCACCGCGGTATGCAAGGAGATGAAGCACACGAAGGTTTCAGCCCTGCTGTTGCCGGGCATCGGCACCGTCGATCACCTGAAAATGGCGGTGGACTGCGGTATCTCAACTATCCGGGTAGCCACCCATTGCACCGAGGCGGATGTGTCGGAACAGCACCTGACCATGGCATCGCAGATCAAGGGGCTGGACCGGGTTGGCTTCCTGATGATGGCGCACATGATCGAGGCGGATGAGCTGGTGACCCAGCTGAAGCTGATGGAAGCTTACGGCGCCAACTGCGTATACATCACCGATTCGGCCGGCTATATGCTGCCGGACGATGTCACCAGCCGTGTCGCACTGGCCCGGGCCGAGCTCAAGCCCGGGACCGAGCTTGGCTTTCACGGCCACCACAATATGGCGATGGGTATCGCCAACTCACTGGCGGCGGTGGAAGCGGGCGCCAATCGCATCGATGGCTCCCTCGCGGGTCTGGGGGCGGGGGCGGGCAACACGCCACTGGAAGTGTTTGTCGCGGTGTGCGAACGCATGGGCGTCGAGACCGGTGTCGACCTTTTCAAGGCAATGGACATCGCCGAGGACAAGATCGTGCCGATGATGGATCACATGGTGCGTGTCGACCGCGATGCTCTCACCCTGGGTTATGCCGGCGTTTACTCATCCTTCCTGCTGTTCGCGAAGCGCAGCGCGGCGAAATACAATCTGTCCTCGCGGGACATCCTGGTGGAATTGGGCCGCCGCCGTACGGTGGGCGGCCAGGAGGATATGATCGAGGACCTGGCGCTGGATATGGCCCGCGAGCGCGGCACAATCAGGTAGCACCGGCCGCGGGTAGCTTCAGCGCCTGCTCAACTCGTGGACCTCGATGGTGACGTGCACCACGTTGAGGTGTTCCGGGATCAGCGAGCGGTAGTGGGCGGGCGTGGACGGATCGCTGCTCACGATAACCAGTTCAGCGGCGTAGATGTCGTGGCCGATGGTCCAGTAGTGCAGGTCGGTCACCCGGTCCGGGCCGGCGGTCTCTATCGCCTCCCGCAACAGTTCCGCCATCTGTCCGTCTGCCTGCCGGTCCAGCAATACACCTGCAGTGTCGCGGATAAGGCCGTAGGACCAGCGCGCCACCAGCATCGCCCCCATGATGCCGATCACCGGGTCCAGCCAGTTTGCGCCGAAATACTTGCCCGCCAGCAGGGCGACGATCGCCAGCACGGAGGTCAGCGCGTCGGCCAGTACATGCAGGTAGGCAGCGCGCAGGTTGTGGTCGTGGGTCTGCT
>JAHEBL010000153.1:0-4827 GCA_024642265.1 Haliea sp. | reverse complement strand
TGGCCATGGCCGTGCTCATGGGGCGTCGACATCAGGATCCAGGCGCAGGCGCCATTCACCAGCAGCCCTACCGCAGCTACCAGCAGGGCGTGATCGAATTCGATGGGCAGTGGGTTGAACAGGCGATCGATACTCTCCGTCGCCATCAGCAGGGCAAAACCCATCAGCAGCACGGCGCTGGTGAAGCCCGCGAGACTGTTGATCTTGCCTACCCCGAAAGTAAAGCTGCGGTCGCGGGCCAGTCGGCGCGAGACCACATAGGCCAGTACCGCTATGCCCAGCGCCGCCGCATGGGAGGCCATGTGCAGCCCGTCCGCCAGCAGCGCCATCGAGCCATAGACGATACCGGCGATAATCTCGACCACCATCATCACCGCGGTGATGACGACTACCAGCAGGGTGCGGGCCTCCCCGGCCCGCCTGGTATCCTGCTCAAATACGTGGTCGTGGCGCCATTGCTCCAGGGCATCCTCGTGCTTGTCGTGCACCCCGCTCATGGTTTCAGGCCTTCAGTTTGCGTGTAGCGGGTCCCTGCCAGCGAGTTATCGTCCCGCAGTCGAGGCCGAACAGGTCGAGAATACGGCCCGCGGTATGATTGATGATGTCATCGACGCTCTGGGGATTATTGTAAAAGGCCGGCGATGGTGGGCAGATCACGGCACCCATGGTGGCTGCTTCGTGCAGCAGGCGGGTATGGCCCACGTGCAGTGGTGACTCGCGGGGCACCAACACCAGGCGGCGCTGCTCTTTCAGGGTGACATCCGCAGCGCGCACGATCAGGTTGTCAGCGTAGGAATTGACCACCCCGGACAGCGTTTTCATCGAGCAGGGCATGATAATCATGCCGTCGATCCTGAAGGAGCCGCTGCTGATCGATGCCGCCAGGTCGTTGTCGCTGTACACGACGTCTGCCAGGGCTTCAACGGCCTTCGGTTGCCAGCCTGTTTCCAGCGCGATGTTCAGCTTGGCGCCGCTGCTGAGAACCAGGTGAGACTCCACGTCGGGCAGCGTGCGCAGCATTTCCAACAGGCGAATACCGTAAATCACGCCGCTGGCGCCCGTTATGCCCACAATCAATCGCATGACCTGCTCGACCTCTGGATGGGCTTGCAAGGACAGCGTAAAGGGAGCGTGAAGCGTCCCGTGCAAGCCAGTGTGCTGGAGTCGTCGATAGTAGCGCATCGGTGGGCGCCGCTGCCAGTGCGGATGGTCCTGGCTGCGTCGCGGCGCCTCCCGTTTGCCAGGCGGGCGCTGGCAGCGGGTGACTGGCTCACTGCCGCTGGCTGTGGAACCCGTTGTTCTATATCGTACGGGGCTGGATCGTCAGAAGCGCCGGACAGGTGGGCGCCTCTGATGATGTTTTTATAAGGCTTTTATGTCGCGGGGAAATACAAAATGAATAAAATTCTCAAAGTGATTGTGGCCGTGCCGGCGATTCTGTTCCTGATTGTCGGCTTGCGCTGGCTGGTCGCTCCCGCGGGGGTCGCCGGGGAGCTTGGCATGCCACTGCTGGAGGGGCTCGGTCGCAGCACCCAGATCGGCGATCTGGCGGCCTTTTTCATCGGCGGCGGCATAATGATGCTGCTCGGGGTGCTCACACAGAACAAGACCTGGTTGCTTGCGCCGGCGCTGCTGCTTGCCCTTGCGGCGGTATTTCGCCTGCTGGCCTGGGCTCTGCACGATGCCTCGTTTGCGGCGACCCAGATCGCGGTGGAAGTCGTGCTAGCGGGACTGCTGTTTTATGCTGCTTCCAGAACGGCAGAGTCCCGGGGCTAGCCGGGTCACCGGGACAACTGCCGGAGTCCGCGCCCGGTGAGCAGACAGCCGCGCCAGATCGCACATATGTTAGTGCCGGCGGCGGCGGTCGGTATTTTCTGCATGGCTATCTGGATCCTGGCCAAAGAAGCCCAGACCATATCCCTCAAGGACGTCGTCACCGAATTCAAATCCTTTTCGCCGGCTGTATTGCTGGGCAGCGGCCTGCTCGCGGTCGCCAGCTATGGCATCCTGACTCTTTATGACTTTATCGGTTTGCGGTATGTCGGCAACGCCCTGCAATACCCGAGGGTGGCGCCGGTCTCCTTTGCTGCCTTCGCAATAGGGCACAATGTCGGCCTGTCTTTTCTCTCGGGCGGGGCGATACGCTACAGGGCCTATAGTCTCGCGGGCCTGTCGGCCTCCCGTATTGCCCTCCTGGTCGGCTTTATTCCACTGACCTTTGGCCTGGGTGCGGCGATTCTTCTGGGTATAACCCTGCTCGTCGATTCGGCGGCGCTTACGGTCTTGCCGATCGGCAAAGTTTGGCTGCAGTTGCTCGCGGTCTGCCTGCTCATGGTTCCCCTGGCGTATGTCGCCTGGAATGTCATTGCGCGAAAAGCGTTGCAGCTAGGGAGCCGGGTGTTGCAGCCACCCGGCCCGAGGACGGCCGTGGCCCAGTGCCTGCTGGGCAGCGCCGACCTGGTGGCGGCATCGTCCGTGCTGTACGTATTGCTGCACGCTTCAGCCGGTGTATCTTTCCTGCCTTTCCTGGGTGCTTACCTGCTGGCCATGGTGGCCGGTGTCATCAGTAACGTGCCCGGGGCGGTGGGTGTCTTCGAGTCGGCCATGCTGTTGCTGATGCCCGATGTGCCTGTAGCGGTGCTGCTTGGCTCGATCCTGGCCTATCGCCTGATTTATTACCTGATTCCGCTCATGCTGGCCCTGGTGCTCGTGGTCGGCCACGAGTTAATGGAGCACAGGTCGAAGCTGCAGACACTGTCCGAGACGGGCCTGGCCTGGGGTGCGCGTATCGTTCCTCTGGCGGTCAGCGCGGTAGTGTTCTTTGTGGGCGCGTATCTGGCGATAGGGGCTGCGATTCCGCTCTCGCCGCTTGAGGAACGTTTACTGGGCGCGGTGATTCCGGTGCCGTTGCTCGAAATGTCCCATTTGCTGAGCAGCGCCATAGGCGTGGCTCTGCTGCTGATTGCCCGGGGGCTCTACCGCCGCCTGCACGGGGCCTACCGGGCGACCCTGGTGTTGTTGGCAGTCGGTTCACTGCTGATGTTTGTGCACCGCGACAGTGTGCTGCAGGCATCCTTTATGCTGCTGGTATTGCTGCTGACCTGGCTGTCGCGCGGCGAGTTCTACCGCGGCAGGGGGTTGCTGGACCAGCGTTTCGATGCCGGTTGGGTGTTGAGTATCATGCTGGTGCTGACAGTGGCCGCCGGGCTTGCCATATTTGTGCACCAGGAAGTGGAATACTCCGGCCAGCTCTGGTGGCAGTTCACACTGGATGGCGACGCCTCGCGGATGTTGCGCGCCGGCCTGCTGATGCTGGTGGTGGTGGGTGTCTTCGCCCTGTTGCGCCTGCTGCGTGGACACTCTGCCGCGGGAGTAGCCGCTGTCGGAGACGAACTCGCCCGCGCCCGGCCGGTTGTCATGCGTTCCGCTGGCAGCGGCGCCAACCTTGCCCTGCTGGGGGACAAGCAGTTTCTGTTTCACCCCGCCGGGGATGCGCTGCTTATGTACCAGGGCAGCGGGGGCAGTTTCATAGCCATGGGCGATCCGCTGGGCGATCCCGCACGTTTTGAGGAACTGGCCTGGAGTTTTCGCGAACTCTGTGACACCAGCAATGTTCGCTGCGTTTTTTATGAGGTGGCTGACAGTTGCCTGCCAATCTACATTGACCTGGGACTGTCCTTCTCCAAGCTGGGTGAGGAGGCCAGGGTCGATCTCACCGACTTCGACCTGGCAGCCAGCAGCCGCGCCGGCCTCAGGCATGCCGTGAGCCGGTCCCGGCGCGACGGTGCCGAATTCGCTGTGGTGCCGTCGAGCGAAGTGCCGGGGATCGTGCCTGAGCTGAAAAAGGTGTCCGACCAGTGGCTGGCGGCCAAGGGCGTGCGCGAGAAAGGCTTTTCGCTGGGGTTTTTTGACCCTGCCTACCTGGCAAACTTTGACTGTGCGGTGGTGCGGGTCGAGGGGCGAATAGTGGCCTTCGCCAACCTGTGGCAGGGGGCGGAGCACCAGGAACTGTCGGTGGACCTGATGCGTTTTGGTAATGATGCGCCCGGTGGAGTAATGGACTTCCTGTTTACCGAGGCGATGCTGTGGGGTCGTGAGCAAGGGTTCAGGTGGTTCAGCCTCGGCATGGCGCCGTTGGCCGGACTGGAGCGGCACTCGCTGGCGCCGGCCTGGGACAGGCTGGGCAACCTGGTGTACCGCTTTGGCGAACATTTCTACAATTTTGAAGGCCTGCGCCACTATAAAGAGAAGTTCGGACCCCAGTGGTCGCCCCGCTACCTCGCCTGCAAGGGGGGTATCGAGCTGCCGGGTGCCCTGTTCGATACGACCGTATTGATCTCCCGCGGTGCCAAAGCAGTGTCGCCTGACCCCCGGGGCGGGTGAAGCGGCTTGCGGGCAGTGAAAGAGTCCCCCCATATAGGTGGAAAATAACCCGCGCAGGGTTATACTTAGGCCTCTTCGCGGTCCAAATAAGAGGGAATAAAATGGAATACAACGCTGATTCGCACAGTTTGAAGTGCCCGAAGTGCCATCACGGCATGGAGGAGGTGGTCCACGGTGAAGTGACCATCGATCGCTGCTCGCACTGCAAGGGTATCTGGTTTGATCTCGATGAAGCCCATCAGCTCAAGGGTATCAAGGGCAGCGAGGCCATCGATGTAGGCAATGCCACCGAGGGCTGGAAGTGGGACAGCCATGCGGATATCGACTGCCCGCACTGTGGCAAGCGGATGGAAAAAGGCCACGACCCCAAGCAGAAGCATATATGGTTCGAAGCCTGTGCGGAGCACGGCATGTTCATGGATGCCGGCGAGTTCAAGGATTTCA
>JAHEBL010000044.1 GCA_024642265.1 Haliea sp. | reverse complement strand
CTGGTCCTGAACCATCGCTGGCCGTCAATTTCGACCAGCGCCGCTGCCGTCTTTTCCGGTGCATTCAGGTAGCCGGACATGACCTGGCTACCGCAGACCATCAGCAGGCCGTCCGCGCCCAGTGGCAGCTCCTCACCGCTGTGTTCGTCAGTTATCCTCAGGCCTGTACCCGGCAGTGGCATCCCCATGGTGCCCGGAATATTACCCTGCTGTACCTTCCAGTCGCTGGTGTCCATGGCATCCGGAATGTTAACGGTGGCGACAGTGGTGGTTTCCGCGGCGCCGTAGCCCTCGTAAATGCGCTTGCCGAATTTTTGTTCAAACGCACGCCGTATGTCATCCGGTAGCGGCTCTGCGCCAGAGACCACCAGCCGCAATGAATCCAGCATGAGGGAGTGAATGTTATTGTTGCTGGCATAAAGTCCCAGCGTCAGCGGGGAGGCGGGCAACACGGTTGCGCTGTGCCTGGCCGCTGACCTGGCGACGCCCAGTGAGTCCAGGGGGTCCGCATGACAGACCATCGGGATGCCTTCAACCAGTGGCATTATGGTGGTGAGCGTCAGCCCGAGCGGGTGGTAAAGGGGTATGCAGGACAAAATGACGTCGTCCAGGCGGGTATTAAGCACGTCCGACATCTGTTTGCAGTTGGCCATGATATTGCGGTGCGACAACAGCACGGCCTGCGGGGCCGATTCCTCACCGTCCCCCAGCAGTATGGCTGCGGGGTCTTCCGCACGCACGGGTTGTCCGCGCAGTCGATAAAACCAGGACGCCGGCAACACTCGGAAAAGAACGGTATCAATCAGGTAGCGCCAGCGCTTTATGTCCCTGGCGCAGTCCTCGATATAGATAATATCTGTGCCCTGCAGCAACTTGTCGACGCCGATACCGGTGTCCATCAGGGTGGCCTGATAGGCGTGCGATGTAAGCACATGTTCAACAGAGCTCGCCTGCAGCATGGTGCTGAAGACATCTGCGGGAAGCGTGTGATTGAGTGGCACTACCACCTTGCCGCGTAACTGCAGTGCCAGAATGACCTGGGCAGCCGCAGTGCTGGCTGGCAGCAGGATGCCGATATGGTGGGCATCAGCTGGCAGCTGCAAATGCCGGCTCAAGCCTGCCACGGTAGCCACCAGCTGTGAGTTGGTCAGCGCTGTTCTCGAGTCGTCCACTATGCACCTCTGTGAGGGCCTGCGCCTGGCAGTATGTAGCCAGGCCAGGGGAATTGGCTCCAGCTGCTCGCTGTATGACTGCCATGCAGTAATGGACAGCTCGAATACTTTCTGCTTGAGTTGTTTTGCCGATGTATCCAGTGGTAGCCGGGGTCCAAAGGCGACGACCAGGTCCCGCTTGAGGTCGGGCGTCCGCGCTTTGCGCAGGCCCTCATCGGCACGTGAAAGGCTGCTGCCCCACAAACCGTGCAGGTAGAACGGTACAATAACGCCCCGCTCTACCCCTTCGAGCGTCCGCTCATAGCCGCTATGAAATTTACCCAGGTGGCCATTACGACTGATGGCCCCTTCCGGAAAGAGACACACACACTCCCCCTTCCGTAGCAGCGCATTGATCGTCTGCAGGCTTTCCTGACTCTGCCCGGCGGCGATAGGAACCACACCAAACGCCCTGAAAAACGGTTTGAGATACCATGTCTCGTAGATGCGCCTGAGCATTACGAAGCGAATGGGACGGGGGCAGGCTATTTGTACCAGGGCCCAGTCTATCCATGAAATATGATTGCCGAGCAGCAGCGTGGCGCCCGCCTGGGGAATGTTGTCGAAGCCGATAACCTGAATGCGGTAGCGGCGCTTGAGGATTAACGTGGCCAGAATGCGTGCCATGGAATGGGGCAGTTTTCGTACGGTATAGCCGGTGCCGATAATGGCGGCAGCGGTGAGAATGTAGAACAGGCCCACACTGTCGATGCCCGCGATAGAAAACGCCACCGTCAGAGCGAGGGCACCGAGCATTGCCACGTTCTGTATCCAGTTGTTACCGGCCAGTACGGTGCCCAACTGGCTCTCGGGCGCCTGGAACTGGATAAGTGAGTTCAGCGGCACGATGAACAGACCGCCCATGGCGCCTACAAGTACAAATATCGCGCCCATGCTGTAGGCACTGTCGAGGCCAGGCAGTATCGCGATGCCGAAGGCTATACCCACCGCGCCCAGGGGAATCAGCCCGGTCTCTATATAGTTACGCGAGGCCCGTCCGGCCAGCAGGGAGCCAATAACGATACCGGCACCCGAACAGGCCAGAATACCCTGGATAACTACTGTGTTGGTGATATTCAGGGTGTCCTTGGCAAATGCGGGAAACGCGGCCAGCATGACCTGCGAGATCGCCCAGAACGTCGAGAGGCCGATGATCGATAGCCAGATCGTGCTGTTGGTGTTGAGGACCCGCAGATTGCGCCGCAGGTAATGTAGCCTGAAGTAGTTTCCCAGTTCGAAAGTTTCAGTTGTACTGCCGTGCTGGCGATCCGGTAAAAACGCCGTGGAAAACCACTCGAGAGTGGCCAGCGCGACCAGCACCCAGCCGATGGGCGCGACGCTGTACATGGTGTCGCCGGTACCGGTGGTCCCGTCCCCCGGAAAGAGCGCTTCGAACAGTATCGAAAAAACGAACGTGCCCAGCAGGATGCCCGCTATCGTGACCGCCTGGACAATACCGTTTGCCGACGCCAGGTTGCCGCTTCCGACCAGCTCCTTGATGTAACCGTATTTGGCCGGGCTGTAGATGGCGCTTTGCATTGCCAGGGCGAAGGTGAGGCCGAATGCCGCCCAGAACCATCCCTGATAGTAGGAAAAGGTGATCAACAGCGTGGCGGCAACTGCGATCAACGCCGAGTGTCGTATGATGCGATGCTTCGCGAACTTGTCAGCCAGGAAACCCGCGGGCGAGAACAGCAGGATGAATGGTAACAGTATGAGGCCATTGACTATCGCGGTCAGCACCACCTGCTGCTGCCCGTCATAGCTTTTGAAGATGGCGTTCTGGATGACAATTTTATGCCCTAGATCGACAAAGGCATTCAGAAACACAACTGTTATATAGGGCAGAAACCCTTTCTGCTTGAAGCTCATGCGTTTCTCCGAAGGGTGGGGTTACAGGGGATGCTACCCACCCCGACAGCAGCCTCACACTATATAAACAGTTGCAGTAGCCTCCAAGACCTTTGGTACCATGGGCTGATACTTTCTTTCATCCGGGGTGTGGAATGGCTCAGGTTGTAGCTTTGGTAGATGCACTGAAAGCCGCGCTCAAATCGTCTCGCATGACCTATGCTGGCGTTGCCGCCGGTATGGGCCTGTCCGAGTCCTCTGTGAAGCGCAAATTTTCCAGGCGGGAATTTACCCTGGCCGAAGTCGATCGAATCTGTGCGCTGTGCGACATGGACTTGTCAGGCCTGTTGCAGTTGATGGAGAGCTCGGGCAAGCGCCTGCGGGCACTGACCGAGGCGCAGGAGCGCGAAATTGCTGAAGACCTGGGCCTGCTCGTGGTTACCGTTTGTATACTCAACCGCTGGAGCTTTGAAAATATTCTCGAATTTTATGTTTTTGAGCCGCACCAGCTGGTGCAGATGTTGGCGAAACTCGATCGGCTCAGGCTCATAGAGTTGCAGCCCAATAACCGGATAAAACTTCTGGTGGCGCCCAACTTCGGCTGGTTGCCAAATGGACCTATACAGCAGGTATTCCTTAAAACCATACAGCGGGATTTCTTTGCCGCACGTTTCGACCAGCAGGATCACGAGCTGATCGTATTGAATGGCATGCTGTGCGACTCCTCCAACGCAGAATTTCGTCGCAAGATGGCGCGACTGGCACGAGAATTCGATCTCTTGAATCGTGAGGACACGTCCATGCCGTTTGAACAACGGCGAGGTTACACCGCTGTAATCGCGCTGCGGGACTGGCACTACAAGGGATTTGCCGACCTGCGCTCATAAGTACGACCCGCTGCGGTATCATCCCCTGCTACTGCCAGTGGCATACGACGGAGCTTCGACGGTTGCCGTTGAGCGCGGCACATAACAACCCAATACTCCTCCACGTCGATACAAACCAAAGGAGGTATCCGACGTGGACCAATTCGAACTCAACAGCAGCACTTCAGCCTGGGATTTCTTTGTAAAACTGGCTTTTGCCGTAGCTGTCGGCGCAACCGTGATGGGCATCTACATGCTGCCCGGCGAACTGATCGTAAAGGGCTACTTCATGATCAGCTCTCTGTTCCTGGTTTTCTCTACCATCACCATGTCCAAGACCATTCGCGACAAGCATGAATCTGATCGACTGCATAACAAGATCAGTGAGGCGCGCACCACCAAAATCATTCGCGAAATGGATAAGGAATAGGAGCGGCACTCATGACACTCTTTCGAAAGCTGAATACATTGTTGCGGGCGGGCACGAGGGAAAGCGTCGAGCATATTACCGATGCCAATGCCATCCGCATTTACAGACAGGAAATCGTGGATGCGGAGAACCTGTTGCAGCGCAGGCGCACGTGCCTGGCTGGCCTGATCTCTGCGCGCAAGGACCTTGAAAGCGAAATCCTGTCTGCGCAGCAGCGAGCGCGCAGGCGTGAGGAACAGATTGCCGCCATTCCCGTCCAACAACGTTCGGAGCAGTTACTGCTGCTGGCGGCGCAGGATATCTCGGCAACGCAAACGCATCTGGCAAGCCTTGAGCAGCGTCGCTTGACAATGGTTGGACGGATCGACTCCGAGGAGCTGCTATTGAGGAAGATGGTGGCACAAATCAGGGAGCACCGCAGGGAGGCCAGGGTTCTGGCCGCCCAGATGACAGGTGCCGGAATGCCCTCCGGAAGAAGCTGCGGCAGCACGGTTGCTGCGCAGCTCGCCACGCTGCGTGAAACCAGGGCGGATATCTGCGCCAAACTGGGCGGCAATGATCTGGCGGAGGAGAGTTACGAGGAGGCGGCCCAGCGGGTGGACGGCGATCCCCTCGACCGGGAGCTGGCGGCGCGGGGACGCGATCCGGGGTCTATTCAGCTGGCCGGTGTTATGGAGCGTCTCAGGGGGCTGGAGTTGACTGTGTAAACGTACCGGCCGCAGCTGTTGGTGCGGTCGGTTGTTGCTGCAAACACAGGGTTTTAGTGAAATCAGGTACTAGTACCGTTGAGCCGAAGGCGGCAGCGGGCGTAGTATTGCCCGCCGTCAATCCCGACGCGTTTTTGGAGTATTAGTATGCGCAAAATCGCCCTGTGTTTGTTGTTTGTTCTGAGTGCCACCCCCGCCCTTGCCCAGAAGAAGGATTGCAGTGAACTCAAGGCAGAGATTGATGCCAAGATCACCCGCAATGGTGTCACGGCGTTTACCACGACCATCGTCGATCGCGATGCCGAGTTCGACGGCAAGGTGGTTGGCACCTGCGACGGTGGCGCCAAGAAGATTATCTATAAGCGGGGTTTCTGAATCACCCCTGGGCAGCCCTAACTGATCGGTTTGAGTTTTGCCGGTGGCATGGGCTGCTCCGCCAGGCTGGACTGGGTTTCTGTCGCCCCGTCCAGCCTGTCGTTTTCGATGTCGGCATGAATCGGTTCAAGCGCGATCAACTCCTTGTTGGCCTTGGTTGAAAGCTGCTGGAAGCGCTCGATCTTCCCATACAAGCCCTGTTGGCCCGCAAGGCCTCTCACGGCGTCATTGTAATGATTGTTTGCCGCCTTGAGTGTATTGCCGAGTTTGTTCAGGCGTTCGGCCACCAGGCAGACCTGGTTGTATATGTCCCCTGCGCGACTGCTGATTTCCCGCGCCTCATTGTTGCTTTGCTCGATCATCCACAGGTTGGCGACGGTTCTCAGGATGGGCATCAGGGTGGTATGTGACACCATGATGACCCCCTTGGTATAACCGTAGTTGAACAGCTCCTTGTTATGCTTCATGGCCTCGATATAAGCAGGTTCTATCGGCATGAACATCAATACGAAATCCGGGCTGCCGATGCCCGGGAGATTGACGTAATCCTTGGAGGCCAGGTCATCGATGTGATGGCGCACAGCCTGTCCATGGGCGTTGAGTGCCAGGGTCCGCTCCTCGTCTGATTCGGCCGCCACCGCGCGGTCGTAATCCACCAGCGAAACCTTGCTGTCGATAACGAGGTTTTTGCCGTCCGGCAGCCGTATCACAAAATCCGGCAGCCTGCGTTTGCCCTGCTCATCCTTGAAGCTGGCCTGCGCGTCGTAGTGTTCGCCCGCCTGCAGGCCCGCCAGTTCCAGTGTGCGTTGCAGCTGCGCCTCGCCCCAGTTGCCGGCTGCTTTCTTGTCGCCCTTCAGGGCACTGCTCAGGTTGGTGGCCTGGCTGTTCATCTCCAGGCCGACCTCCAGTACCTTCTGTATCTCCTTTTCCAGCACGGTATGCCCGCGCAATGACTCCGAGTGAACCTCGTTGATCCTGCTCTGGAAACCCGTGATTTGTTCGCGAAATGGCTTCAGCAGTGCTTCCAGGGACTCGCGGCTGGTAGTGGTGAAGCTCTTGCCCTTGTCCTCGAAAATCCTGTTGGCGAGGTTTTCGAACTCCCGTTTCAGGTTGTCGCGGGCCTCGTTCAGCAGCTGCACCTGTTCGTCGTGCCGGTCCTGGCGCTCCCGATGTTCGGTGGCCAGCCGTGTGTGCTGGTTTTGCAGGGCGTGATATTTATGGTTGATCTGCGTCATTTCCCCGGAAGCAGTGCGGAGCTGCGCGAGAGTCTCTCGCAGCTGGACGCGGCCCTGTTCGAGCTGTACCTCCAGCCCGCGGATATGGCTGCGGGCCTCTCCAAGTTCGGCTTTGAGCTCATCGTTGACGGCGGTCAGCTCGCCACGCAGGCGGTCGGTGACGAAATGGCCGCGCAGCAGCCCTATGATAAGGCCGACAGCGATGCAACCGGCGGCGGCAATGCCGGCGACTACGAGCAGGTTTATGTCTGTTTCCATGGATCCACCCGGTTTGGTTGTTGCCAGTTTAAAACAAACGGGGCAGAAATCGGTGGCTTATTGCTGAGATCGAAAACCTATGTGTCGCATTTTGGCGCCGGTTGCTGCAGCAATATGTGGCGGGCGGCGCCGGCAAGGTCTTCAAACACGGGAATTGTGGCGCCGTTGGCAACGTGCGTGTCGCCGGATTGCAGAGCGTTCAGGGTTGCCATGCCCTTGCCGGTTTTTACCAGTACCGGCCGACAGCCATAAGACCGGGCAGCCTCGAGGTCCTTGATACTGTCGCCGATGAAGACGGCGCCCCGGGGTGACAAGCCCAGCTCGAGTTCTATTGCTTCCAGCAAACCGGTGCCCGGCTTGCGGCACCGGCAGCCCTCTTCGGGCAGGTGGGGACAGTAAAAGATACCGTCGATGCGGCCGCCCCGCTCCTCTACCTGGCGGCACAGCGAGGCGTGGATCGCCTCCAGCTCTTCGAGTCCGAAATAGCCCCGGCCGAGGCCTGACTGGTTGGTGGCGACGGCTATCGTATAGCCCCCCCGTGACAGGGCGGCGATCGCCTCGATGCTGCCTGGAATCGGCTGCCAGTCCGCCAGGCCGCAAATGTACTCGTCCGAGTCCTCGTTGATAACACCGTCGCGATCGAGGACTACCAGTGGCACCCGTTATTTACCAACGACCAGCTGGGAAATATCCGCCACCTGCAGGAACAGCTCGCGCAGATCCCTTAACAGGTTGAGGCGGTTGTTGCGCAGCGCCTCGTCATCGGCATTGACCATGACGCCGTCGAAAAAGGCATCGATCGGCTCTTTCAGGCCCGCCAGGCAGGCCAGGGCGTCGGTGTATTCGCCCTGCTGCAGATGTCCGCCGGCCACCGCCGCCAATGCTCCCATGCGAGCAGAAAGTGCCTTTTCCTGAGCCTCTGCGAGTAAGTTGGCGTTCACTTCTCCAAACTCATGAGAAGCCTCGAGTTTGTCCAGGATGTTGGCGACGCGCTTGTTGGCGGCCGCCAGGGCGGGTGCTTCCGGCAGTGCCGTGAATGCATGTACCGCATGTACACGCCGCTGGATATCCAGTGGCTGGCTCAGATTGCGGGCGCTGACGGCCTTGAAGACTTCGGCGGGAATCGACTCCTCCTCATACCAGGCCCGAAAGCGCTCCACCATATAGTCGAATACCTGCGCGGTAGCGCCTGGCGCGATTACCCCGGGTGGATACTGGGCGGCCGCCAGCTCCAGGCAGTCCCGCAGGTCCAGGTCCAGCTCCTTTTCTACCATTATGCGCAGCACCGCCAGGGAGGCGCGGCGCAGGGCAAAAGGGTCTCTCGAACCGGTGGGGGGTTGGCCGATACCGAATATCCCCACCAGGGTATCCAGTCGGTCGGCCAGACCCAGGGCGCAGGCCGTGGGGTTTTCCGGCAGGCGGTCGCCGGCGAACTTTGGCCAGTACTGCTGGGCCAGGGCGGCGGCCACGTCCTGGTTTTCGCCGTCATGGAGGGCATAGTAGTAGCCGGCAATACCCTGCATGTCGGCAAACTCCAGCACCATCTCCGTGAGCAGGTCGGTTTTGCTCAGTAGCGCGGCCCGTTCGGCCAGCTCCGCCGGGCTGCCCATGCGCCCCGCCAGACCCGCCGCCACTTGCATGACCCGTCGGGTTTTCTCCAGCAGGGTGCCCAGCTTCTGCTGGAACACCACGCTCTCGAGTTTTGGCACGCGCTCTTCCAGCCGCGTCTTCTTATCGGTTTCGAAGAAGAATGCGGCGTCACTCAGTCGTGGCCGAATCACCCGTTCGTTACCGGCAATCACCTGTGCCGGGTCGCTGCTCTCTATATTGGCAACCGTGATGAAGTTGGGTTTGAGGGCGCCGCCGCTATCGACCAGGTGAAAGTATTTCTGGTGCTCTTTCATGGACGATACCAGCGCCTCTGCCGGCACCTCCAGGAAGCGTGCCTCGAAGGAACCTGTCAGGGCCACGGGCCACTCCACCAGACCGGTGACCTCATCGAGCAGGTCTTCGTCGATGACCGCCCGGGCATCAATAGCGTGTGCCTGAGCTTCGACCTGCTCGCGGATAATTTCCCGGCGTTGCTCGAAACCGGCTACTACTTTCGCTGCGGCCAGTGCGTCGGGGTAGTCTTCCGGCCGCTCCAGCCTTATCTCGCCAGCGCTGTGAAAGCGATGGCCGCGGGTGGTGTTGCCGGTGGGCAGCCCCAGTATCTCACCGTGATCGCAGTCGCTGCCCAGCATGGCGACAATCCAGTGCACCGGGCGCACGAATTCCACCCGGCTGGCACTCCAGCGCATACGCTTGGGTATCGGCAACTGCTGGATACTGCCCTGCACGATGTCGTTCAGGCTGGTGCTGGTGCTGGCCCCCGTGACCGTGCTGCGCAGGCCCAGCCTTGGGCCCTTGGGTGTGTCGAACTCTTCCAGCTGGTCAGGCTCAACGCCCTGTTTGCGGGCGAAGCCGGTGGCGGCGGGTGTCCAGTTCCCCGCGGCGTCGCGGGCATTGTCCAAAGGTGGACCCAGCACCTCAACCGACTGGTCCGCCGCGTGCAGCTGCACCTCTTTTATAAGCACCGCCAGACGCCTGGGTGTGGCAAACCACTGCACCGCACCAAAAGCGAGCCGTCGCTCCTGTAAGCCTGTGACGATGCCGTCGCGGAAGGCCAGGCCCAGGGATTTAAGCGCTTTGGGCGGCAGCTCTTCCGTACCCAGTTCCACCAGTAATGTAGCGGTCGTCATGCTAGCTTGCCTCTGCCTGAAGGTTGCCCAGCACTTCGCGGCGCAGGGCTTCGCTCGCCAGGGGAAAGCCCAGCTCTGCGCGGGCGTCGAAATATGCCTGCGCTACTGCCCGGGCCAGGGTGCGCACCCGCAGGATAAAACGCTGGCGCTCAGTTACCGATATAGCGTGGCGTGCATCCAGCAGGTTGAACGTGTGGGACGCTTTCATGACCATCTCGTAGGCCGGCAGGGGCAGGCCTTTTTCGACCAGCCTGATCGCCTCCCCCTCATAGTGATCGAAGAAGTTGAACAGCTGTGGCACGTCAGCTTCCTCAAAGTTGTAACGAGACATCTCCACCTCGTTCTGGTGGAACACGTCTCCGTAGGTCACCCGGCCTGCCGGGCCATCGGCCCATACCAGATCGTAAATACTGTCCACACCCTGCAGGTACATGGCAATACGCTCTATACCGTAGGTGATCTCGCCGGTCACGGGGTAGCACTCAAGCCCACCAGCCTGCTGGAAGTAGGTGAACTGGGTGACCTCCATGCCGTTGAGCCAGACCTCCCAGCCAAGGCCCCACGCGCCGAGCGTGGGCGATTCCCAGTTGTCCTCCACAAACCTGATATCGTGAATGGAAGGATCGACACCCAGCGCAGCCAGCGACTGCAGGTAGAGTTCCTGGAAGCTTGCCGGTGAGGGTTTCATGACTACCTGGAACTGGTAGTAATGTTGCAGCCTGTTGGGGTTTGTGCCGTAGCGGCCGTCGGTTGGCCGGCGGCTTGGCTGCACGTACGCGGCGTTCCAGGTCTCCGGACCCAGTGCCCGCAGGAAGGTGGCGGGGTGAAATGTCCCGGCCCCGACCTCCATGTCCAGCGGCTGCAGGACCACACAGCCCTGGTCGGCCCAAAACTGTTGGAGCTTCAATATAAGCTCCTGAAATGTAATAACTTTCTGTTTTTCTGATGACACGGTTTCGCCCGTTTTATAGCCGCAAAAAGCCGGCTATTATACAGTCTCTTTTGGCGGCATAATACGCGCTTTCCCTGAATGTGAATTTCCCGCGTCGCAGCCCGGGGCGCGGCCCGCAGGCTACAGTTGCCTGTATTTTGCACGCCCTGGCCTGTTGCGCCGGTTGAATATGGAAGGAGTCCCATGTTTTACGGCAAGGTAATAGGCGGCCTGATCGGTCTGATGGCAGCCGGCATAGTGGGCCTGGTAATCGGCGTTGCGGTCGGCCACGCTTTCGACCGGGGTCTCATTGCCACCTTCAGGTTCGGGTCGCCCGAAAATATCGAGCGAATCAAGGCCAGCTTTTTTGAAACTACCTTCCTGTTGTCCGGTTTTGTTGCCAAGGCCGACGGCCGCGTGTCCGAGCAGGAGGTCGAGCACACCGAGCTGATTTTCCAGCACATGAACCTGGACCAGGCGCAGCGCAAGCGGGCTATCGACCTGTTCCGCCAGGGCGCCGCAGCCGAGTTCGAGCCGCGGCCGGTCATCTCGGACTTCCTGCTGGCTTGCGGCCCCCAGCGCCAGTTACAACAGACCCTGCTGCTGTTCCTCATTTCCGTGGCCCTGGCGGACCAGAAACTGGAACCGACGGAGAAGGCGGCGCTGGAGCGTATCGCTGTGATGATGGGGTTCGGCTCCGGCCGACTCGAGCAGCTGTTGCGGATGGCCCAGGCCCAGGAACATTTTCATGGCGAGGACGGTTATGTGGCGCAGCCGGGCACCAGCCTGGAAGATGCCTACGCCGCGCTTGGGGTGGAAAAAAGCGCTTCTGACCGCGAGCTGAAACAGGCCTATCGCAGGCGCATGAGTGAAAATCACCCGGACAAACTTATTGCCAGGGGTGTCCCGGAAGACATGATCAAACTTGCCACGGAGCGCTCGCAGGAAATCCAGGCCGCCTACGAGATGATCAAGAGAACCCGGCCGACTATGCGGTGATACTTACCTGCGCCAGAACGCTGGCGTAAACAGTACCAGCAAGGTAAAGATTTCCAGCCGCCCCAGCAGCATGCCAAAACAGAGGATGACCTTGGCGGTCTCGCTGATCGACCCGAAGTCGCCCGTGACGCCAGCGATACCCATGCCCAGGTTATTCAGCGCGGCGGCCACGGCGGAAAAGGACGTGAGGAAATCGAGCCCCGTCGCCATCAGCATCAACATCAGGATGATAAAGGTGGAGGTGTATACGGCGAAAAAGCTCCACACGGCGCTGACGATGGTGGCTTCCACCCGTCGCCGGCCCACCTTGAGCGGGATTACCGCATTGGGATGCACCAACTGCTTCATCTCCCGGATGCCCTGCTTGTAGATCAGCATCAGGCGCATGGCCTTGATGCCGCCTGTGGTGGAGCCGACGCAGCCGCCCATGCAGGAGAAAAATATCGCCATGATCGGAAGCATCACGGGCCACAGTGCCAGGTTCTCGGTGGAGTAGCCGGTGGTTGTGATGATGGAAATGACCTGGAACACGCCGTGCAGCACCGCTTCCTGGTGACCGTGGATTTCCTCCCAGACCAGGTAGGCAATGGTAATACTGATACAGACGCCCACAGCGGCCAGAAAAAAACGTGTCTCGGAATCCTGGGCGTAGACGGCGAGAGACCTGCGATGCCACATCATGTAGTGCAGTCCGAAATTGATTCCTGAAACCAGCATGAAAAAACTGGCGGCCATGAGGATGTAGTCATTCTCAAAAAAGCCCAGGCTTGCATCGTGGGTAGAGAACCCGCCCAGGGCCACGGTGGAAAAAGAGTGGGAGATGGCGTCGAACACCGACATGCCGAGCAGGTAGTAGGTGGTGGCGCAGGCAACGGTCAGGCTCAGGTATACCGCGAACAGGACCTTGGCGGTCTCGGTGATCCGCGGTGTCAGTTTGCTGTTTTTGGAGGGTCCCGGGGTCTCCGCCTTGTAGAGCTGCATACCACCGATACCGAGCATCGGTAATACCGCCACTGCCACGACGATGATGCCTATACCACCGAGCCATTGCAGCAGCTGGCGATAGATGAGTATGGAGTGCGGCAGGTTGTCCAGGCCGACAATGACCGTGCCTCCAGAGGAAGTGAGTCCCGAGATGGACTCAAAGATTGCCCCGGCCACCGTGAGTTGCAGGTGGTCGGTGAGCAGCAGTGGCAGTGATCCGAACAGCCCTAGTACGGTCCAGAACAGGGAGGTGATAAGAAAGCCGTCGCGTATCTGCAGGTCGTGACTGGCCTTGCGCACCGGCAGCCACATGAGCAGCCCGGAGAAGAACGTAATTGCCAGCGCCGACAGGAAGCCGAGGACGTTGTGGTCATCTTCCAGTATTGAGAACACCAGCGGTGTCAGCATCGTCGTGCTGAACAGCATCAGCAGCAATCCCAGGATCCTGAATGACACGGAAAAATGCATGACTTAGGAGAAAAACCCGAAGCCGACCGCGAACAGTTTCTCGACCGCCTTGATCATACTGCGGTCCACCAGGAACAGGATAACGTGGTCGTCCGTCTCCACCACGATATGGCTGTGGGCGATCAACACCTCTTCCCCTCGCACTACCGCGCCAATGGTGACGCCTTCCGGCAGTTTGATCTCGTCCAGGCGACGGCCCACCACCCGGGATGAATAGGCATCGCCGTGAGCGGTGACTTCAATTGCCTCGGCGGCGCCCCGGCGCAGTGAATGCACGTTGCTGATGTCACCCCTGCGGACATGGGTGAGCAGGCTGCCGATTGTGATCTGCTGGGGTGAAATCGCGATGTCGATCTCGTCACCCACCAGATCGGTATAAGCAGGGTTGGTTATCAGGGTGATGACTTTCTTGGCCCCGTGGCGCTTGGCAAGCATGGACATCATGATGTTGGATTCATCATTGTTGGTCAGGGCGCAGAAAACATCCGTACCCTCTATATTTTCCGCCGCGAGCAACTGCGGGTCGGTAGCACTGCCGTTGAGCACCAGCGCGTGCTTGAGTCGCTCCGACAACACGCGACAACGGTCATATGACTGTTCGATAATCTTGACCTGGTACAGGCCTTCCAGATTCCAGGCGAGGGTGGCGCCGATGTTGCCACCTCCGGCGATCATGACCCGCTTGTAGGGTTTGTCTATTTTGCGCAGTTCCGCCATGACCTCGCGGATATTTTCCCTGGCCGCAATGAAGAACACTTCGTCATCAACCTGCACCACGGTATTGCCCACCGGGATGATGGGTCGGTCCTGGCGAAAAATCGCCGCGACCCGGGTGTCCACTTTCGGCATGTGCTTGCGTATTTCCTGCAATTCCTGGCCGACGATGGGTCCGTCGTGATAGGCCCGCACTGCAACCAGTTGCACCCTCCCCTCGGCGAAATCCAGCACCTGCAGTGCCCCGGGGTTGGCGATCAGCTGTTGGATATTCTTGGTCACCAGTTGTTCGGGCCCGATGATCACATCAACCGGAATGTGGTCCTTGTTGAACAACTGCTTTTGGTAGGCGAGGTACTGCGGCGAGCGAACCCTGGAAATCTTGGTGGGCGTGTTGAACAGGGTATGGGCCACCTGGCAGGCCATCATGTTGATCTCATCGCTGTTGGTGACGGCCACCAGCATGTCGGCGTCTTCCGCACCGGCCTTCAACAGGGTGTTGGGATGGGACGCCTCGCCCGCGACGGTGCCGATGTCCAGGCGATCCTGCAGCAGGCGCAGTTTTTCGGTGTCGGTGTCCACCACCGTAATGTCGTTCTGTTCAATGGCCAGGTGTTCGGCCAGGGTGCCGCCGACCTGGCCGGCACCGAGAATAATGATCTTCATAGCTCAGGGAGCTCAAATTGTGTTAACTGGCCCGGATTAGGCGAGCAGGTTAATGAAAACACCTGGTGATTGTAAGTAGCGGCCTGCCGTAATTGTGCACATTGTCAGAACCTGCCCGTTTCAGTCCGACTTTCGCAGCATGGCATAAAACAGCCCGTCTGCACCGGCCGGTGCCGGCAGCAGCTGGCGCCCGCAGCCGGCGGCCTCGCCCCAGGACTGCTGCAGCGAAACCGCCGCCGCGTCCGGGCGCTGGCTTATGAATTGCTCTATCACCCTGGTGTTTTCCTGGGCCAGCACCGAGCAGGTCGCGTAGAGAAGCAATCCCCCCGGTTTCAGCGCGGGCCACAAACCCTGCAAAATGCCCGCCTGCAGGCGGGCCAGTTGGCTTATGTCCTGCTGCCTGCGCAGCAGTTTCACATCGGGATGCCGCCGGATAACGCCGGTTGCAGAGCAGGGCGCATCTACCAGGATACGATCGAAACTCGCCGGCGCGAGCAATTCCCCCGGCTGGCGCGCATCGCCTGCCAAGAGGCTTGCCTGCAGGCCGAGCCGCTGCAGGTTCTCGGAGACTTTTTGCAGGCGGGTTGCATCCACATCCATGGCGACCAGCTCCGCCAGCTGTGGTTGCAGCTCAAGCAGGTGACAGGCCTTGCCTCCCGGGGCTGCGCAGGCATCGAGAATGCGCTCGCCCGGAGCAGCCTGTAACAGCGGGGCCGCCAGCTGGGCGGCCTCGTCCTGCACACTCGCATCGCCCTCGGCAAAACCGGGCAGCTCCGACACGTCGCGGGGCGTTGCCAGGTAGACGGCCTGTGGCGACAACTGGCCCGGCCAGGCTTCGATCCCGCGGTCAGCCAGCTTGTCCAGGTAAGCCTGCCGCGATATCCGCCTGGTATTGATGCGCAGGGTCATTGGCGGTTGGCTGTTATTGGCTTCTACTATATGGCCTGCGGCAGCGGGCCACTGTTCGAACAGCGCCTGGTAAAGCCACTCGGGATGGCTGGCAGCAGCCGCGGCCGTCAGGCCGCTGGCCAGTGCATCCCGCTCCCGCAGAAAACGGCGCAGTACGGCATTGGTCATGCCCTTGGCCCAGGGTTTTTTCAGGACCGCCACTGCACCAACGGTGCTGGCCACAGCCGCATGGTCCGGTATGCGGGTGCTCTCCAGCTGGTAGAGTCCGCACAGCATAAGTCCCTGGATATCCCGGTCCTTGTCCTTCAGGCCCTTGTTCAGCAGTTGTTCCAGAAAAGCCTGCAGGCGTGGCCCGTGGCGCAGGGTGCCATAGCACAGTTGCTGCAGCAGGCCACGATCCCGCTCCGCCACCTGCAGCAAACGCGGTGCCAGTACCTGGTTGAGCGATTTGCCCGCCAGGACATCGCCGATAACCTGGGCCGCAGCGGCTCTTGGGTCCAACGCCATCAGGGTGCCGGGTCCGCCGGCAGATCGAAGCGGTGACCGGGCGCGAACAGCTCACCCCGGGCATTGAGCAGCTGCTCGGCCGCCAGTGGTTTGCCCCCGGGCAGCTGCAGGCGTTGTACCAGTAAGTCGCCGTCTCCGCAGCTGACAAGAATACCCTCCCGGTCCGCCTGCAGGATTGTACCCGCGGCAGCCGAACCCGAGCCGGAGCCTGCCGCTCGGGCCTGCCACACCTTTACTCTCTCGCCCGCGATGTTGCTGAAGCAGACCGGGAAGGGGTTGAAGGCACGGACCAGGCGATCGAGCGTGTGCGCGCTCTGGCGCCAGTCGATTTCAGCCTCGGATTTGAGAATCTTGCCCGCGTAGGTGGCCAGCCGGTCGTCCTGGGACCGGGCCTTGCGCTGGCAGGCTTCCAGATCAGCCAGTATCTGCAGCAGCAGCGGCGGGCCGAGTTCTGCGAGCCGGTCATGCAGGGTGGCAGCGGTCGTAAGCTGCCCGATTTCGCAGGTGGACACGGCCAGCATATCGCCGGTGTCCAGGCCGGCGTCCATCTGCATGATGGTGATGCCGGTCTCGCGGTCGCCTGCCTCGATCGCACGCTGGATGGGCGCTGCGCCGCGCCAGCGGGGCAGTACCGAGGCGTGTACATTGAGGCAGCCAAAACGTGGTGTGTCGAGTACCACCTGGGGCAGGATCAGGCCGTAGGCCACCACCACGAGCACGTCTGCCTGCAGCTCCGCCAGGGTCTGTTGCGCACCCGCATCGCGCAGTGAAGCCGGCTGATGCACAGGGATACCGGCGGCCTCGGCGAGCTGTTTTACCGGGCTGGCCTGTAGTTTCTTGCCCCTGCCCGCCGGTCGGTCCGGTTGGGTGTAAACCGCTGCAAGTTGGTGCTCACTTTCAATGAGAGCCTTTAAATGAATGGCCGCGAATTCTGGGGTGCCGGCAAAAATGACTCGCAGGGGCGCTCTTTGGGCCGTTGGGGAGGCGGCGGGCATCAGGCGTTCTGACGCTGCTGTTTCTCCAGCTTTTTGCGAATGCGCTGACGCTTCAGGGGAGAGAGATAATCGACGAAGAGCTTGCCTTCGAGGTGGTCGATTTCATGTTGCAGGCAGATTGCCAGCAGGCCGTCCAGTTCCCGGGTGAAGCTCTTTCCGTCCCGGTCCAGGGCTGTGACCTGCACCCGGCTGGGGCGGCACACAGTTTCATAGAAGCCGGGCACGGACAGGCAGCCCTCGTCATATTCGCCCAGTTCAGGGTCCAGCACGGTGATCTCCGGGTTGATAAACACCTGGGGATCATCGCGGTGCTCGGAGATGTCGATGACCAGGATACGTTCGTGCACGTTGACCTGGGTGGCCGCGAGGCCGATACCCGGGGCGTCGTACATGGTCTCGAACATGTCATCTATCAGGCGGCGGGTGAGCTCCGTCACCTCCGCCACCGGTTTGGCCCTGGTGCGCAGGCGGGGGTCGGGGAATTCCAGTATTTCGAGTACTGCCATCTGCGAAACTGCTCCGTTTTGGCCAGAATCGAGCCGAAAACGGCTGCGTGAATTAGTAACATTAAGCTTGCCAGCGGCAAATAGCGGCAGCAAACTGTAGTGATTATACTACCTGACGCAACGGGGAGCCCAGTGCCCAAGACACTGGCGCGATGCTGCAGGTTGAGGGCAGAGCTCACGGGGAAGCTGTCCCGGTGTCGGTCATCCGCGCGGTGACAGGTGCTGCGACAGACTATAACAAGGCTACGCAGGGACGAAAAAATGAAAAAAAGGTCACTCTCAGTTTGCCTGTTGATGTTGTCATTGCTTTTTAGCGCATGGCTGCAGGCGGCGGTGGAACTCAAGGAAAACGTACCGGAGACCTATATAGTCAAAAAGGGCGATACGCTCTGGGGTATCTCGGGAATGTACTTGCAAAAACCCTGGCTATGGCCCCAGTTGTGGGACGCCAACCCCCAGATCGATAACCCTCACCTGATCTATCCAGGCGACGAACTTTACCTGGTCTGGGTCGACGGCGAGCCCAGGCTGCGCATGCGCCGCGGCAGAGACGTCAAGCTGGAACCGAACATGCGGGTCTCGGACCTGGACCTGGCGATACCCATTATTCCCCTCGACGAGATCGGCCCCTGGCTCAAGTGGTCACGGATTGTTGCCGAGGGCGAGCTGAACAACGCTCCCTATATCGTCTCCGGCTCACAGCGCCATCTGCTCAGCGCTCCCGGCGACCGGGTTTATGGCCGCGGCGACTTTCCGGAAGGTGAGCGCGCTTTTGGGATTTATCGACCGGGCGAGGCCTACCACGACCCGCTCTCCAACGAACTGCTCGGTTACCAGGCGCAGGATATCGGTAATGCCAGGCTGCTGAGCAGCAGCGCCGACCAGGTCGCCGAGCTGGAAATCACCCGCATTACGGAAGAAGTGCGCATCACCGACCGGCTGCTGCCACTGCGCGAGCGGATCATCGACGCCACCTTCCACCCGCGTGCACCGGATGTAGAGATTAAAGACGGTTATATGATCGCCGTACCCGGCGGGGTTACCCAGATCGGCACCAACGACATCGTTGTGCTCAACAAGGGTGGGCGCGATGGCCTGGAGGCAGGGCAGGTGCTGGCTGTATACCAGGTGGGCGAGCTGGTTTTTGATACGATTGCCAGGGAAAACGTGCTCCTGCCGGATGTGCAGGCGGGGCTGGCTATGGTGTTCGAGGTGTTCGAGAAGGCCAGCTACGCAATCATCCTGAAGTCCGACAAGCCGCTGAAAGTGGGCGATAAAATCAAGAACCCCTGATGTTCTAAAGCAGCGTAACAGTATTCACACTAACGGGGCCTGGAGCCCCGTTTTTTTTGGACAGCATGCGCGCGCGGCCGCCTCTGCATGGGCTCTGTAACACGACATCAGGGACGATGTATGCCCATGGAAGAAACCCGGCTGTGCCTGCTTTTGCAGGCCGCCGGTATCGAGGATGCAGCGCTGACGAGGCTGCTGTTGCACTGTGGCTGCCCCGCATCGCTGGCCGCCGGTGGCCCTGCCCTGTGGCTGGAGGCGGGTCTGTCGCAGCTGCAGGTGGGGAATCTGGAGCAAACCCTGCTGCACGGAAGTCGCTCGTTTGATATTGATTCCCAGCTGGCAGCTCTGGCTGCCGTGGACGCCGTGATCGTGCCTGTGACTGATGCGCGCTACCCTGCCCTGCTGCGCACGAACCACGACCCCCCGCCGCTGCTTTATGCCCGCGGCGATGTCGCACTTCTGTCCCAGCCACAGCTGGCGATGGTAGGCAGTCGCAGGGCCAGCCCCGCGGGGCTGCGTGCGGCGGGCAGCCTGGCCGGTGATGCGGTGGCCGCGGGCCTGCATATTACCAGTGGCCTGGCGCGGGGCATCGATGGCGCCGCTCACCAGGGCGCGCTGGCGGCCGGGGGTCGCAGCATCGCAGTGGTAGCCACCGGAATAGACCGGGTCTACCCGGCCCAGCACCGCCGGCTTGCCGGGGATCTGGTGCAGGCGGGTTGCCTGGTCAGCGAGTTCCCCCCGGGAGTACCGCCTTTGCGACACAATTTCCCCCGTCGCAACCGGATCATCAGCGGTCTCGCGCTGGGAGTAGTCGTGGTGGAGGCAGCGCTGCCCAGCGGCTCACTGATTACTGCTGGCACAGCGCTGGAGCAGGGACGGGAAGTGTTCGCCCTGCCCTGGTCCATTTACCATGCCGGTGGCGGAGGGTGCCTGCACCTCATTCGCGATGGTGCCAAGATGGTGCAGACCATACATGATGTGCTGGAGGAGCTGGGTCCGATGTATTCATTACAGCGGGAACTGCTGCCCCCGCTGCATGGGCAGGGAGTTGAGGCCGGGCTGTCCGCGCGCCAACAGCGAGTGCTGCAGCTGGTGGGATACGAGCGGGTGACGGTGGATGAATTGAGCCGGCAGGGCGCCCTGCCAGTGGCAGTGCTGCTCGCCGAGCTGACATTCCTTGAAATGCAGGGCCTGGTAAGCCGGACAGACGGAGCCTATATCCGCAGTTGAACGTCGCCGGACTTGCGAAGTGACTCGCAGTTGGTTAACTTTCGCGCTCTTTGGCCTGCCAATATCGAAGGCCGCAGCCAATATGCCAGGAGACAGAGAATGAGTGAGCCATTTGTGGCAATTGTTATGGGTTCGGATTCGGATTTGCCGGTCATGCAGGCGTGTTTTGATGTCCTGCGCTCCTTTGACATCCCGTTCGAGGCCAGGATCACGTCTGCTCATCGAACGCCCGAAGTCACCAAGGCGTTTGTGCAGGACGCAGACCAGCGCGGTTGCTCGGTATTCATCGCCGCTGCGGGCATGGCGGCGCACCTTGCCGGTGCGGTGTCGGCTACCACGGTCAAGCCCGTGATTGGCGTGCCGATGAACGCGTCCCTGGACGGGCTCGATGCCCTGCTGTCCACCGTGCAGATGCCTGCTGGCATTCCGGTTGCATCGGTGGCAATTGGCAAGGCCGGCGCCAAGAATGCGGCCTATCTGGCAGCCCAGATCATGGCCGTGGGTAATGCCGTGCTGGGCCAGAAGTTGCGGGACGAGCGCGCCGCTAACGCGGCAGCCATCAGCGCCAAGGACGCCGCCCTGCAGGACAGCCTCAAGCGCTGAATATGGCCCTCGCTCCCGCACCACTGCGCCTGCGGCTCGCGCTGCAGGCTATCGCCGCCGGCGGCGTGATCGCCTGCCCGACCGAAGCCGTCTGGGGCTTGAGCTGCGACCCCTGGAATCGCGGCGCGGTGCGGCGCCTGCTGGCACTCAAGGGGCGCTCCCCCGCCAAGGGCTTGATTCTTGTGGCTGCTGCGGAGCAGCAGTTCGATTTCCTGCTGGCGGGTCTGGGCCCGGAGCAGCGCCAGGCCCTGTCGGCCAGCTGGCCGGGACCCTCCACCTGGCTGGTGCCTCACCACGGACGGGTGCCGGCCTGGGTTCACGGGGAGCATGCCACCGTCGCGGTGCGTGTCAGTGGACACCCTGTTGTAAGTGCCCTGTGCGCGGGCTGGGGCGGGCCGCTGGTATCCACCTCTGCCAACCCCTCCGGAAGTCGCCCGCCGCGCCGCGCCTATCAGGTGAAGCGCTATTTTGGCGAGCAACTGGATTATCTGTTGCCCGGGGCTGTGGGGAGCTCGGGTCGCCCCACCGAAATCAGGGACCTCGCCAGCGGGCGAATAATCCGGTCCTGACCCTGTTCAGGTATTGTTCCTGCCCCCGGGTGCGTATAATGCCTCGCCCATGAAACCAGGGGGGTGAGAGAGACAATGGAGATTGAACAGGTAAAGGCCTATCTGCTCCAACTGCAAGACTCGATTTGTGCAGAGCTGGCAGCGGAAGACGGCGAGGTCGACTTTCTGACCGACGAGTGGCAGCGGCCTGAGGGTGGTGGTGGCCGCAGTCGGGTTCTGACCGAAGGTGCGGTGTTCGAAAGAGCCGGCGTCAACTTTTCACATGTTCGAGGCGCCAGCCTGCCGCCCTCCGCCAGCGCATCCAGGCCAGAGCTCGCCGGGCGCAGTTTCCAGGCCATGGGAGTCTCTCTGGTCATTCATCCCCGCAATCCCTACGTACCAACCTCCCATGCCAATGTCCGGATGTTTGTGGCCGAAAAACCTGGTGAAGAGCCGGTCTGGTGGTTTGGTGGCGGCTATGACCTCACGCCCTATTACGGCAACCAGGAGGACTGTGTCAGCTGGCACCGGGTCGCGTCCGAGGCCTGCGCGCCGTTTGGCGAAGATGTGTATCCCCGCTTCAAGGCCTGGTGCGACCAGTATTTTTACCTCAAGCACCGGCGCGAGCCGCGCGGGATCGGGGGCCTGTTTTTCGATGACCTCAACGAATGGGATTTTGCCACCAGTTTTGCGTTCATGCGCTCGGTGGGCGACTCCTATATCAAGGCCTACCGGCCCATCGTGCAACGGCGCAAAGACCAGGCATTCGGCGACAGCGAACGCCAGTTTCAGCTCTACCGCCGCGGCCGCTACGTGGAGTTCAACCTGGTGTACGACCGCGGCACACTGTTTGGCCTGCAGTCAGACGGGCGCACCGAGGCCATACTCATGTCGCTGCCGCCCCTGGTCCGCTGGGAGTATGACTATCAGCCGACGCCGGGATCGCGGGAAGCCGAGCTTACGGAGTATTACCTGCAGGACCGGGACTGGTTGGCGGGCAGTTGAAAGCCCGGTAGCAAAAGGCTACCCCGGTTTTCGGGCCCGAGTCAGACAAAGGAACAGTGGTAAATGAGTGGTATTGATAAGTACGCGGTATTTGGCAACCCGATCAAGCAGAGCAAGTCGCCGGCTATCCACGCCGCCTTCGCCCGGCAATGCGGACAGCAGTTGCAGTACCGGGCGGTGCTGGTGCGGCCGGATGGGTTTGAGCAGGCGGCGCGCCGGTTTTTTGATGATGGCGGGGCGGGACTCAATGTCACCGTGCCATTCAAGCAAGAAGCCTTCGCGTTTGCCGACCGGCTCAGCGAGCGCGCCCGGCGCGCAGGTGCGGTCAATACCCTTACCCGCTGCCCCGATGGCGGTATCGAGGGCGACAACACAGACGGTATCGGCCTCGTACGTGACATGATCGCGAACCTCGGCTGGGCGGTACAGGGTCTGCGCGTGTTGGTGCTCGGCGCAGGAGGGGCTGCCCGCGGGGTGCTTGAGCCCCTGCTGCGGGAAAAGCCGAGCGGGCTTCTGATCGTCAACCGGACCCCCGACAAAGCGGTGCAGCTGGCGGCTGAGTTTGCAGACATTGGCCCGGTGGAAGGTGGTGCATACACGCTTATAGGTGACCGTTCCTTCGACCTGGTAATAAACGCTACCAGTGCCGGTCTCAGTGGCACCATGCCGGAGCTGCCGGGCACGGTGCTGACGGAGCGCAGCTGTTGCTACGATATGGTTTACGGCGCTGAACCGACGGCGTTCATGCGCTGGGCCGCCCACCACGCTGCCTGGGCGGTAGCCGATGGCCTGGGCATGCTGGTGGAGCAGGCGGCACAGAGCTTTTATATATGGCACCGGGTGCGCCCGGAAACCCGCCCTGTTATCAGGCAGGTTCGCGAGGCTCTGGCCGGCTGAGGCTTTTTCCTAGGGGGCTTCCAGCTCTGCGATGTGTCGGTCTTTCAATTTGACATAGTTGTTCGCGCTGTAGCAAAAGTAGGCCATTTCCTTCTCGCTGAGCTCCCGGACCTCCCGTGCCGGGCTGCCGGCGTACAGGTAGCCGCTGCGCAGGCGCTTGCCGGGGGTGACCAGCGCACAGGCGCCGATAACCACGTCGTCCTCTATCACCGCCCCGTCCATAATGGTGGCCCCCATGCCAACCAGTACCCTGTCGCCCACGGTGCAGCCGTGCAGCGTGGCATTGTGGCCGATAGTGACATCGCTGCCGATCTGCAGCGGCCAACCGTCCGGGTTGAACGGCCCGGCATGGGTAATATGCAGCACACAGCCATCCTGTACGCTGCTGCGAGCACCCACCCGTATCCGGTGCATGTCACCGCGGATCGCCACCTGCGGCCAGACCGAGACGTCATCTCCCAACTCGACGTCCCCGATGACCACCGCGCTGGGGTCTATCAACACCCGCGCGCCGGTTCTGGGCCTGTGACCGTCGAAATCGCGCACATTGCCTGAAGTATGGTGTTTCATGATTAGGGCTCCGAAAGGTCTTTGGCCTACAATACCCAGCCGCTCCCAGCCTGGCCAGTTTGCCGGAGAAGAGATCATGTCCGTCAGCACCAATCGTCGTCGTTTCATAGCCGGTGCAGTGTGTCCCCGCTGCGCCCAGATGGACAAGATCGTGGTGAATCTCGATACCGATCAGCGGGAGTGCGTTGCCTGCGGCTTTTCCGAGGCAAGACCCGGCGACAGGGCGGATACCCCGGCCGCCCCCCTGCAGCAAACCGGAGAAGCTCTGCGGGAGTTGCCCACCCGGGTCAGCCGGGCTGCCGCCCGGAGGGTCGAGACACCTGCTGAACCGGTCAGGCTCGTGGATCCGCCTAAAAAATAGCCCACCACTGCCGCCTAGCTCGCCTCGCAGGCCAGGCGCAATCGAATCTGGCGCGACGACCAGCTCAACTTGTCGTATTTGAACAGCTGCCCGCTGGGGGTGGTGCCCGCGGGTAGCAACTTCACGCGCGCCCACAGATACTCTCGCTCCAGCAACTTTGTCGCGGTCTCGTGCACTTTCTGGTCCAGCTTGTTCGCCAGTGAATCCCCCAGCAAGTGGTGGACTATGACATTGGCCTCGGTCATATCCACCGGCAACAGGGGGCGCTGCAGGTGCCTTATGTGGTGGTCGTTGACCTCTTCCAGCAAGCGGTGCGCCAGGAATGCCTCATCCAGCAGGCCTCCGAGCCCGCCGTCACAGGGCAGGTCGGCCGGCGGGTGCAGGAAATACTCTTCAGCCATCTCCAGCAGGGGCGCGGCGTAGTCGTAGAAGCCCATATGCTTGCTCGCCGCCGTAACCAGCAGCAGGCAATCGGGCACACTTTCAACGTAGCCGGTAATAAACGACAAGAGAGCGTCGACCGGGTCTGTTTCGGGTAACACCAGCTTGTTGCGCAACTGCGGCAGGCGCTCTTCCAGGCTGCGGCCCAGCCGGCCGGTTCTGGCTTCCGCCAGGACGGCGGTGTGGATTTTATCTCTTATTATTGCTGCAGCCATGGGACACCTGATGTTGTCTGGCCTGCTCAAGGGTACAGTTCAGGCTAGTACATCCTCGCTAAAGCGCTACCGGGTATTCCATTTTGATTATCTGCGTGGGCATATCGTGGGCGCTGAAATCAGCCACAAAACGCCAATTCGCCCTGTTTTCAGTTTGATTTGAGGGCCAACACAGGCGCTTCTTGTTTATAGGTGGACGCCGGGCTGTTTGCCGGCCCCGCGGCCTTTGAGGGGGATAGTCAACTCAGTAGGCTTTGTGCGCGAGATTCGCTATAATCCTCGCGTTTTGCCGCTGCGACCAAATGTCGCACCGACGGCAAAATCGTATCAGCTGGCAAGTTCAAGCAGTGTTAACGTCCCGATTGCCCCCACAGATGGGCGGTGTGTCGTCGCTCGTATAACACAGCCGTCGTCAATATGCGGCGGGCCACTGAAGAGCCGGGATGGCCAGTTGGGGGAAATATGATTTATCACAATATGGAGACACGGGAAATGTGTTTTGAAGCGAAGCGGCTGTTAAAGCTCGCCCTCGGTCCTGTGCTGATGCTGACGAGTGCTGTCGCGCTGGCTTACGGGCCTGAGGTGAACCAGGTCAACATGGCGCCAGGTGCTACCGATGTGGGTGAGCAAATTTACGATCTGCACATGCTGATTTTCTGGATATGCACGATCATCGGTCTGGGCGTATTCGGGGTGATGTTTTACTCGATTATCTACCATCGTAAATCAAAGGGCGCTGTCGCCTCCCATTTTCACGAAAGCACCAAGGTTGAGATCGCCTGGACGGTGGTTCCGTTCCTTATCCTGATTGGCATGGCGGTACCCGCCACGTCCACCCTGCTCGAGGTTTACGATAACGACGATGCAGAGCTGGATATACTCGTTACCGGGTACCAGTGGAAATGGAAGTACGAATACATTTCGGAAGATGGCGAAAACGTCACATTTTTCAGTAACTTACGTACTCCCCAGAGTGAAATACGCAACACACAGCCCAAGGGCGAGCACTACCTGCTGGAAGTGGACGAACCGCTGGTGATACCGGTGAATACCAAGGTACGTTTCCTGATCACGGCCAATGACGTGATCCACTCATGGTGGGTGCCTGAACTGGCGGTCAAGCGCGACGCGATTCCCGGCTTCATCAACGAGGCCTGGACCAGGGTGACTACCGAGGGCGTCTATCGCGGCCAGTGTGCCGAACTGTGTGGCAAGGACCACGGCTTTATGCCTATTGTGGTGAATGTCGTCAGCAGCGAAGCCTATGGCCAGTGGCTGGGAGACAAGCAGGTTGAAGCGGCAGCTATCAGGGAGTTGATGGCGCAGACCTTCACCCTCGACCAGTTGATGGAACGTGGAGAGGGTGTCTATGCGCGCGCCTGTCTTGCCTGTCACGGCGCCAACGGCGAAGGCGGTGTGGGCAAGGCCATTGCAGGCAGTCCCATCGCAACCGGCGATGTCGGTCCGCACCTGGAGATCGGTATCAACGGTGTGCCGGGCTCCGCGATGCAGGCCTTCGGCGGGCAGCTGAACGATGTTGATATGGCGGCGGTGATCACCTATCAGCGCAACGCGTTCGGCAACAACATGGGCGATATGATTCAGCCTATTGATGTCTACAATCACAAGAAAGGCTAATTGGAGGAGTTAACGATGGGCGATCATCATCACGGTCCTGCCAAGGGCCTCAGCCGGTGGCTGTTTACCACCAACCATAAAGATATCGGGACCATGTACCTGTGGTTCTCTTTTGCCATGTTTATCCTGGGCGGCACGTTCGCCATGATCATCCGGGCCGAGTTGTTCCAGCCCGGCCTGCAGCTGGTAGAGCCGGCGTTTTTCAACCAGATGACCACACTGCACGGCCTCGTGATGGTGTTCGGGGCGATCATGCCCTCCTTCGTCGGCCTCGCCAACTGGCTGATCCCGATGATGATCGGGGCACCGGATATGGCCCTGCCGCGGATGAATAACTGGAGCTTCTGGATCCTGCCGCCGACCTTCCTGCTGCTGGCGTCCACCCTGTTCATGGAAGGTGGCGCCCCCGCCGCGGGCTGGACTTTCTATGCGCCACTGTCCACCACCTATGCGGGTCCGTCGGTTACGTTCTTTATTTTCTGTATCCACGTACTGGGCCTGTCATCCATTATGGGTTCCATCAATATCATCGCTACCGTGATGAATATGCGTGCCCCCGGCATGACCTACATGAAGATGCCCCTGTTCGTGTGGACCTGGCTGATTACCGCGTTCCTGCTGGTAGCGGTCATGCCGGTGCTGGCGGGTTGCGTAACGATGATGCTGATGGATGTGCACTTCGGCACCAGTTTCTTCTCGGCTGCCGGTGGCGGTGACCCGGTATTGTTCCAGCACGTGTTCTGGTTCTTCGGGCACCCGGAAGTGTACATCATCATCCTGCCGGCTTTTGGCGTGGTATCGCAGATCATCCCCGCGTTTTCCCGCAAGCCCCTGTTCGGCTACGACTCCATGGTATACGCCACCGCGTCCATCGCGTTCCTGTCCTTCATCGTATGGGCACACCACATGTATACCGTGGGTATGCCGGTCGCGGGCGAGCTGTTCTTCATGTATGCCACCATGCTGATCGCAGTTCCCACCGGCGTGAAAGTGTTTAACTGGGTCACCACCATGTGGCGCGGTTCTCTCTCCTTCGAGACACCCATGTTGTTCAGCATCGGCTTCCTGGTGCTGTTCACTATCGGTGGCTTTACCGGCCTGATGCTGTCCATCGCTCCCTCGGACTTCCAGTACCATGACACCTACTTCGTGGTGGCACACTTCCACTACGTGATGGTGGCTGGTGCGGTATTCAGCATGAGCGCGGCGATCTACTTCTGGCTGCCCAAGTGGTGCGGCCGCATGTACAACGAAACCATGGGCAAGACCCACTTCTGGATTTCGTTCGTCGGCTTCAACCTGGCGTTCTTCCCGCAGCACTTTGTGGGCCTGGCCGGTATGCCGCGTCGTATCCCTGACTACGCCCTGCAGTTCGCCGACTTCAACATGCTTTCCAGTATCGGCGCGTTTATCTACGGCCTGTCGCAAATTCTGTTCCTGTACAACGTGATAGCGACCATCGTAGCCGGCAAGCCGGTATCCGATCCGAAAGTCTGGGACGGTGCGGAAGGCCTGGAGTGGACAATACCCACACCGGCGCCCTACCACACCTTCGAGACGCCGCCGAAGATCGATCCGGCTCACGCGCACTCCTAAAGGGATATTAGCCCGGTGATTCGATTCAGCGACAACCCAACCACAGACACCGTGACCAAGCTGGTCGCGGTGGCTGTGTTGATGTTCGCTTTCGTATTCCTGGTGATGGTGCCCCTTTACAATGTGCTGTGTGACGCCCTGGGCATCAACGGCAAGACCAGCGGCGAAGCCTACACCTCTGTGCAGGCTGGCGTCGATGAAAGCCGGCTGGTGTCAGTGCAGTTCGTGGCCACCAATAACGAGGGTATGCCCTGGGAGTTCGGCCCCGGCACTACGGTGATGAAAGTACACCCGGGTGCTGTGAACGACACAGTGTTTCACGCCCGCAACCCCCTGCCCCAGGCGATGGTCGCCCAGGCGATCCCGAGTATTTCTCCGGCCAGGGCGGTGGC
>JAHEBL010000043.1 GCA_024642265.1 Haliea sp. | reverse complement strand
TGGCCGTGACTGCAGTGACATTCCTGGGGCTTTCCTGGTATGCGCGCAGTCCGGGTGCCGTCAACACGGCGAACTGGGGTTCGTTCCTGATCGTCGGTATTCTCACCGCTTTTTGTCTCGGTCTCGCGGCAATCTTTTTCCAGATGCCGGCACTGTCGCTGGCTGTCTCGGGACTTTTCGTGCTGCTGATGAGCGGCCTGATCATGTTCGAGACGCAGAACATAGTCCGGGGTGGGGAAACCAACTACATCATGGCCACCGTGTCGCTGTTCGTCTCGATCTACAACCTGTTCGCCAGCCTGCTGCACATTTTCGGTGTCCTCGGCGGGGAGGAGGGCTGACGGGAGGGGTTTTGGCGGGCGCTACTGAAATCCCACCACGGCGTGAGGGATATAGGGCGCCTCCAGCCGGCTGACCTCCTCCTCTGACAGCGCCACCTCGAGCGCCGCCAGGGCATCGGAAAGGTGATGCTCCCTCGTGACGCCGATAATCGGCGCGGTCACATCGGCGTGTTGCAGAACCCATGCAAGAGCCACCTGGGCGCGCGGCAGATCGCGTTCCCGGGCGATGTCCGCCACCACTTCAACCACCCTTCGATCCGCTTCAGCGGTAGCTGCATAGAGGTAGTCGCCGAAAAAGTCATTGGCCGAGCGCTCGGTGGCGGCATCCCAGTCCCGGGTCAGGCGGCCCCGGGCGAGGGGGCTCCAGGGTATAACCCCTACACCCTGGTCACGGCACAGTGGCAGCATCTCACGCTCCTCTTCACGATTGAGCAGGTTGAGGTGGTTCTGCATGGAAATGAAACGCGTCCAGCCGTGTTGCGAGGCGGTGTACTGGGCCTTGGCAAATTGCCACGCGAACATCGACGATGCGCCCAGGTAGCGCACCTTGCCCAGTTTCACCAGGTCGTGCAGCGCCTCCATGGTTTCCTCGACAGGTGTAGCGTGGTCCCAGCGATGTATCTGGTAGAGGTCGATGTAGTCGGTGCCCAGGCGCTGCAGGCTGTCGTCCACCGCGTGGAACACCGCCTTGCGTGACAGTCCGCCGGTATTGGGAGCCTCCCGCCAGGGGATAAACAATTTGGTGGCAATAACGACTTCATCGCGTCTGCAATATTCTTTCAGGGCCCGTCCGGTGATTTCCTCGGAGGAGCCGTCCGAGTAGGCGTTGGCAGTGTCGAAAAAATTGATTCCCGCCTCTACCGCCTGCTTGATCAGGGGGCGGCTGGTCTTCTCGTCGAGTGTCCAGGGGTGCATGCCCCGGGCGCTTTCGCCGAAACTCATACAGCCCAGGCAGAGTCGTGAAATCTTGAGGCCGCTTTGGCCGAGATTGACGTAGTCCATGGCAGTCTCCATTTAATTGCGACAGCCCCGTAGAGAAAGGCGTGCAGTGAAAGCAGCTTCACCGCACCGGGGTGGCCGCCAACCCGACGAGCGCCGGGTTGGCGGGGATACTAGATCCGCTCGATGATGATGGCGGGGGCCATGCCGCCGGCGGCGCACATGGTGACCAGTCCGAACTGCAGGTCGCGGCGTTCCAGTTCGTCCAGAATGGTGCCGATCAGCACCGAACCGGTGGCGCCGATGGGATGCCCCAGCGCCATTGCACCACCGTTCACGTTGACCTTGTCCCGGTCGAGGTTGAGGTCGCGGATGAATTTCTCCGCGACCACGGCAAACGCCTCGTTGATCTCGAACAGGTCGATATCCGACAGTTGCAAACCGGCTTTCTTCAGGACTTTCTTCGCGGCGGGGACCGGGCCATTGAGCATCAGCGTGGGGGAGTCACCCATGTTCGCCATCGCCACAAAGCGGGCGCGCGGTTTGAGGCCGTGTGCTTTGGCATAGTCCGGTGAGGCGAGCAGCACCGCTGCTGCGCCATCCACCACGCCGGAGGAGTTGCCGGCATGGTGGACATGGTTGATGACCAGGTCGGGGTAGGCGCGACGTATCTCCGAACCGAAAGTGACACCGCTGTCGTTGAGCGGGTAGTTGGCCATTGCCTCAAACGAGGGTTTCAGTTCGGCGAGGCTCGCCAGGGTGGTCTGGGGGCGTGGAAACTCTTCATGGTCCAGGGCCAGGCTGCCGTCCAGGTTATAGACCGGCACCAGGCTCCTGTCGAAATGACCGTTCCTGATGGCGTGGTCAGCCCGCTGCTGTGACACTACTGCCAGCGCGTCTACCGCCTGGCGGTCGATGCCCTCGAGGGTGGCGATGGCATCGGCGCAAACGCCCTGGTGAGGCTGGGGATGCTGCTCGCGCAGGTGAAAGTTGTCGCTGTCGATGAACGGGGACTGGTTGGGGTCCTGGCCAAAGGTGGACATCATTTCGCAGCCGCCGCCAATCACCAGGTCTTCCAGGCCTGCCAGGATGTTGGCCGCCGCCAGATTCACCGAGGTGATGCCCGAGCCACAGAAGCGGTCCAGCGTTACGCCGGAGGAGACCACGCTATAGCCCGCGTCAAGCGCCGCCATCCGTGCCAGATCGCCACCCTGCTTGCCGCGCTGGGAGCTGGTGCCAAAAATGATGTCGTCCACATCGGCTGTATTGAGCTTGTTGCGCTCGGCGATCGCCTTCAGCACAGTGGCACCAAGGTGCTGCGGGTGCAGGTGGGCGAGAGCGCCCTTGTCTCTCTTGCCAATACCGCGGGGTGTGCGGCAGGCGTCTATGATCCATGCGTCTTGCATAAACTTGCTCCTTATTTCCCTTTCCAGTTGGGGGCGCGTTTCTGGGCGAAAGCAGTGGCGCCTTCTATCGCGTCTTCGCTGGTTAGCACCGGCAGGACGATTTTCTGCTGCCGCGCAAACATGTCATCGCTGTCCCAATCCTGGGCCTTGGCCACCACCTGCTTGCTGGCGGCTACCGCGAGCGGGCCGTTGGCGGCGATTTTGGCAGCCAGGGCCTTGGCCGCTTCCAGGGTCGTGCCGGCTGGCACCACCTGGTTGACCAGGCCCAGCTCGTAGGCGCGCCCGGCGCTGATAAAGTCGCCGGTCAGGGCCAGTTCCATCGCAATGCGCGCCGGAATCTGTTTGGGCAGCTTGATCAGGCCGCCGCCGGCCGCCGCCAGGCCGCGCTTGACCTCCGGGATGCCAAACTTTGCCTCTTCCGACACGACGATCAGGTCACAGCTGATGGCTACTTCGAAGCCTCCTGCCAGGGCATAGCCCTCCACGGCGGCGATCACGGGCTTTTTCACCAGGTACTCCACCAGGCCGGCGAAACCGCGGCCTTCCACGACAGGCAGCTCACCAGTGACGAAGGCTTTCAGGTCCATGCCGGAGCAGAACGTGCCGCCGCTGCCGGTGATGATTGCGACACGCAGGTCGTTATTACTTTCCAGTTCATCGATTGCAGCGGAGATACCCTCGGCCACGGCCTTGTTGACCGCATTTTTTGCCTCGGGTCGGTTGATCGTGATGGTCATTACGCCATCGGCTACGTCTACTAGTACAACGTCGTCTGTCATGTTCGTTCTCCTGTGGCTTGCTGGTAGCGGGGTGAGTTGCGGGACAATGTGCAGCTGATCCCGTGATTAAAGCGCTCGTCTTTATACAACTTCAGCTGCGCAGGCACAATGTCGCCGGTATGGCTGTGCAAACCTGCGCAGGAAGCTGTCCGGGCCGGATATCAGTCGGCGTAGGCGTTGATGACCTGCTTGCCCAGTGCCATCTGGTGCACCTGGTCAGGTCCGTCCGCCTGGCGGCACCAGCGCGCGTAGTTAAAGGCCTCGGCCATGAAATAATCGGAGGTCAGGCCGCCGGCGCCGTGCACCTGCATGCAGCGGTCGATGATGGTCTGGACCATGATGGGAACGCTTATCTTGCTGGCGGCGATCATGTCCCTGGCCTCCTGGGCCCCCACTTCATCCATCCGGTGGCAGGACTTGAGCACCAGCAGTCGGGCCATCTCGATCTCGGCAAAGGACTTCGCAATATCCTCGCGTACCGACTGGTGCTGGCTCAGGGTGCGGCCAAACGTGGAACGGGTGGTTACGCGCTTGCAGGCCAGCTCCAGCGAGCGCTGGGCGCCGCCGATCAGTCGCATACAGTGGTGCATCCTGCCCGGGCCGAGCCGACCCTGGGCGATTTCAAAGCCGCGGCCTTCTCCCAACAGGATGTTTTCCAGCGGGACCCGGACATTGTCGAACTCGATTTCCGCATGGCCGAGGGGGGCATCGTCGTAACCCAGTGTGGTCAGCGGGCGCAGCAGCTTCATGCCCGGCGTGCCGCGGGGTACAAGCACCTGGGATTGCTGCTTGTGGCGGTTGGGGTTTTCCGGGTCCGACTTGCCCATCACGATGTAGATCTGGGTGCGTTCGTACATGGCGTTGGTAGCAAACCACTTGCGGCCGTTCAGCACCCATTCATCGCCATCGCGCACGATACTCAGCTCGATATTGGTCGCGTCACTGGAGGCAACCTGTGGCTCTGTCATCACATAGCAGGAACTGATCTCGCCCGCCAGCAACGCGGGTAGCCACTTTTCCTGCTGCGCCGGCGTAGCGTATTTCATGAACACTTCCATGTTGCCGGTGTCGGGGGCGTTGCAGTTGAAAACCTCCGGACACCACAGCACACGGCCCATGATTTCCGCGAGGGGGGCGTAATCAAAGTTGCTCAGGCCACCGTGGTCGCTGAAGCTGGACAGGCTGGGGGGTATGAACAGATTCCACAGTCCCGCCTCGCGAGCTTTTGCTTTCAGCTCGTCCATCAGTGGCAGGGCGGCGAAGCGAGTGGGGGAATTTGCCAGCTGCTCCTCGTAGGCATGCTCGTTGGGATAAATATGCTCATCCATGAAGGCCCTGAGCTGGGCCTGGTACTGCCGGGACTTCTCGCTGAACTGGTACACGTTTGATTCCTCCTGAAACGGAGAGGGAAGACTAGCGAGCTTGCCGCAGATAGTACAGTGTCTTTGTCCGCGCGGGGCAGGGTCACTGTCCGTGCCCCGCCGCAAGCAGATGTCGTACTCGGCAGAGAAACGGCCTACCGCCTGCCGTCGCCAGCGTTTACACTGGACCGCCTTCATCTCGTGGCTTTGATGCAATCAGGGCATGGTCCGTAAAAATCAATGGGTGTTCTGGACAAACAGTCTGCCGGCGTAGTCCGCACAGTAGCAATGCGGCATCACCTCGTTTTTACCCTCGCCAGCGCCCTGTTGTTGTGGTTGATGTATACGCTGCTGCGCGCGGCCCTGCTGTGGTACAACCTTGAACTGGCCGGGTCCACCTCGGCAGCTTCGCTTGCTCATTCCTTTATCAATGGCGCCCGCTTCGACCTGAGGCTGGTGGCGTACATCTGCATACCGCTTGTCCTGTCGCTGCTCAGTTACAGGGCAATGGCAGCGCGCGAACTGCACATCGCCTGGCTCATGTTATTTGCCAGCGTGACACTGTTCCTTGGCCTGGTTGAACTGGATTTCTACCGCGAATTCCAGCAGCGCCTGAATTCGCTGTTTTTCCAGTATCTGGGCGAAGATCCGGCCACCGTAGTCAGTATGCTCTGGTATGGCTTTCCGGTAATTCGCTACCTGTTGGCGTGGGCTGTGCTGAGCGTGGTGCTGCTGTGCCTGTTCAGGGGCCTGGATCGCCGGGCCAGGCCCGACCCCGCCGCCGGCGGGGCCGGATTTTCGCCCTGGTATACGCGCCTGCTGGTATGTCTTGCCTGCCTGCTGGCAACCGCTGTACTGGCCAGGGGTACTCTGCAGCAGGGTCCGCCCCTGCGCTGGGGAGCTGCCTATACCACCGATTCGCTGTTTGCCAACCAGCTCGGCCTGAACGCGACCCTGTCGCTGGTTGATGCGGCGAAGGAGCACTTTTCATCCCGACGCGACAATCGCTGGCAGAACAGGCTCTCCGATACCGATGCGCGCGACACGGTGCGCGCCATGCTGTTGGCGAGCCACGAGCAACTGGTTGATGCAAGTACCGCAACAGTGCGGCGGCGCGCCACTCCGGCGGCGGTCCGACTGCCGATCAGGAATGTCGTGCTTATCCTCATGGAGAGCTTCGCCGGCCGCTATGTCGGGGCGCTGGGTGGGGAGGGCGCCATTACTCCCTATTTTGATGCGTTGAGCCGGGAGGGCCTGCTTTTTAACCGGTTTTTCTCCAATGGCACGCATACCCACCAGGGTATGTTTGCCACTGTCGCCTGCTTTCCCAACCTGCCCGGCTTTGAGTACCTTATGCAGCAACCCGAAGGGTCTCATCACTTTTCCGGACTGCCGCAGCTGCTTGGTCTGAGGGGGTATGAGGATCTTTATGTCTATAACGGCGATTTCGCCTGGGACAACCAGGCCGGCTTTTTTCGCAATCAGGGCCTGCAGCACTACATCGGCAGGAACGACTTTGTAAACCCGGCTTTTTCAGATGCGACCTGGGGCGTATCTGACCAGGATATGTTTGATCGGGCAGTACTGGAACTGGCGAATAGTCCGGGAAAGACGCCGTTCTATGCGCTGCTGCAAACCCTGTCCAATCACACGCCCTACGCACTGCCGGCGAATTTGCCGGTGGAGCCGGTTACCGGGTTTGATCACCTGGATGAGCACCTGACTGCCATGCGCTATTCCGATTGGGCCCTGGGCCAGTTCTTTGCAAAGGTGAAGCAGCTGCCGATGTACAGCGAGACCCTCTTTGTCGTGGTGGGAGACCATGGCTTTGGTACGCCTGAGCAACTGACGGATATGAACCTGTACCGGTATTACGTGCCGCTGTTGCTGATCGCGCCGGGCCTGCAGCAGCAGTTCGGTCGCGAGAATGCTGTAGTGGCTACCCAGGTGGACATTGTGCCCACCATCATGGGTCTGCTCGGAGTGCCCTATACTCACCAGTGCTGGGGTCGCGACCTGCTGGCCCTGGACAGCGCTGACCCGGGGTTTGGCATTATCAAGCCCTCGGGCAATGACCAGACGGTCGCCATCATTGCCGGCGACAAGGTACTGGTTGAGCCGCCGGGACAGGATGCGGCACTGTTTCGCTACCATCTCAATGGCGCCAGTGGGTCTGAAAGGCTTGATGACAAGGCGCAGAGCGCGAAACTGCTTCACGGTCTCGAGTCTTATATACAGGCGGCTACCGGAAGCCTGTTGCTGAATTCCGCGGGCGCCGAGTAGTGACAGCTTCAGTGCCATTAGCTGGCTTAGATGATAGTATTTCGAAGCTGTTGAGGAACGCACCTGACTGCGACGAGCACAGGTGGACAGTAATGGCAGGCAAAACACCGGTAATTTTCGCCGGATAATGGAGACGATAGATGGCCCAGTGCACCGAATTATGGATAGACCGTAACGATTACAGAAACACCCGGATTGTAAGCAGCGCAGTGCCTGTGCCGAAAGAAGGTGAGGTGCTGGTCGCCATTGATCGCTTCGGGCTGACGTCGAACAATGTGAGCTATGCGGTATCCGGCGATATGATCGGGTACTGGGGTTACTATCCGGCGGACGGCGACTGGGGCAAGGTGCCTGTCTGGGGTTGCGCCAATGTGGTGGCGTCCAACTGTGCCGAGGTGCCGGTGGGCGAGCGCCTGTGGGGATTTTTCCCGATGGCGAGCCACGCGATATTGCAGCCCGGCAAGGTGCGGGACGACCAGTTCCTCGATGTGGCAGAGCACCGCAAGGCCCTGCCGGCGATGTACAACGGCTACCGTCGTACCGGGGCGGAACCCGATTTCCTGCAGGCTATGGAGATCGAACGCTGCCTGCTGTTCCCCCTGTTTGCGACCTCCTGGTTGATCTATGACTACCTGGCGGATAACGACTTTTTCGGTGCAAAACAGGTATTGATTGGCTCGGTGTCCTCCAAGACAGGATTTGGCCTGGCCCAGATGCTGCACCGGGACCCGCAAGTCACGCAACGTATTGTCGGCCTGACCTCAGCAGGCAATGTCGCCTTTGTCGAGCGGCTGGGTTGTTGCGACCAGGTGGTGGTCTACGGCGAGGAGTCAGGTATCGACGCCACCCTGCCGGCGGCCTACGTGGATATGTCCGGCGACTCCGGCCTGACCACAACGCTGCACAACTTGCTGGGCGAGAATATGGTGGAGAGTGCCATGGTCGGGGCCACGCACTGGGAACAGCGCGGCGACACCGGCACGCTGCCGGGCGCCAGGCCCACCTTCTTTTTTGCACCGGCGCAGATAGCCAAGCGCGATGCGGAGTGGGGCCCGGGTGTGGCGATGATGAAAGCGATGACAGCAAGTGCGGAAGTCGCAAAAATAGCCCAGGCCGAGCTGGAGGTTGAGTGGATCCGGGACCCACAGGCCCTGGCCTCAGTCTGGAACGACCTGCTCGACAACAAGGTGTCACCGAACCGGGGCCTGATGGTCTCACTGCTGTAGTTGTCCTGTCCCCGGCTGTGATCGGGGCGTTGAGGCGCGCATCAGGAGCGCAGGTGTAAATATGAAAAAAGCGGTCGTTGTATTGCTGGTGTTGGCGATTTGCGGGTACATCGGCTGGCAGAACAGAGTCAACCTGCTGGTGTGGGGCATACCCGTGGTGAGTGCGGTGGTGAAACCCATCGGGCCGAATATCCCCGTGGAATGGCCCTCGGGCCCGGCCACCGCCAGCCAGCCGCCGGATCGGCGCCCTCCCAATATTGTGTTTATCCTGGCCGATGACATGGGTTTCAACGACATCTCCCTGTACAACGGCGGCGCCGCTGATGGCAGCCTGATGACGCCCCATATCGACGCAATCGCCCGGCAGGGCGTGGTGTTCGAGGACGGCTACGCCGCCAATGCCGTGTGCGCGCCGTCGCGGGCATCGCTGATGACCGGACGCTACTCAACCCGTTTTGGTTTTGAATTCACCCCTTTCATGAACGTCGGCACGACGATCTTCCAGTGGATGAATGATCTGGATCCGCCGCCGCTGCCGACTTTTATCGACCGCGCAACGGCACGGACCCTGCCCCCATTCGAGGAGTTGGGTATGCCGGCTTCGGAGATCACCATTGCCGAGGTGTTGAAACCCCGGGGCTATTACACCGCCCATATCGGCAAGTGGCACCTGGGCCACCTGGAAGGCATGCGCCCGGAAGACCAGGGCTTTGACGACAGCCTGAACATGGCGGGTACATTGTACCTGCCTGAGAATGATCCCGACGTGGTGAATGCCAAGCAGGAAAACGAGGGTATCGACCGGATGGTCTGGGCCACGGCCCGCTACGCCGCCCAGTTCAACAGCGGCGAGCGCTTTGCGCCGGACGGCTACCTGACGGACTACTACACCGACGAGGCCGTCAAGGTGATAGAGGCCAACCGCAACCGTCCCTTCTTCCTCTACCTGGCCCACTGGGCGATCCACAATCCGCTGCAGGCTACCCGGGAAGACTATGACGCGTTTCCACACATGGAAGATCACGCCCTGCGGGTCTACGCGGGCATGATCCGGGCACTGGACCGCAGCGTCGGTCGCATCGTCCAGGCCCTCGAGGACAACGGCCTGAGCGAGAATACGCTGATCGTGTTTACCAGCGATAATGGCGGCGCCGGCTATATCGGCCTGCCCGATATCAACAGGCCCTACCGTGGTTGGAAGCTCAACCACTTTGAGGGCGGTATCCATGTGCCCTTCATGGCGAAATGGCCGAAGCATATCGAGCCAGGTTCGGTGGTGTCCCACCCGGTTCACCACTTCGACCTGTTCCAGACTTTCGCCGCCGCCGCGGCTGCCCAGGTGCCGACGGACCGTGTGCTGGATGGTGTCGACCTGCTGCCCTTTGTACGTGGCGAGGCAAGCGGTGTCCCCCACAGAACCCTGTTCTGGCGCGAGGGTTACCACCAGAGCGTACTCGATGACGGCTGGAAGCTGATCCGCTCTGACCAGCCCGACAAGCCCGCCGGCAGCGGCCAGAGCAAGTGGTTGTTCAATCTCAACACAGACCCTGCGGAACAGAATAACCTGGCATCGCAGATGCCGGAGAAAGTGGCTGCCCTGGAGGAACTGCTGGCAGCGCATAATGCGCAGCAGGTCGAACCCATGTGGCCGAGTGTGTTACAGGACCCGCAACTTATCGATAAACCGGGTGGCGTGCCCTATGTAGAGGGTGATGAGTATATCTACTGGCCAAACTGAGACAGGCGGGGTAACCAATGGTGGCTGAGCCAGCCTACGATCCGAAGTATATTGCCGGCAGCGAGTATCGCACCGGGGGCAGGGCGGTACGTCCCCGCGACGCGGCAACCCTCATAATTGTGCGCAGTGATGGCGGGCAACCCCGCATACTGATGGGGCAGCGGGCTGCCGGACACAAGTTTATGCCCAACAAGTTTGTTTTTCCCGGCGGTAAGGTGGATGCAGGTGATCACCGGCTGCGCCCTCCCCACGATTTGCATCCCGCCGTGATGGCGCGGCTGACTCGTGGCTGTAGCGAAACCAGGGCCAGGGCCCTGGCGATGGCGGCGATCCGCGAGACTTACGAGGAGACCGGGCTGGTCCTGGGCGAGCCGCACACTCCCACGCTGAAAACCCGTTCACCCCACTGGCGCGACTTCCTGCAATATGATGTCAACCCGCGGCTGGATCGCCTGCACCTGGTGGCCCGCGCCATCACGCCACCCTATCGCAACCGCCGCTACGACGCGCGCTTCTTCATGGCGGATGCCGATCTCATCCAGGGTGATGTGCACGAGGCACCCCAGGGCTCCGGCGAATTGCTGCGCCTGCATTGGGTCTCGCTGGAGGATGCCCAGGCGCTGGCACTGCCCAGTATCACCCGTATGGTGCTGGCCGAGGTCGAGCGACGCCTCGAGCATGGACACGGGCCGGAAGAGGCCGGGCCGTTCGTTTATTACCGCAGGGGCAAAACCGTCATCGACGAGATTTAGTGACACCTGACCAACACCGGGAGGAGGACATATGATTTCCGCAGAAATGGCTTACGAAAAGCAGTATCGTGATGTTCACGGCAAGAAAATCGCCTATGTCGAGGCGGGAGAGGGTGACCCCATCGTGCTGTTGCACGGCAATCCCACCTCGTCCTACCTGTGGCGCAATGTTATTCCGGAACTGGTGGGCCGCGGCCGGGTTATCGCGCCGGACCTGATCGGCCAGGGCGATTCGGAAAAACTGCCGGCAAGTGACGGCCCGCAGCGCTACAGCTTTCTGACCGCCTACCATTATCTCGATGGCCTGCTCGCGGCGATCGGGGCCGATCACAATGTCACCCTGGTGATCCACGACTGGGGCAGCGCTCTGGGCTTTTACTGGGCGCAGCAGCACCCGGATGCGGTGCGCGGTATCGCCTATATGGAAGGTATTGTCTGCCCGGTAACCTGGGAGGACTGGCCGGAAGCCGCACGGGGCATTTTCCAGGGATTCAGGTCACCGAAGGGTGAAGACCTGGTCCTGCAGCGCAATATGTTTGTCGAGGCGGTGCTGCCCAGTTCCATTATCCGCAAGCTGGGCGAAGAGGAGATGCAGCACTATCGTGCGCCGTTCTCAAGCCCGGATGACCGCCAGCCCACGCTCAACTGGCCGCGCCAGATTCCCATCGATGGCGAACCCGCCGACATGGTGGAACTGGTTGCGAGCTACGGGCAGTGGCTGGCGGGGAATGCGCAGCTGCCCAAACTGTTTATCAACGCCGATCCAGGTTCCATTTTAACCGGCAGGCCCCGCGAGTTTTGCCGCGGCTGGCCCAACCAGACCGAGGTCACCGTGAAGGGTAATCACTTTATCCAGGAGGACTCTCCGCGGGAGATCGGGCAGGCTGTCGCGCAGTGGATGGCTGGACTGAACTGATCAATTGACATGAACGATACACGAGGTGAAAACAATGTCGGACATACCCGTTTACATGGTAGTTAACCTGGCCGTCACGGACGCCGATAAATACCGCAACTATGAAAAAGGCTTTTTTGGCATCCTGAAAAAATACGGTGGCGAATTCATTACTTTCGACGACAAGCCCGTCACGTTCGAGGGCATCGCGCCCCGTGAGGGCCGGATGATAATTTTCCGCTTTCCCTCCGAGCAGGTGGCGCAGGACTGGTATGCCGATGCCCAGTACCAGGAGCTGTCAGAGCATCGCAGGGCCGGGACAAAACTGGAGTTTCTGACGATGGTTCACGGTCTGCCCCCGCGCGGCTGATTCTGCAGTTCACCCGCCATCTGGCGCCTGCACGAGCATCGTCAGCGGCAGCGCTAGGAGACCAGCGTGGTGCCGCCATCCACCGCGATTATCTGGCCGGTAATGAACGCACCGGCCGGACTGCACAGCATGATGGCAACCCCGGCAATATCGTTTTCCTCGCCCCAGCGATGCAGCGGTATCATTTCGATTTCGGCGTCGTAGGCCGCCTTGTCATTGCTGGCATACTCGGTCAGTTTGGAGAAGAATCGGCCCGGGGCGATCGCGTTTACCCTGATATGCTGTTCCGCCAGATCCTTTGCCAGATTGCGGGTCAGCTGGTGTATCGCCGCCTTGCTGGGACCATAGCTGTAGTTCATGAACCCGTCGCCGATAATACCCGCGATCGAGCCGATATTCACCACGCTGGCGGTGTCGCCGACGCTGCCTCCCTCCCGCAGTAGCGGGAGCATGGCCTGGGTGAGGAAAAACGGGGTCTTCACGTTGAGGTCCATCACCTTGTCCCAGCCGTTTTCCGGAAAGCTGTCGAGTGCGGCGCCCCAGCCGGTGCCGGCATTGTTTACCAGCACATGGATGGCCGCTTCGCGTCGTGACAGCTCCGTCACCAGCGTTTTGATTTCGTTCATCGAACTAAGGTTGCCGGGCAGCGCGACGCAGTCGCCGTACTGGGCAAGGTGGTCCGCAGTGGCCTGGCATTCCTCGGCGTTGCGCGCGGTGATGTACACCCGGCTCGCACCGGCCTGCAGGAAGCCCTTGGCCATGAACTCACCCAGCCCTCGTGAGCCACCGGTAACAACACAGACCTTGTTTTGCATGGAATACAGGTGTTCCAGCATGGCTATTCTCCCTTTCATCTCTGTCAATTTATAACAGGCTACTGTGCCCTCAACCGTTCCAGGAAACGACTGAATCGCCCGATTGCTTCTACCAGCTGATCCCGGTCCGGCAGGAACACGATCCTGAAGTGCTGCTTGTCGGCCCAGTTGAACGCCGTGCCCTGCACCAGCAGCATATGCTCCTCTTTCAGGAGCTGCAGCACCATCTTCTGGTCATCCTCAATAGGGTAGATATCCGGATCCAGCCTGGGAAACAGGTACATGGCCGCCCTCGGCTTCACACAGCTAACGCCGGGTATGGCCGTAATCAGGTCGTAAGCGATGTCGCGCTGTTCCTTCAGCCTCCCCCCGGGCAGGATGAGGTCATTGATGCTCTGGTAGCCGCCCAGCGCTGTCTGTACCGCGAGCATTGCCGGTACATTCGCGCACAGGCGCATGGAGGCCAGCATCTCCAGACCCTCGATATAGCTCCTGGCTCGCTCCTTGGCTCCGCTGAGCATCATCCAGCCGGAACGAAAGCCCGCCATCCGGTAAGTCTTCGACAGGCCGTTGAAGGTAACACAGAGGACGTCCCTGGCCAGCCTGGCCAGAGGGGTATGTTGCGCATCGTCGTATAGAATGCGGTCGTAGATTTCATCGGCGAAGATCACCAGCTTGTGTTCCCGCGCGATCTCGACGATCTTCTGCAGGGTCTCCTCGCTGTAAACCGCCCCGGTGGGGTTGTTGGGATTGATCACGACGATGCCGCGGGTATTGGCATTAACCCTGCTCTTGATATCTTCCAGGTCCGGCTGCCAGTCATTGGCTTCATCACAGTGGTAGTGCACCGGGCGGCCTCCGCTGAGTGATACCGCCGCAGTCCACAGCGGGTAATCAGGGGAGGGAATGAGTAACTCGTCCCCGGTGTTCAGCAGTGCCTGCATGGCCATTACGATCAGTTCGCTGACGCCGTTGCCGAGGATAATATCTTCCACGTCGACGTCCTTGACACCCTCCACCTGGTAGCGCTGCATGATCGCCTTGCGCGCGGCAAACAGGCCCTTGGAATGGCAGTAACCCTGCGCCTCCCGCAGGTTGTGTATCACATCGCGATAGATCTCGTCCGGTGCATCGAAGCCGAACGCGCCGGGATTGCCGATGTTCAGCTTGATGATCTTGTGGCCCTCGTCCTCGAGCCGGTTGGCGTGATCCAGCACCGGACCGCGGATGTCGTAGAGCACGCCATGCAGTTTCTGTGACTTCATCAGGTTGGTCATCGCTGGTTCTGCCTCCGGGCAGTCGAATCAGAGGTCGCTATTGTAGCCAAACGCCACGGAAACACTATGGGGGTGAGGGTGTGTCTTATCCATGCTGCAGCTGGCCTGAGGCTGAAGGGTCCAGTCCGGTCAGTTCTGCGCGCCGTTGTAAACGACATTGACAGCTCAGAGGCCCGATATGATGGAAATCAGTGCCTCATGGCTTTGCAGCTGGAGCGCGTCGTCCACTCCCGGCAGCCCACCCCTGACAATCATGTGGCTTATGGCAAGGCGGTCGATGTACTCGCACAGCCTGTCGCGGACGTAGTGGCGGTCACCGATAATCCCCCAGTCCTCCACCGCGACACCGTCTGTTTTCATGGCGGCAGGTACCTGGCGTTCCAGTCGCGAACGCAGCTCCCCTGCCAGGCCATTGTTGTCGGTAACGAAAACCGTCCGCATCACCGGGGTCGTGCTCACCGCGGGTTGGCCCGCCTCCCGCAGTGCCTGGCGGTAGCTGTGGTAATTTTTTTCAAGTACATCCAGTGGCTCGATGGGGGATGCAAGATAGGGCAGGCCCAGGCTTGCGACCTGCTTCAGTGCCAGCGGGCCGAACGCCGCGACCCATAGGGGTGGGTGGGGGCGCTGTACCGGCAGGGGCCCCAGCAACACAGGTTTGCCGTCTGCACCCTGCAAAATGGGTTCACCACGCCAGGCGGCCAGCATCACCGCAAGATTGGCCTGAAACAGTTTGCGCTTGTCCCCGGGCGGAACATTGAACGCCTCGAAAACGGCTCCCTGGATACCGCGGCCCACCCCCAGGATCAATCTTCCGTTCGATAGCTGATCGAGTACCGCCACCTCCTCTGCCGCCAGCAGGGGATGCCTGATTGGCAGCAGGTATGAGGTTGTGCCAAGCCTTATCCTGTCTGTTCGTGCCGCAACCGCGGCCAGCAGGGTCAGGGGCGAGGGAATCGACCGGTGGTCACCGAAATGGTTCTCCGGTAACCAGAAAGAGTGGAACCCCATGGCTTGCGCGGTCTCTGCCTGGCGGCACAGTGCGTCTGCCCGCCAGCCATGGGCTGAAGGCCAGGCCGTAACGGCCAACTCAATATCCCTGGCCATGCGGTCAGTGCCTGTAAAACGGTATCCTTATACCGGCCGGGCTAATTGACCCGCACCACCAGCTTGCCGAAGTTCTCGCCGGAAAAAAGGCCCAGGAAAGCCTGCGGCGCCTGCTCCAGCCCGTCCACCATGTCCTCGCGGTACTTGACCTTGCCGCTGGCCAGCCAGCCGCTCATGTCCCTGACGAAGTCGGGTATCCGGTCGCGGTAATTGCTGACGATAAACCCCTGCATTTTAAGGCTGCGCTGCAATATCAGTGCCTGCAGCTGGCTCATGCGGTCCGGCCCCGGCGGCAATTCGGTCTGGTTGTAGTGGGCGATCAGTCCGCATACGGGCACCCGGGCGAAGGTGTTGAGCAAAGGCATGACCGCTTCCCATGAGCTGCCGCCGACATTCTCGAAGTACACGTCGATGCCATCCGGACAGGCGGCGGCCAGTTGCTGCGCCATGTCCTTGTCGTAGTGGCTGATACAGGCGTCGTAACCCAACTCCTCTACCGCATAGCGGCACTTCTCCGCCGCCCCGGCGATACCCACCACCCGGCAGCCCTTCAGTTTGGCTATCTGCCCGACCACGGATCCCACTGCCCCGGTTGCTGCTGCCAGCACCACGGTATCCCCCGGCTGGGGCTGGCCGATATCGAGCAGCCCAACATAGGCGGTGAGCCCCGGCATGCCCAGGACGCCCAGCGCATAGGACGGTTGGGCGATGCGCGGGTCCAGTTTCATCAGGTCGCTGCCGTCAGAAATCGCATAGTCCTGCCAGCCGGCATAGGCAGTCACCAGGTCCCCGGGCGCAAAGTTGCTGTTGCGGGAGTTGATCACCTTGCTGACTGTCCCCCCGACCATCACCGCGTCCAGTGCCACGGCAGGGGCGTAGCTTTCGCGCGCACTCATCCGGCCACGCATGTAAGGATCGAGAGAAAGGTACTGGGTCTGCAGCAATACCTCGCCATCGCCCGGTGTCGGCACTGGCGCGTTCTCCAGCCGGAAATTATCGAGAGTGGGCTTACCGGTGGGGCGCGCGGCCAGTACGATGCGGCGGTTCACCGCGGGATCAGCCGCACGGGCGGGATTGAGCGCCAGCGCGCCAATTGCCGCCAGGCTCGCCAGGGTGAATTCACGTCTGTTTGCTGCCATTGGTTTAGTCCCTGTGTTTTAGTTGCACAGCAGTATAGACAATATCCGACCCCGGCAGGGCTAATTTGCACTCGAGAGCGCTCAAGCTGGCGCCGCAGCAGTCGCTTGCCAGTCACGAGCAGGAAGTGTGGATTATCTGGCACCTATTATGTCAATATAAAGGGGGGTCATTGGTGGTCGGCTTGAAGTCCCGGCAATTCAGTACCACAATGGCCCGCCCGGTGATCCGACGGGAAAGCAGGGCAGAGCAAAGCCGGCCGCAGCGCCAATACAGACAAGGTGCGCTGCAGTGGCCTGTGCGGTCCCCGCACCCAGCCGTCGGGAGCTGGTCCCGGGTACATTCGATGAGGAACAAGAATGAGTGAGACAGAGTTACTGTTCGACCTGACCCCCACCGAGGAGCAGCAGATGACCCGGGAGGTCGTCCAGCGTTTTGCACGGGAGGAAATGGCGAGCGCCGCACGCCCCGCGGACGAGGCGGGGGCATTGCCCGACGGTTTCCTGCTGAAGACGGTCGACCTTGGCCTGAACTTCATGCCGATTCCCGAAGCCCTGGGCGGGGTTGGGGCGGGGCGCAGCCCGGTGTCCAATGTTTTGAATATCGAGGATCTCGCCTGCGGTGACATGTCGATGGCGATTGCCGCCCTGGCGCCGCTGTCCGTCATCAATTGCGTGATGGACTACGGCAGCGACCTTCAGAAGGAAACCGTGAGTCAGACCCTTGCCAGCGCGGACTTCACCCCGGCGGCGATGGCCCTTATGGAGCCGGTTATCGGCTTTGACGCGCGGCAACTCAAAACCAAAGCGGTACTGCTGGACGACGGCAGTTATGTTATCGAGGGTGCCAAGAGCATGGTGGCGTTCGGACCGGATGCGAAGCTGCTGCTGGTCTTCGCGGACACCGGTGAGGACGGCACCCAGGGCTTCCTCATCAGTGGCGACACTGCCGGTATCAGTTTTGCCAGAGAGGACTATATGGGCCTGCGGCCACTGCCGCTATACGCCATGGCACTGGAAAATGTTGCCGTGCCCGCGACGGCGAGACTGGGCCCCGACTTCGACATAAAACGCGTCCTGAGCCTGGGCAGGATTGCGACAGCGGCACTGGCCGTGGGCACCTGCCAGGCGGTGCTGGACTACGTGATTCCCTATGTGAATGAGCGCATTGCCTTTGGGGAACCCATTTCCAACCGGCAAGCGGTGGCTTTTATGGTGGCCGACATGGCTACCGAGATCGAAGGGCTGCGGTTGATGGTCTACCGTGCGGCGGCCCAGGCGGAGCAGGGGCTTGATTGCACACGCATGGCGTTTCTGGCCCATCGCAACGCCGTCAAATACGGCATGAAAATTGGCACGGATGGTGTGCAGCTCCTGGGCGGCCACGGCTTTACCCGCGAGCACCCGGTGGAGATGTGGTATCGGAATCTGCGGGCGCTGGCGACACTGGACGGCATGTTGCTGGCTTGATGGTACCAGGCGGGATCACATTGAATTTGGCAAGGGTGGCATATGATTAACCTTGAATTACCGAAAAAGATAGAAGATACACGCGCGCTGCTGCGGCAGTTTTCCGAGGGCGGGCTGCGCCCCATTTCGCGCAAGTACGATTTGCTCGAGCAAAAAGAAATGCCGCAGGAACTGTACGAGCTCGCCAAGTTGCTGGGGGGTGGTGGAAATCGCCGCGCGGCTGCGTCTGATGCCGGATCCGACGGTGGCAATCGCAATGCGAACAACATGAGTATGGTCGTCTCTTCCGCCGAAATTTGCTGGGGTGACGTGGGCCTGTTCCTGGCGCTGCCCAATGTTGGCCTGGGGAACGCCGCGGTCAGCGCCGTCGCCTCCGAGGAGCAAAAACAGGAGTGGGGCGAGCTGTTTGCCTCCATGGCAATTACCGAACCCGGTGCCGGCTCCGATTCCGCCGCGATCAAGACCACCGCCGTGCTGGATGGCGATGAGTGGGTTATCAACGGCGAGAAAATATTCGTCACCGACGGCTACCGCAGCAAGCAGGTGGTGGTGTGGGCTTCGCTGGACCTCAAGCTCGGCAAGGCGGCTATCAAGTCCTTCCTGGTGCCCAAGGGAACGCCGGGTATGACAGTAACCCGGGTGGAGCACAAACTCGGCATACGTTCTTCCGACACCGCGCAGATCGTGTTTGAGAACTGTCGGGTGCCGAAGGCGAACCTGCTGGGCAACCCCGAGATCGCCAAAACCGCGGAGGCGCGCAAGAAGGCGTTCGGCGGCGTCATGCAGACTTTCGACAATACCAGGCCGATGGTGGCGGCCCAGGCACTGGGCGTGGCCCGGGCGGCGCTGGATTTGACTTATGAGCTTCTTGGGGAGAAGGGTGTTGAGCTCGACTTCGACAAAAACTATCACCAGATGAGCGCGGTGGAGAACGATCTCTACGACCTGGAGGCTGACTATGAAACTGCCCGGCTGCTGGTACTGAAAGCCGCGTGGATGGCGGACAACAAACAACCCAATTCGAAGAATGCCTCGATGTCCAAGGCCAAGGCCGGGCGGATGGGCAACCAGGTGGCACTGAAGTGCGTGGAAATCTGCGGGCAGCTGGGCTACAGCAAAGCCCACCTGCTGGAAAAGTTTGCTCGCGACTCGAAGATTATCGATATATACGAGGGCACCCAGCAGATACAGCAGCTGATCGTGGCGCGGCAGGTACTTGGCAAGAGTTCCAGTGAACTGAAGTAATTAAAACCGTATAACAGGAGAAAACCATGAAAACACGTATTACAGAAATGCTTGGTATCGAGCACCCCATCATCCAGGGCGGTATGCACTTCGTCGGCTTTGCCGAACTCGCCGCCGCCGTGTCCAATGCGGGCGGGCTGGGCATTATCACCGGCCTGACCCAGGGCACGCCGGAAAAACTGGCTGCCGAGATAGCCCGCTGCCGCACCATGACGGACAAGCCGTTCGGGGTGAATATCACGTTCCTGCCCACGCTGACGCCGCCCGATTACCCGGGCCTGTTCCAGGCCATCATTGACGGTGGGGTGAAAGTGGTGGAAACCGCGGGCAACAACCCGCAACAATGGATGCCCATGCTGAAAGAAGCGGGTATCAAGGTAATACATAAATGCACCGCGGTCCGCCACGCGCTCAAGGCACAGGCCATAGGTTGTGACGCGGTGTCCGTCGATGGTTTTGAATGCGGTGGCCACCCGGGTGAGGACGACATCCCGAATTTTATCCTGCTGCCGCGCGCGGCAGACGAACTGTCAATTCCCTTTGTCGCCTCCGGCGGCATGGCGGACGCCCGCAGCCTGGTGGCCGCACTGGCCATGGGTGCCGACGGCATGAACATGGGGACGCGCTTCATCGCCACCAAAGAGGCGCCTGTGCACGAGAACGTGAAGAAGGCGATCGTTGCCGCGTCGGAGCTGGACACCCGCCTGGTGATGCGCCCGCTGCGCAATACCGAACGGGTAATGAACAACGCCGCGGTGGAGCGCCTGCTGGAAAAGGAGAAAGCGCTGGGCGCAGATCTCAAGTTCGAGGATATTATTGATGAGGTCGCCGGCGTCTATCCGAAGATCATGCTGAATGGCGATATGGATATAGGCGCCTGGTCCTGCGGCATGGTGGCGGGACTGGTTTACGATATTCCCACCGTCAAGGAGTTGATCGACCGCATCATGTCCGAAGCCGACGGCATCATCCACAAGCGTCTGAACGGCCTGTACTGATACGCGCTTACCGCACTGGTACCGGCGATCCGCTGGCCCGGTCCACCCTCGAAGTGGGCCGGGTGCAACGCGGTCGCTGCTGCGTTAAACGGCGTCGAAATATTCAATCTCCGGCGCCGCCGCCATGCAGGGCGCCAGTTCGGCGCCCATGCTGCGAAAGTAATCTGTTTTTCCGTGTAGCGCCAGCGCGTCCGCATCACTGTACTGCTCCAGCACCACATAGCTTTGTGGATCAGTGCGGGACTGGTGTAATGCATAGAAGTTACAGCCACTCTCGTTGTCATTCACCGCAGTCGCCAGCCGGGAAAAGATGCTTTCGAATTCCTCGTTCTTGCCTTTCTGTACGGTCAGTTTAGCGATCACTCCAATAGCCATGTCGTTTATCCTTGAGTTGTTTGAATGAGTGGTTTGTGTCAGTGGTTTGGGTTGGCAGCCTGGGCCAGGCTTGCAATATGCCGTTCGCCCGGCGCGGGTGGCGGTTGCGCGGCACCGGCAAAACATTGCGCTTTCGACATCCAGTCGCTGGCAACCGGTCCAGCTACTTCCAGGGCGGTATCCGCAACATTGCGGACCTGGGTAACCACGCGGCAGAAGTCCACCGCAGTGCCCCTTACATAGCTGCTGGCGGACGGCTCGCCATAATCCCATACCTCGCCGGAGGGTGCTGTAAGCTGCACAAAAGGCATCGGCCCCGGAGGCTGTTCACCGCGCACGTGGTAGGTCCAGCCAAAGGTATTCACCCCGAGCACGACGATATTGCGTATGTGGTCTCTTTCCTGGCGTTCCACACCGAGCAGGTCATAGACCTCCTGACTGTGCGCCCAGGTTTCCATCAGGCGGGCGGTGATGCTTGAGCGCGCGCTCATATCCGGGCCGGCCCATTTCAGGCGCATTTTCGGGTCAGCCTCGCGAAAGCGATCAGCCATGGTCAGGTAGAAACCGCGCCACTGCTCAAGCAGCTGCTTGCCCTTACTGCCGTCAAGGAAGGCACGCTCCCTCTCCTTGAGTGGCAGATCCCCCAGTTCCGGCGCCATTATTTTCCCGAGGTAGGCCATGAGCGATGCCTCATCAACCATCGATTCATTGGCCGCCCAGTTCCACAGGTGTAAATGTTCCAGGACGTCGTTGATGGTCCAGTTCCTGAACTGTGTCACCCGATCGAAGTCAGCGTCTTCCAGTGGCGCGAGCAGGGCGTACAGGGCTTCGGATTCAGCCTTGAAGTCATCCGCCTGGGGTATCATGAGCACCTCCTGTGGAGCCCCGTGACGTCACCATGGGGCGTTGCCCACCGGATCCTTGAGCAATTGCCGGGCAACGACCATGCGATGCACCTCGTCCGGGCCATCGTAGATGCGGGCAAACCGCGCTTCCCTGTACATGTGCTCCAGCGGGGTATCGCTGGTGACGCCCAGGCCACCGTGTACCTGGATAGCCCGGTCGATAACGTTGTGCAGCATGCGCGCGCCCCAGAACTTGATCAGCGATATCTGCACCCGGGCCTCATCGCCCTGGTCCATCAGTCGTGCCGCGTCCAGGGTCATCAGTCGCGCTGCCTGGATCTCCGCCGCGGACTCGGCGATATAGCGCTGGATCTCGCCTTTTTCCGCCAGCAGGGAGCCGTGCGCATACCGCACATTGGCGTATTCGCACATCAACTCGAAGGCCCGCTGGGCCTGTCCCAGCCAGCGCATGCAGTGGAATATGCGCCCTGGCCCCAGTCGTTTCTGGGCAATGACAAAGCCCTGGCCGCGGCCGCCCAGCAGGTTTTCACGGGGTACCCGCACGTTGTTCAGCACTACCTCGCAGTGCCCGCCGAGGGTGCTGCCCATGGTGGGTACAATACGCTTGATCTCGTAGCCGGGGGTATTGGTGGGTACGATGATAGAGGAGAATTTGGCGTGTTTGTGCTGCTCGGGCTCGGTCTCACAGAACACGCTGGTAAACGCGGCGATATTGGCGCCGGTAGTGAACCACTTATGGCCGTTGATCACCCACTCGTCGCCGTCGAGTACCGCGCTGGTGCGCATCAGGGTGGGGTCGGAACCCGCCACCTCCGGCTCGGTGAGACCCACCGAAGGATAGATGTCACCCTCAACCAGCGGCTGCAGCCACTGCTCTTTCTGCGCCTGGGTACCGTAGCGATGCAGCATGATGGAATCCTGCATCGAAAGAGAGCCGACCGCCTGCTGGCCGTAATGGGAGCGGCCAATGATCTCGTTCATATACACGAAGGTCATGAACGGCAGGTCGCCTCCACCGATCTCGGCGGGGTGGCCCAGGGCCCACAGGCCAAGTTCCTTGGCGCGGGTTTTCAGCGCGGCCATGGCCTGTTCAGCGGTGTCGCCACCCTGATCAAGCAGCGGCTCCCGGGGAATCACCTCGCCATTGATAAAGGCTTTGAACCGCTCCTTAAGCGCCATCAACTCGGCTTCTGCCGGCGGCGCTGTTTTGCTATCCGGCATCGGCCAGCTCCAGGCTTTCCTGCAGGGTGCGCTTCACGAACTTGCCGCTGGCGTTGCGCGGCAGGGGCTCATCCAGTATCCAGATATAGCGTGGCGCCTTGTAGGCAGCCAGCTGGGTTTTGCAGAATTCGCGCAGCTCTGCTGCGGTCGGCTGCGTACCCTGCGCTGGAAAAATTGCCGCGCCGACTTCCTCACCCAGGCGCTCGTCGGGTACGGAGAAAACGGTGCACTCGGCCACGTCCGGGTGTTTGTAAAGCGCCGTCTCGACTTCGGAGCAGAACACGTTTTCACCGCCGCGCAGCACCATGTCCTTGGCGCGGTCGACCAGGTAGATGAAATTATCCGCATCGATATAGCCGATATCACCGGTATGCAACCAGCCGTCTACGATTGTCTCTGCGGTGGCCTCCGGTCGGTTCAGGTAGCCCTTGATGACCTGGGCGCCCCTCACGCAGACCTCACCGGTCTCGCCGACGGGCAGGGTATTGCCCTCCTTGTCTATGCACTTTACGTCGTATATTGGCAGCACCATACCGGCGCTGCTGGGTTTGTCAGACAGGAAAAATCCGGTCGAGGTACTGATAATCCCGCAGACCTCCGTCATGCCATAACCCTGGCCCGGCTGGGCGCCGCGCCCGCCCTTATCGATCTTGCCCACCAGGTCAGGCTGCACCGCAGCGCCGCCGCCGTTGAGAGCGGTCAGTGTGGAGGTGTCGCGGGTGGCAAAATCGGGGTGATTTATAATCTCGCGGCTCATGGTCGGCACACCGCTGAACACCGTGATTTTTTCTTCCTCTATGATGCGCAGTGCCTCGCCCGCATCCCATTTGTGCATATGCACCAGCTTGCCACCGGCGATTGTCGCGGTCTGCGCCAGGCAATTGTTGGCGGTTACGTGGAACAGTGGTGTTGCGACGATCGACGCCATCTGGGTTTTGCTGCCACCGAGCAGGTCGGGCGGGGTTTTGCCCTGGGCTTTGGCCTGCGCTGTGGATTGCGACATGGTGCCGAATACCACGCTCAGCAGGTTGTTGACGCAGCCGCGGTGGGTCAGCTGGGCACCCTTGGGAGCGCCGGTGGTGCCCGAAGTATAAAAGATGCACGCGTCGTCGTCCGGGTCGATACTGACCTCGGGCATGACCGGTTCCGCGGCCAGCACTTCACTCCAGGGCGTGGCCCATGACGGTACGTCGTCGACCCGTACCGCGACGACTTTGAGGTCGGGGAAATCGCCCCGGATCTCATCGAAGCGCGCCAGCCGCTCGGTGTCGCAGATAAGCAGTTTGGTGCCGGAGTCTTTCAGGCCATACTTCAATTCCTCAGGCACCCACCAGGCGTTTACCCCTACCGAAACGGCGCCTATGCTGGCGATGGCCCAGTATGAGAGCATCCATTCAGGGTAATTGCGCATGGCGATGGCCACGTGGTCGTGCTGGCCGATACCGTTGGCAACCAGCCAGTTGGCAATGCGGGCAACCTCCTCGTGGGCCTGGGCATAGGTCCAGCGCTCATCCCGGTACACCAGATAGTCCTTGTCGGCGTGGCCGGCAGTGCTGAGCCAGATGTCCCGTAGGGAGCCTGGCGCCATGGCCCAGGCTTTTACGCTCTGCCCGGCAACTTCCACCTCCGTGATGTTGAACATCTGACCGGGGGCGGTCATCGCGTCAATCGTTTCCTGAAGTTCTTTATACATGTTATGAGTGCTCCTGCGTCGAAATCAGTCTTGCTTCAGAACCGCCCATTCTGCACGTCTGGCAGCCGCTTGCAAATAGCCCCGTGGTCTTGAGGGCAGGGGAGCCTGCCGTATTCGCTCAGGGTTACATGGTGGCACTATCTATGACAATATGCAGGGGTCGCGGATTGCTCGTCAAGGAGAGTGAATGGCCATGAATGTTGAAAATGCGGTGTACCCCAACAAAGAGCAGATGGCGGGTTTCCTGGAGCCCGGACACGACGGCCCGATCTATATGGTCAATCTGCTGCGCTTCAAGGACAAGGCCGAATACCAGGACGGTCGCAAGACCGGTCTGACCGGCAGGGAGGCCTATGATCTTTATAGTGATGCCGTGGTCCGGTTGTTGCCCAAATTTGGTGGTGGCGCAGTATTCAAGGCGGAGGTTTCGCGTCTGACCCTGGGGCAGGTGGACGATCTGTGGGATCTTGTCGCTATCGCGCTGTACCCCTCGAAGCAGGCCATGCTGGATATGATGATGTCACCCGAAATGGAGGAAATCGGTGTGCACCGGACGGCGGGTCTGGCCGGCCAGCTGAATATCGAGACGGTGGATGCTTCGGGCCTGTGGCTTGCCTGATGACCCGGTTGGAGCAACAAATTTACTTCATAACAGCAATGATCAAGCATGGAGATTAAGGTGGCCGCAGATTACATTTTATACGGGGCAGATCATTCGCTTTATACTGGCAAGGCGCGGGCCTATATGCGCTTCAAGGGACTCAACTGGGAAGAGGTAACGGCTACCCGCGAGGTCTACAAGTCGATTATTCTGCCCAGGGCAGGCGTGGCTATTGTGCCGGTGCTGGCAACTGCAGACGGCCACGTTGTGCAGGACACCACCGACATAATCGATTTTCTGGAGGCGGCCCACCCGGCGGTTTCGGTGTACCCCGACACGCCGTTGCAGAAACTGGTGGCGCTGATGCTTGAGCTCTACGCAGACGAGTGGCTGGTCATTCCCGCCATGCACTACCGCTGGAGCGTGCTGGATCAACAGCGCGATTTCATTTTTTCGGAATTCGGTAGAATGAGCGCACCTGAGGCATCCCCTCAAGAGCAAGTGCTGATCGGCGAGCGCACCTCGAAAATGTTCCGCGGCTCGGTGCCAATGCTCGGTATTACTGCGCAGACCATGCCGGCGATCGAGGAGGTTTACCTGGAACTGCTGGACCAGTTGGACAGTCATTTCAGCCAGTACGAATTTCTGCTCGGCTCCCGCCCCAGTATCGGTGATTTCGGATTGATCGGGCCTCTCTACGCCCACCTGGCCCGGGACCCGGTACCCAAAGCGCTCATGCAGGAGCGGGCGCCCAATGTTTACGCCTGGGTAGAACGCATGAACAACCCCGTGCCTCTGTCGGGCTATTTCCTGACGGATGACGAGATCCCCGCGACACTATTGCCCATATTGAAGACCATGTGTCGCGACCAGTTGCCGGATGTGCTGGATGTTATCCGCCATAACGCCATATGGCTGGAGCAGAACCCCGGCGGGGATATACCCCGCTACCTGGGCATGCATCCGTTTCGAACCGGGTCGGCCTCCGGAGAGCGCGTCATTCACAGCTATGCCCAGTGGATGTTCCAGCGACCCTGGTCGCACTATCAGTCTTTATCCGGGCAGCAGCGTGCGAAGGCAGACACCCTGTTGAAGGCGGTCGGTGGTCTCGATGCCTTCAATACGGAGATTGTGCACTGGGTGGAGCGCAAGCCGGGACAGCTCGAGTTGGTGGAAGGCAGCCGTTAGCGGGCTCCACGTTGTAGTTGACGCATCTTGATGAATAAGGGATCCATATGACGGAAAAACTGGACGGCAAAGTGGCACTGGTAACGGGTGGCGGCTCGGGAATCGGCAGAGCTTCCGCGCTTGCGTTCGCCAGGCAGGGAGCAAGGGTTGTTATATCTGATATTAACGTCGACGGTGGACAGGCTACTGTGGATGCGATCGAGAGTGCCGGTGGCCAGGCTACTTTTGTCAGAGTGGATGTGTCACAGACCAGCGATGTAGAGGCGATGATCAAAAAAACCATAGAGGTCTATGGTCAGCTGGACTGTGCATTCAATAATGCGGGAGTGGAAGGCGCAGTGGGCGTCTCTATCTGCGATTATCCCGAGGACAATTGGGATCAGGTTATCGATATCAATCTCAAAGGCGTGTGGCTGTGCATGAAGTACGAGCTCTCTCACATGCTAAGGCAGGGTGGTGGGAGCATTGTCAACACGGCCTCAGTGGCGGGTCTGGTCGGAGGTACTTTTGGGGCGGCATACTATGCCAGCAAGCATGGTGTTGTCGGTTTAACCAAGGCAGCTGCCATCGAGTACGGTAAATCCAATATCAGGGTCAACGCAGTATGCCCGGGCGTCATTCGCACCGAAATGGCGGAACGAATCCTCAAGGACAACCAGGCAGTGGAGGGCGCCATCTCGGCACAACACCCGCTTGGAAGACTGGGTGCCCCGGCAGAGGTGGCAGATGCGGTGGTGTGGCTGAGTTCAGATGGCGCGTCGTTTATTACCGGTCAGGCCATAGCTGTTGACGGTGGATATGTCGCCCAATGAGGCGCCATAAATCATCCGGCCCAAGGGCTCCGCTGAGCAAGATATGGTGTAGTAGCCCTCACCTGACCTGACAGGCGGTGTACTATCAGGTCAAGTCTGGATGTCCGCTTTGCCCCACAGCGGACATGATCGTAGGTGGTTGCAATTTGCGGCTTTGTCCTATAAGCGGTCTCTCAACATCAGGGCTGCGAGGGGTTGGAATCGGACAGTGGCCCATTTTTGGTCTCAAGCGCAAATGACCAGCACTCCACCCTTAGTCATCCTCGATATAGTCGGTGATCGCATCAATGGCGGACTCCGCATAAGCAACCTGGTCCGCCATCGTACTCTTGACCAGCATAGCCGTGCTGAGCCAGTAATTTAGCGTCGATGCGACTTCTGGGTTCGCACTCACAACCGCTACTGTGGCTCGCAAGCCGCTTTGGTCATCAGGTGGCGGACAGTTAGCCAGTAGAAACTGGTGTCGCGCTTGCACTTTGTGACAGTGTGCCCACATGTATTGCTGCGTTGCAGCTGGAATGAGCGATCTGACCAGGCTTCGATAACGCGGTAACTCGGCATTGATCCGGGACGCTTGCTCACCCAACGACTGATATCGAGCCAGTACAGAAGCCAGGGTCGCGTCCCGCGGGAATCCTGCTGCTCGCAATTCGTTGTACGTGGATTGAATAAGCTCCACGTCAAGCCACTGTGATGCCAGAAAGTAGGCCACCAGAGTTTTCCAGCAATCATCAATACAATCGCCGCGCTCGTTCGCTGCAATTGCGATTGCACCAGACTTCATAACCATATGCAAAGCGGCATCCGCGTTTTGCAAATTCTTGATGTCCTCCCGGATGTCTGAGCGCAAGCTGCTTAGCAACTCCAGCTCCCGGTATTTTTCCTTACGAAGATCGTTCCATTGATCCAACTGCAAAGCGATAAGCACACCAAAAATTACCAGGAGAAACTCAATGAATATGGTCGCCCAGTCCTGCTGTCGAAGTGCGAGCGCGAGTCGTCGCGTAATCATGTCTCAGGTTGTCCTTCGTGACCGATGCCTCATGGAACGGAAAGGGTACCGCATTCGAGGATTTCGGAGGACATTCCCTCTTGTTGATCCGATGCGATGGTCCACTACTGGCTAGTGCCTGCTAAAAAGTATACCTTGCCCGGATGGCTGTTTGGAGGTGAAGGCGGAAGTATTCATTGAGTACATTCCGGGGCTTGCGAAGTCTGCTTCGTCCTAATTGGCGGACTTCTCTGCCAGGCTGAAGAATGTTACTGGACGCTCATGTTTTCGTCGGGCATTGGCACTCACCTGTAAATAAGAATTGATGTAAACTCTGGCCGTAACAAGTTGAAAGCAGCGAACGCCAAGCTCATTGC
>JAHEBL010000152.1:1572-7256 GCA_024642265.1 Haliea sp. | reverse complement strand
GCCAGGTTATCCGACTCGGTGGCACCCGAGGTCCAGACGATCTCCCGCGGATCGCAATTGACGAGGTCCGCCACCTGACGACGGGCGTGTTCCACTGCCTCCTCGGCCTTCCAGCCGTAAATATGGGAGCGGGAGGCCGGATTGCCGAAAGTGCCGTCGATGGAGAGGCACTGCACCATTTTCTCCACCACCCGGGGGTCCACCGGGGTGGTCGCAAGATAATCGAGGTAGATGGGCTTGGGCATGAATCAATTACTCCTGTCATCCGGCGCATTGGCCCGCGCAACCCACTTGCGGGTCTCGGTAAGAATGCCGCGCAGGATATTCAACTCCATTTCATCCAGCCTCACCCGGCCGTACAGGCGTCGCAGCCGCGCCATCAGTTGCCGCGGCGCCGCGGGGTCGAGGAATTCGATCTCGGTGAGAGTCTGCTCCAGGTGTTCGTAGAAACGCTCCAGGTTTTCCACTGTACAGAACGGGGTATCCCACTGTGCATCCTCAGTTTGTGGCAGCCCGGGCTGTACCAGCAACATCCGCAGTTCGTAACACACGATCTGCACTGCCATCGCCAGGTTGAGGGAACTGTAGGCGTCGGAGGTGGGGATATTCAGGTGCAGGTTGCACAGCTGCAACTCCTCATTGGTGAGGCCCCGGTCCTCGCGCCCGAACATCACCGCCACCTGCTCCTGCCCGGAGAGCGGGTCGATACGCGCGGCACACTGCCGCGGGTCCAGCAGTGGCCAGGGTATACGCCGCTCCCGCGCACTGGTGCCCACCACGAACTGGCAATCGCCAATGGCCTCCTCGACGGTGGCAGTGACCACCGCGCTGTCCAGCAGGTCACCGGCAGAAGCCGCGCGCCACACGGCCTGCTCGTCCGGAAACTTTTCCGGCGCAACCAGGTACAGGCGCGACAAACCCATGTTCTTCATGGCACGCGCCACGCCGCCGATATTGCCCGGATGGGTGGTATTGACCAGTACGATGCGGATGTTATCGAGGTTCATAGGCGCGGCTGGGTGTCAGGGGCGCGGGAGTTTAGCAGATTTCCATACCGGTGTTGTAGGTGCCTTGCCGTTATGTCGACGACTGCAATCTGATGTGGGTTACAGCCTTCTCCGCGGCGATGTCAGGTCAAAACGCACTGGACTCGCCGTGAATACATCCATGGGGCTCGTATCCCGAGCGCGGACCGGGCCATACCCGATAAGGCGGGGCAGGCTCTCCATGGCCTCAACAGTCCCGGGCACCACTAGTCCACAGCCTATGCGTCATAGGCAGGGAAAAAACCGTTTTACCCGCTCCTCATGTCCAGATGAGCACAAGCTTACTGCGCTCCAACGATGCTGCTATAATCGCGCGCCTCACGAAAGCCAGCCAGGACAAGACCATGGAACCGATGATCACAATAGCGCTACGCGCCGCCCGCAAGGCCGGTGAAAACATCGTGCGCGCCTCAGATGATCTCGAGCGCTTCGAAGTCAGGGCAAAAGGCATCAACAACTTTGTCTCGGATGTCGACATCGCCGCCGAGAAGGAAATCATCTACCACCTGCAGAAAGCCTACCCCGAGCACGCCATCCTCGGCGAGGAAACCGGCCTTACCGGCAGCGAGGACGCGCCCTACCGCTGGGTCATAGACCCACTGGATGGCACCACCAACTTCCTGCGCGGTATTCCTCACTACGCGGTGTCGATCGCCTGCCTGCACAACGGCAAGCTGGAGCACGCGGTTATCGTCGATCCGGTGCGCCGGGAAGAGTTTACAGCCTCGCGCGGCCGCGGCGCGCAGCTGAACGGGCGGAGGATCCGGGTGAGCAATCGACCGGGCCTCGAGGGCGCGTTGCTCGGCACGGGTATTCCCTTCAAGGACCACTGCGACGACCAGCTCGGGCCTTACGCCAAAACCATCGAGATCCTGGCGGGCCAGTGCGCCGGCATCCGCCGCGCCGGGGCCGCATCCCTGGATCTGGCCTACGTGGCGGCCGGGCGCCTGGACGCTTTCTGGGAAATCGGGCTGGCTCCCTGGGATATCGCCGCCGGCGCCCTGCTGATCCGTGAGGCCGGCGGACTGGTGGCGGACATCGACAGCTCGGAGAACTTCCTGGAGTCGGGCAATATCGTCGCCGGCAGCCCGAAATGCTTCAAGGCGGTCCTGCAGACCGTCAAGCCATTGTTGCGTTAGCGACCCTGCAGGGTGTCAGTCGACGTCCGGCAACATGTCATCATAAGGTGAGGTCAGCGCCAGATTGACGGCGCTGCCGCCGATTGTGATACAGCCGTCGCCGTATGCCACATCGGTACCTCCAAGCACGCCGTGGTCAAACTTGTAAACCGGCCCTATGGTGCCGGCTGTCATGCCCTCGTCGTAGGCTTTCTGGCGCTCCCGCACCGCCTCGTTTGCGCCCTGCCACGCCTGCCACTCGGACTTTGAGTAACGCCGCTGGAGCATTCGGGTGGTGACCGCGGGACTGAGCAGGGTCGCGCTGGCGTTGTTGCCACCGAATCCCTTGGAGTTGATGATGGCGTACTGCTGCTCGGCGGGGTCCACCTCGCGGTGTTCACGGCTGAAGGCCAGCCTGTCCTGGCTCACGTCAGGCGCAATGCTATCAATTGTGGTTATACCGGGCAGCAAGCCACGGTCCCAGATGCCCAGAGTGGCCGCCACCTGGTCTCCCGCGGCTGCTCCGATGGAGTGACCCAGGTAGCTCTTCACCGCGACAACGGGCCAGCTGTCGATACCAAAGGCGCCGGCGGTCTGGCTGAGAATCTCAGATTCGCTGGTGCGATTCTGTGGCGTGCCGGTGCCGTGGGCCATTACCAGGCCGCCGCTGCGCAAGGCCTTTTCGCCGAGCAACGCCCGCGCTGCCGCCACCGCCTTGGCCATGGTGATGTAATTGCCCACGCCCGGGCCCGAGATAGACTTCTTGAAGCCGTCGGCGTTGACGAACACGTCGGTGGCCGCGCCAAAGACACTCGCCCCGAGCTGGAGCGCCAGCTCGTCATCGAACAGCACCACCAACTGGGCCGACTCGGCAATGGTGAATCCGCAATTCTCGGCAAACGGCCGGCAGGCGCGGCGATGATCTGACTCCCTGTCGTCGCCGATCCCGTCGAGCTGGCGCAGGCCCTTGTCGGTCGCAAGGGCGCCCATGGCCGAGTAGCCGTCAATGATTTCCGAGGTGATCGGCGCCTCCGCAGCGCCCACAAACACCACCCGGGCCCTGCCCTGGCGAATGTCCTCGATACCGCTGCGCAGGTTATACAAAAAGGAGGCGCAGGCTCCCAGGCTGGCGCCGGTAGCGCCGAGGCTGCCCAGCACGTAGGCATTGACAAAGTCCGCCGGCATCTCGGCGAAGCCCAGGGGACAGAACTTGGAAGTCACCCGCTGGCCCAGATAACGCGCCCTGAGCATACCGCCGGTGCCGGCGCCATCGAGCTGGCCCATGGCGCTGCCGGCGTACACACTCATCTGGTCGGGGGCGACATGCCTGCGCACGGTATCCCAGTCCAGGCCGATACTGCCCAGGGCGTCCGAGGCGGCGTATACCGACATCTGCAGGCCGCGGGGATGGTTGCGCGAGGGGTACAGCGTGCCGGGGTCGAAGCCGGTGGGTAACTGTCCCGCCGCTTTCACGTCGGATTCCCGGTGGGTCGGCAACAGGAAGTCCTGGTGCCCTACAATGTTCACGTGGACATGGGTAACCGTCGACGGCGTAACCACCCAGTCCTTTGGAATCACAGCCGGCAGGTGCTTGCGGGCGATATCGAAACTGACGGGCTGTCCGTTGCTCTCGGTCGGGAAACGCTGGTTCCAGCTGACAGAGTCCACATCGAAGTGGTTCAGCTCTATCCGCCGCACCAGGGTATGGTCCAGGATGTACTGTTCCCGGGGCCGGCCATCGGACAGGGCGTAGGGTCCCATCAGCGTCGCGAGCGCCGCCAGGGTGCGTTGCCGCTGCTGCTGGGCGAGCCCCGAGTACACCATCCGGTCAAAGGCATGGTGCCCGGAGCTGCGCCCCGCGCCACTGATGCCGCCAAAACCCACTATTACCGGTAACCGCTGCCTGCCCATCGCCCCTGTCCCACTCCCGAACTCAAGAGCTGACAGTGTAGGGCCGCGTGGTTTCATCGAATATAGTGTATGCGCCATTAAATGTGGTATTTTGGCCAACCCCCGACTACCGCGCGAGAACGACGTGTACACCGCCGCCACACTGCTCTATCCCCATGCCCTCGCCACCAGTGTCACCCTGCCGATGGAGATACTCCAGGCCGCCAGCCAGATGGCGAGCGCCAGGCTGCGCAGTGGTCCGCAGGTACGGATGCTGCTGGCCGCGCCGGAAAGCGGCCTGCTCACCCTCTCCAGCGGGCTCACCCTGGTGCCCGATACCACTTACCGGGAACTGCCGGTACTGGACCTGCTGCTACTGCCGGCAATCTGGCGCAACCCGGTGCCCACCATCAATGCCTTGTCGGGTTCGCTGGACATTCTCAGGCGATTCGCCGCTGCGGGCACCCGCATCTGTAGCGTGGGCACCGGCAGCTGCCTGCTGGCGGAAGCGGGGCTGCTGGACGGGCAAGTGGCCACCACTCACTGGAATTACTTCGACCAGTTTGCACGGCGCTACCCGCAGGTGAGGCTTAAAACACGCCACCTCATCACCCAGAGCGGCAACATCTATTGTGTGGGCAGCGTCAACTCGATCGCGGACCTGATGGTACACATCAGCGAGGAATGGTTTGGTGGGCGGATCGCCAGGGCGGTTGAAAACCAGTTCTCCCCGGAGATCCGCCGCAGCTTCAGGGCGGCGGCATACCAGACCGAAGCGGACAGCTCCCACCACGACGAAACCGTGATCGAAGCCCAGCAATGGCTGCGGGAGAACCTCGGCCAGCCGCTTACCATCGCCCGGCTCGCCGCACAGCTGGACCTTAGCCCGCGCACGCTCAACAGGCGTTTCCGCCAGGCAACAGGATTGAGCCCACAGGCTTACCTGCAGGGTCTGCGCATCAACCACGCCAGGGAACTCCTCAAACACAGCAACCTGGGCGTTGCAGAAATCGCCTGGCAGCTGGGTTTGCAGGACGCCAGCTACTTCTCGCAACTGTTCCGCCGCCACTGTGGCATGAGCCCCCTGAGCTACCGCGAAGCGGTGCGCGGCAAGTTGTTCGCTCCGACCGGGGGACCATGAACAGCCTGCTGGTGGCCTGCGCCCTCCCCCTGCCACGATGGTGTGCCCTTGAGTAAAAACAGGGCATGTGGCTAAATGTCCGCCGGTTTTTAGCAAGCCAGCCCCCGCTTTCGGCATCCGGAAGCAGTCCGCAAACGAACCAGAATGGAAACAGAACATGAGCGATAAAACCGTTGTCATTGTCGATGGCGCCCGCACCCCCATGGGCGGCCTGCTGGGCAGCCTGTCCCCTGTTCCGGCACCCGAACTCGCCAGCACCGCGATTGCCGCCGCCATTTCCCGCAGCGGTATCGGCCCGGCTGATGTCGACGAAGTCTTCATGGGCTGCGTACTGCCCGCCGGCCTCAAGCAGTGTCCGGCTCGCCAGGCGGCAATCGGCGCCGGCATCCCCAAATCCGCCGGCGCGGTCACTGTCAACAAGGCCTGTGGCAGCGGCATGCAGGCTACGATTTTCGGCTACGACAGCATTGTTGCCGGTACCAACCGGGT